>JAYPGD010000474.1:3643-4606 GCA_038126655.1 Verrucomicrobiales bacterium
CGCCGAGGCCGCGCGCCCGGGAAAAAGCGCGGAATGGCAGGGCGCCGCGCGCGAATTCGACTACGCGATCCACCAGATCATCGCCGATCACTGCGGCAGCCTCCCCATCCGGCAGACCATCAAGAAGTGCTGGAGCTACAAGAGTCTCTCCTACGATTTCGGCGGCGATTCACCCGAAGGCCTCAAGCAGGGCTACCAGGATCACCTCGCAATCAAGGACGCCCTCAACGCCCACGATCCGGAGTCGGCCTCCGCCGCCATGCTCCTCCACCTTCACAGCGCCAAGCGCATGCGCGCGGCGAATCGGATTGTGTGAGGATCAATTCGCAAGGGCTTCGCTCTCCTCGCCGTCCTTGCCCTGTTCCGTCTCGCGGGCAACAAGGTTTCCCGCCGCCGCATCATCCTGGCGGTATTGCCACTCATCCAACGACCACACCAACGCCACGATCCCCCCCAGGATGGAGGCCCCCAACACGACCGTCCCCATGTCCTTGTGAATGAGCAGCAACGCAATACCAAGCGTCGCCGCCGCCGCCCCCAGCATCCAGGGATAAACGGTCATGGCTGCCGGAATGGACGCCAACGGCTCCTCATCCTCGCCGAGACGCAGAACGCTGATGGACTTGTCCAACTGCCGAACACGCCGCGAATGGAACACAAACCACCTCCAGATCACGCCCAACCCCAACAAGGCAGTCATCGTCAGGCCGACCTGCGCAAACATTGACGCCATCAAGATCCGGTCATCGAAAACCAGGCATCCCGATATGAACGCAATCAACCCCGCCAACGTGGACAGCTTGACCAGGGTCAACTGCCGCAGGTGAATCGCGCGCTGCTTCTACAACCAACCCGCTTTTGCCTCGTTTGATTCTCTGTCCATTGAACTCATCGTCGCTCCTTTCGTTCTTCATTTTCCATTTTGATTCCGTCAATCAGACGCATCGCCCGATGAAACCTGGC
>JAYPGD010000475.1:0-4595 GCA_038126655.1 Verrucomicrobiales bacterium
CCATGGCCGCTTCGACCTCAATTCTCCCGGATAAACTGCACGAGTACCCCCAACAAGATGTGATCGACGGAGCCGGCGCGGGACCGGATTCGGTTCTCGATGATTGCCTCAACCAGAATGACGGGGTGTTGCAACTTCTGCACCGTTACGCCGGCCGGACTTTTTGTTCGCCGGGGAAACGAATCCGCCTTGATGCGGAATCGTACTATCCGGACTACATGGGCGGCACCGGGCTCGATGAGCTCTGGATGTGCTGCACCGTCCCCATCGTGACCGGTGTCATCGACACCCGCACGAACAAGGCGCCGTTTCGCGAGGGCGAAGCGCACGTCCTCACACCGAATGGCCAGGTCATCTCGCTGCAGGATTTGATCGTCGCCAGTCCGGAAACGGTCATCGGCGAGAAGATGACGGCCTTTTCGAAAGCCATGTTCGGCGATCCAACCTGGCCGATCGTGTCGAAGAAATTCGACAACCTGAATCCGATTCCGCACCACCTTCACTGGGCCAAGTGGGAGGTGTACGACATCAATTCCTACGACAATCCCGGTGTCAGTCCCTCGCATTATCACACCACCGCCATGGGACTCTACCCGTTCGTGACGAAGGACCAGTTCCTCGCCTGCATGAAGCGTTGGGGGCAGGGCGAGTACAACGGCGTCCGGCATTTGTCGCCGCACACGATGATGCACATTGACAACGGCTTCGTGATGCCGAATGGCGTGCTGCACTCGCCGACGGACCTTTGCACGCACGAACTGCACGTCACGATGGACGAGCACTTCCTGGCCGAGGATCTCACGCTGGATGGACGCATCGGAGCAGCCGATGCGTTTTACGCCTGCCGGGAAGAGGACTATCCGAAGGACAAGCACGAAGACTGGGAGTTCCTGGTCGACACCTTCGACTTCGCAGCGAATCAGGACCCGGACTTCGTGATGAAGAATTCGCGCCCGGCCATCACCGCGGAAGAATTCGCCGGCGACGGAGTGGACGCGAAGTGGATTGTCTACGGGGATTTCCTCGGCGACCAGAAGTGCTCCATTCTCCGTCTCATCGTGGCGCCCGGCGGCAGGACGACCTTCCGCCCCGAGAGCCCCGCGCTGTTCCACACGAATGGCGGCAGCGGCCGGGTTGGCAAACTCGAAGTGCGCTATCACCAAGACATGAAGCTCGGCGAACTCTATCCCGAGATCGGCTTCATCACCCAGGCCGCGCTGGCCAACGGCGGCGTCGAAATCGAGAACATGGGCGATGAGCCGCTCGTGCTGACCTTCGACTTCCCGCAGCAGGCGCATTCCAAAACGCCCGGCGCGAACTAGTCGTTGAATTTACCGCGTGGATCGGCGATGCACCATTGCATGCGCCGCGCGAAGTCGGCTTGGAAAGCGGTGCGCCAGCGGCTCACCGTCGTGCGCGGATCGAAGGCATCGGTGATCGGGAGATCCAGATGCCAGCCGTCGGATTCCTTCTTGAAACGCCCGCCCCAACCAGGCTTGGAGGGGTCCATCGGGTCATTGCCGCCCTTCGGCAGGAAGAAGAACCACGAGGGCGTGTCGCCTTCCTTGAGACAGCCATGGCGATTCGGAGCGGTCCAGGTCCTGGTTGGATACAGCGCTCCCAATGGGCCGCGCGAACGGACGTTCTCTTCGATCCATTTCCGACTGGTCAGTGATTCATCGCCCGTCAGGTACATGCCGCGAAACGTGGCGCGCCGCTTGTCCTGCCCTGCCGGCGCCTGGTTGAGAATGTAGCGCATGCCGGGGAATTCTTCCCGCATCCACGCGGCGAGGCCGTCCTGGTCGGCGATGTCGTAGACGCGGAAACGTTTCACGAAGGCAGCGAGTCCATCCTTTCCGCGATCCTGTCGAACGCGCCAAAGCGCCTGCGCCAGATCGGTCTGACCGCCCCAGATGCTGATGTTCAGCGGGTTGTTTTCCGAACCGGCATCGATGCGTTGAACAAGTCGCCGGGAACCGTCCGTGTCGTGACCTTCGCCGATGTGTTTCCTACCCCGATACGGATTGCCGGAAACGACCAGGGACCGAAGCTTGTCCGCCGCCGGCCAGTTTGAAGCATGGCGTTTCAGGTTTGGCAGGACCTTGTTGTAACCGTCGATGACCTGATGGATGAGATCGGGCCGGGTGATCGCCTTGCCCAACTCGCCCGGCGTTCCCGAGGCGCTGGCGACGAAGGCTTCGATCTCAAACTCGTTGGCGTAGACCATGAGCCGGATCAATGACTGGGTATCATCCGGGTCGCCGCCGATGTCGGTAAGGACCGCAAGGCGCGGACGCTCGGCGGCCTGGACGCAAAGGGTCAGCAGGCAGACGATGGCCATCGTCAGGAACCGGATCTGCGCGCTGGAGGGCAATGAGGGAATCAGGATCATGGAAAAACAGCGAATTGAAGGGAACGGGCCGGAGCGGCCCAAGCCTGAACGAGGCGCCTTAATTCCCAGCTTTCGGCGCGATCTTCACCCGGGCAAGATAGATGGAGGATTTTGCCCGGGTCTGGCTTCGTTCATGGCTGGAGTAGTAGCTGACCCAAAGTTCTTCATCATGCCAGACCAGTCCCGCGTAACTGGTGTCGCCGCCCGAGGGGAGTTTCAGGAACTCGACCAATGTTCCCGCCGCGGGATCGAGCCAGCAAAGGGAAGTCCGCGCGCCGCCGTCGTAAAGCCTCACTGCGGCGATTGTTCGACCGTCGGGTATCTCAATGATGTGCGGGCCTCCCGCGCGCACGCCGAGGTCCTTCCAGTTCCAATCCTGATAGGGAGCCTTGGAGATGCCAAGCATGGCGGATTTTTTTGCGCCATCGCGTCGCAGCAGACAGTGAGCCTCGCCGTTCTTTCTGAAGATGATCGAAGTCTCATTGGGGTAGGTGTCGTCGAGCATGCTGGGGACCAGGGTGTCGAATGATCTTCCGTCGCGGCTCTTGTAGAGGCGGATGAGCCCCTTTTTCTTGTTGGTCCCGTAGCCGATCCCGTAGGCGGTGTCGCCGTGCCAGGTCGTGCGCCAGAGCCAGACATCCCGGTCTCCAACCAGGAAGGCATCGCTCCAATTCTTACCATCCGAAGAAAACCAGGTCATGGACTGGTGCTTGTAGTCCGCCGGTTGCGGCACGGCTGCGGCGCCGGAGAGCATCAGTTCGCCCTTGGGTGTGACATTGATCTTGGCGTCGCGCAGGTCCACGCCCTTCCGCGCAATCAACGCCGCGGACTTCCAGTCCCGTCCGTTTGCGGACGTGATCACCCGGAGCTTGCCCGCGGCGGACACATGCCCGGAGCCTTCGCGAAAGACACAATACCAATTCCCCTCGAAGCGAATCAGATCGGTGAAGGCGTTGTGCTCGGCCTTGTCCCAGATTCTGCGCACGTCGATGATCTCAGCTTCGGCGGCGGTTCCCTTTTCGGAAAGGCCGACCAGGAGCAAGCCCAGGAGAGCGATCGCAACGCAAAGCGTGGAACGGCTGGGATGGCGGAGAAGATCGCGGGGCGGAGATGGGCGTGTTGTCATGAGGATCTGTTATCGCATGGAACGGAGTGGGTCAATCGATCTGGATGAGGCTCATCGCCGCCGGTGTCGCAACCTTGCCACTCGGCGAACGGACTGACGATAAGGTTGGCTTTCATGGTTCGAAATCAAACAGCCATTCTCTCGACTCATGCGAGCCCTGCTTCATTCGCTTGGCTCCTGGCATTGCGGGATCGTCTGTTCAACAAAACGCGTGAGTTTTCAGTCTTTGATCGCGAGAATTCCGGCGCATGAAACAGGCGTTTGCAGTCATTGGCCTGATCGTCGCGGTCCACGTCGCGCAATCGGCGGATCAGGATGTCGTGGTTTATTCCGCCACCCCGGGAGGCATTGCCGCCGCAGTCAGCGCCGCGAAGGGCGGCATGGACGTGACCTTGGTCGAACCGACACACCGTATCGGCGGGTTGACCACGAGCGGATTGTCCTATTCGGATTTCCGTTCGTTCGAGGCGTTGACGGGTTTCTTCCGGGAATTTGCCGACCGTGTGCGGCGACACTATTTCGAAACTTACGGACCGGACTCCCGGCAGGTGAAGGATTGCTGGCGTGGGACGCTTGGAGAACCGGAGGTGAACCGCCGGGTGTTCGCGGCGATGCTGGAGGAGCAGGGCGTCAAGGTGGCGCGCGGGCGCTCCCTGGCGCGCTTGGAGTTCAGTGATTGGCGACGCGGCCGACGCAGGATCCAGGCAGCGGTGTTACGTTCATCCAAGGGCAAGGAACTGCGGGTGGAAGCCGGCGCGTTCATCGACGCCAGCTATGAGGGGGATCTGATGGCGATGGCTGGGGAGAACTTCCATGTCGGCCGCGAATCGCGCTCGCAATACGGCGAGCCCATGGCCGGCGACAAGCAGGGCAGGGGCGACGGCCAGGTGCAGGGATACAACTTCCGCTTCATCATGACTCAGGTGGAATCGAACAAGCTGATGGCGCCCAGACCCGAAGGCTATCGACGCGAGGACTTTGCCGGCGTGCTGCGGCATTTCGAATCCGGGCGGTTGAAGAAGGTCTTCTCTCCTCAGCGTGACGGCATCTTTCGCGCGCACCTGCCCATGATGCCGA
>JAYPGD010000476.1:0-4548 GCA_038126655.1 Verrucomicrobiales bacterium
CCGATGGCGGCGGCGACAACCGGCAGCTGTATTCCGTCGACTTGTCCGGGAACGACGAGCGCGTCCATTTCACCAGTAAATGGGGTGTGGATTTTGCGTTGTCGCCGGACGGGAACTGGGTGGCGTTTGTGGAGCGGTTCAATGTGTATGTTGCGCCGTTCCTGAAGACGGGGCAGACCATTTCAGTCGGGCCGGGCACGAAGTCGCTGCCCTTGCAGAAGGTGAGCAGCGGGGCGGGGGAGTGGATTCATTTTTCGGGCGACAGCAAGAAGCTGCATTGGTCGTTGGGGCCGACGCTGTTCACGCGGGAGTTGAAGGACACGTTCGCTTTTCTCAAGGGCGCGCCAGAGAAACTGCCGGAGCCGGAGACGACCGGGGTTGACGTCGGCTTCAAGGCCAACCATGCGCGTCCGCGGGGAACGATCGCCCTGGTGGGCGGGCGGATTGTCACCATGAAGGGCGACGAGGCGATCAACGACGGCGTGATCGTGATCAAGGGCAACCGGATCGCGGCGATCGGGAAAAAGGGCGAGGTGGAAATCCCGGAAAAGGCGAGGAAGATCGACGTGTCAGGCCAGGTGATCCTGCCGGGGTTTGTGGACACGCATGCGCATGGCGCGCAGGCGCGGGACGGGATCGCGCCGCAGCAGAACTGGGTGGATTACGCGAGGTTGTCTTTCGGCGTGACGACCATTCACGACCCTTCCGCCGACACACAGGACATCTTCGCGGCGAGCGAGATGACCAAGGCCGGGGTGATTGTCGCGCCGCGGACCTACTCGACCGGGACGATTCTCTACGGGGCCGAAGGCTCCTACAAGGCGGAGGTGGCGAGCCTGGATGACGCCCTGTTTCATTTGAAGCGGATGAAGGCGGTCGGCGCGTTCAGCGTGAAGAGTTACAACCAGCCGCGACGCGACCAACGCCAGCAGGTCATCGAGGCGGCGAGACGGTTGAAGATGATGGTCGTGCCTGAGGGTGGTTCGCTGTTCATGCACAACATGACCATGATCGTGGATGGCCACACCGGCATTGAGCACACCTTGCCGGTCGAGTTGGTCTACGACGACGTGCTGGATCTCTGGCGCGACACCGGCGTGGGCTACACGCCGACCCTGAGTGTGGCCTATGGCGGCATCTGGGGGGAGAACTACTGGTATGACATCAACGAGATCTGGAAGCACAAGCGGGTGAAAAGCTTCGTGCCGCCGCATGTGTTGAATCCGCGGGCGCGGCGTCGGATCAAGGCGCCGTTGGAGGACTACAATCACATCCGCCAGGCGCGCATCGCCCGGCGGGTCGTGGACAACGGCGGGATGGTCCAGGCGGGCGGACATGGCCAGTTGCAGGGCATGGACACGCATTGGGAAATGTGGGCCATGGTGCAGGGCGGCATGACGCCAATGGAGGCGCTGCGTTGCGGAACCCTTTTCGGCGCGAAATATGTCGGACTCGACGGCGACCTGGGTTCGCTGGAAGCGGGCAAGTTGGCGGACCTGATCGTGATCGAGAAGGGCAGCGATCCCACGAAGGACATCCGGCATTCAGAACGCGTGCATTATGTCGTGGCGAATGGCCGGTTGTTCGACGCGCGGACAATGGATGAACTGACGAAGAAGGGACGTCTGAAGCGGAAGCCGTTCTACTGGGAGAATCTGAAGAGCGGCATCAGCGCCCTGCCGGCGGGATTTGTCGGTTGCGAAGGCTGTGGAATTCCCGGGGCCGGGGGATGGATGAGGGGCGCGGCGAAGTAGAACGCATCCTGTTCGCCGCGCGAGGAAGGGGGCGGTCCGATGCCGGGCGGAGGTTTCAGGAAACAAATGGCGGATTGGGATTGCCAATCCACGGGTTTTTGGGGCTCGATGCTGACGGAAGGATTCCACGGAAGATTTCAGAGGGATGAAAAGGCGAGTTCAATTCCTGCTTTGGGTGGGCGGCGTCAGCATGGTCCTGAACACCGTGCTCTTCTACGCCATTGAGACCGGCGAAAACTCGGCCATCGACAATCCGGGCGATGCGCTCTGGTGGTGGCTCGTGACGTCGACGACGGTTGGCTATGGCGACATTGTGCCCAGCACGGGCCTTGGACGATGGGTGGCGGGCCTCACGATTGTGACGGGGTTCTATCTTTACACCAACGCGGTCGCGATCATTGCGGAGTCCGTTCATTCATTTCTCGATCGTCATGAAAGGGGGCGCGCCCAGGTGACGGCGACCGGGCATATCGTCATTTGCGAATACACCGCGATGGCGGATGAGCTGATCCAGGACCTGCCAAATGTTCCGGAGTTGTCCGATTACGAGGTGGCGATCATCAGCGATCTGGTCAAGCGGAACCCCTATCCGCAGCATCACTTCGTCTCGGGCGTGCCCATCAACCCGGCGGCGCTCAAGAGAGCCAATGTGGAACAGGCCGGCATCGTGTTCGTCTTCGCCAACATTCGATTCGCGGATCCGGACGTGAAGACGCTCCATGTCGCCTCTCGCGTCAAGGCGCTGAACTCAAAGGTTCCCATCATCGTCGAAATGGTGGATCCCAAGAGCGATCTTCTGCGCCACGCGCCGTCGAACTTGATCGTCCTTCCGAGTCAGGAGGTCATGAAATACGTCCTGCAGGACAAACCGTTCAATCCCATGAAATGGATCTGGACGTCGGTGCGCGAACGCGGCAAGGCGCCCGATGTTGTCTCGTGGGATCCGTCGATATAGAGGCGCGAATCCCGGTCCGAGCGTCAATAGCCGCGCACGCTCATCTTCACAGAATAGATCGACGTCCTCGCGGTGATGAAGAGGGTGTCCCGGTCGGGGCCGCCGAAGCAGACATTGGCGGGGCGTTCCGGCGTTTCAATCGTGTCGATCTGCTGGCCGGCGGGATTGAAGACCAGGACGGCGTTGCGCGTGAGGTAGATGTTTCCCCGATTGTCGATGGTCATGCCGTCCGAGCCCTCGGCGCAGAAGAGTCTCTTGTTCACCAGACGGCCGTCGGGTTCGATGGTGTAGACGTAGGTCTTGTTGTCGCCGGGGTCGGCGATGTAGAGCCTCGAGCCGTCGGGCGTTCCGATGAGGCCGTTGGGTTTGACGAGGTCGTCGGCGACGCGGCGGCAGTATTTGCGATTGGGGGAGAGGTAATAGACGTGGAAGCCTCCCTGTTCGAGTCCGTCCATGTTCCCGTAGCGCGGATCGGTGAAGTAGACTCCGCCCTTGGGGTCGATCCAGAGATCGTTGGGACTGTTCAAGGGACGCCCCTGGTAGACATCGACCAGCGTGGAGGCATTGCCGGCCATGTCGGTGATGGAGACGCGTCGCGCGCCGCCTTCGCAGGAGAGGAGATTTCCGGCTTCGTCGAAGAAATTGCCGTTGGCGCGCCCGGTGTTCTCGCGGAAGGTCTTGAGTTCGCCGTCCACGGTCCAGATGTGGATCTTCTCGTTGGGGATGTCGGAGAAATAGACGTTGCCCGCAGTGTCGGCGGCGGGGCCTTCGGTGAAACGGAAACCGCCCGCGAGCTTGACGACATGCTTGTCGGGCGCGGTGAGGGTGGAGGTGGCGCAACCGGACGCGAGTGCCATAAGGAAGCCGGTTGTGATGATCTTTGAAAGGCGTCTGAACATGATGGGGGATTTAAGGCGGGCGGCGATGCTTGGGAAAGCATCAAATCCCGCGGTTGGAGCGTCGAGCATTGCTCGGCCTATGGGCGGGCTGAGGGTCCATGCCGAGCATTGCTCGGCGCTCCGAAAGACAAAGATATGTGAATGGAGACACGGCCCTACTTCCCAGCCGCTTGCTTGCCGTCTTCGACAAAGAACTCCTGGGTGACCACGACGCCGTTGGTCAGCGAGACGCGGGCTTTGAGAGTGCCGTTGGTGTGCCAGGCCAGGGATTCGCCGTGCGGCTTGCCGTTCTGCATGGGCACCTGTTGCGACAACTGCCCGTTTTCGTGCCAGCGTTTGAATTCCCCGTGCAATTCGCCTTCGACGATGTGCGCCTCGGAAAGCTTGGTTCCATCCATGCGCCACTTGGTGCGCTTGCCATGGGCCTTCCCGGCGCGGAAGGGCTCTTCGATCTGCATTGTCCCGTTGGTGAACCAGCCTAAGGACAGGCCCTCCAACAGGCCGGCGCTGACATCGGTCTGCGACTTGAGTTTCCCGTCGCGGTAATACTCCACGACCTGACCGGTGAAGGGTTCGGCTTCGCCTGTCACATGCAGGAGCCCGTTGGTCTTGGAAGTCTTGGAAAGTTCGACCTGAGGCGGCTTGGGCGGCTCAGGCGGCGGCGGGGGAGCGTCATCCTGCTTCGGCTTGAGCAGCAGGAATACCACGATCAGCAAGGGGACGATCAGGAGCGCCAGCTTGATCTTGCTAGAATTCGGTGACAGTTGGGGTGTTTGCATTTGCCTTGGGAAATCTTGCAGGAGAATCGGAGGATTCGACAAGTCCGGCTTGAGGCCTGTTCTCAGTCGAGGACCCGGTAGTAGAAGTCCTCGACTTCGATTGTCGCCGGTTCGACCCAGTCCGGGGTCCACATGAGGATCCCGGGCGATCCGATCGATTC
>JAYPGD010000477.1:0-4540 GCA_038126655.1 Verrucomicrobiales bacterium
TCGGCTGACACAGCCGACGCTACATCTGTGAAGCTGTTGCGATTGCTGTTCATGCCCTGTCCCGCAGCGACGGACGATTGACGGGGCGAATGCCCGGCGCGCAAGATGCGCCGCCATGGCGAAGTTGAATCCGACAACGCGAATGTCCCGATTGATCGGCCCGGCGCTTGGGTGCGTCCTGTTTGTCAACGCCGCGGGCGTCGTGGCGGACAACTGGGCGTCCTTCCGCGGCGCGAATGGCGACGGGTTGGGCGATGGCGATCCGCCGATCGTTTGGAATGTGGACACCGGCGAGAATGTCATCTGGCGCGTTCCGGTCGAGGGGTTGGCCCTGTCGTCGCCGATTGTCTGGGGCGACAAGCTGTTTCTCACCACGGCCGTGGGGGAGGCGGGGAACCCCAAATTCCAGCAAGATCCATCGTTCGGCTTCGACATTCAACGTGAGAAGGATGTCTGGCGATGGATGGTCCTGTGTCTGGACAAGCGAACCGGCAAACGGCTCTGGGAGAAGGCGGCGCACGAAGGCGTCCCGCAGAACGGACGACACTCGGAATCCACCCATGCCAATCCGACGCCGGCCACGGACGGGGAGAATGTGGTCGCCCTGTTCGGTTCAGAGGGGTTGTTTTGTTATGGGTTCGACGGCGCGTTGAAATGGAAGGCGGACCTCGGGCGTTTGGGAGCCGCGCCCGACGGACACCCCGAACTGGAATGGGGCTTCTCCAGTTCGCCGATCATTTACAAGGACATGGTCCTCGTTCAGTGCGACGTGCAGGGCGGCTGCTTTGTCGCGGTCGTGGATCTGAACACCGGGGACGAACGTCGACGGATCAAACGCAACGATGTGCCGACCTTTGCGACGCCGAATGCCTATTCGCTTAACGGCCGGGATCTGGTGGTCTGCAACGGTTACGAGGAGGCGGCGGCCTACGATCTCAGCTCCGGGGAGAAGGTCTGGTGGTATCGCGGCCGCGGCGATGTGCCCGTGCCCCGACCGATCTTCGCGCATGGGCTCATCTACATGACCGCGGCGCACGGCGGTCGGAATCTGTTGGCCATCCGAAAGGATGCCGTCGGCGATGTCACGCCCACCGTGGACAATCCGAATCCGGGCGGGGCCGCCTGGGTCAATGGGCGTCAGGGCTCTTACATTCCCACGCCGGTTGTGGTTGGCGACCATTTCCATCTGCCCAATGAACGCGGCGTGATGGCGGCGTTTGAGGCGCGGACGGGAAGGCTGCTCCATGAAAAACGGCTCGTCCCGGGGCGGGGCGGACCCTATTACGCCTCGCCGGTGGCGGCGGGCGGACGCATCTATGTGACGCAGAACAACGGCGACATCCACGTGGTAAAGGCGGGGCCGGTGTTTGAAAAGCTGGCGACGAACGCCATGGGGGAGAAAGCCATGGCGACGCCGGCGGTTTCCGAGGGGAGGTTGTTCATCCGAACGCGCAGCCGGCTTTATTGTGTGGGGCGGTCTTCCGATCAGGGCAGGATCACGACGCGGTAGAGCCGTGTGGCCTGACCGGCGGGGATGGCGTCCTTCACGACCAATTCGCCGCCGGCGGTCGATTGATCGGTGGAGAAGGTTGTCCAGTTGATCAGATCGGAAGTGACCTGGGTGGTGTAGACGACGTTGGGCTTGGCCTGGATCGTGATCCGGATTTCGCCGTTGGCCACGGTGGGCTTCTCCAGAGTGAATGGGACGAGCAGGACCCAGTTCAGGTTGATCGTTCCCTGCTGGCCGGCGACGCCGTCGACCACCACCTGATACTCGGTTCCGGTTGTCGCGGTGAAGCTGAGCCGACTGCGAATCCCATCTGGGGCGCCGTTGTCGTCGCTCTTGACGAGGCGGAGGTTGGCGAGGCCGCTTCCCTCGTAAACGGCGAGCACGGTGTCGATGGAACTGCCGATGGTGTCGAGGACCATCTGGCCGTCTTCCTCGGGTTTGAGGGTGAACCAGCGGGAGGAGCCGGCCGCCTGTCCCGCGTGCATGGGCTCGCCCCGTTCGGCTCCGGAATCAAAATTGCTGAAGACCTGGACGCCGAGCGCGCCGGAGCTGACCGGGATGATCGCGTCCTTTCCGCGGGTGGGCGCGCGTCCTTGGGCGACGGGGCCGGAGCCTGTGTCGGCGTCCCGGAACTTGTTGCGCGAAATGAGATTGGGCGAGGCTCCGATCTCCAGGGTGGCGGGTTCGCTGATGACCGTGGCGCCGGCCAGCGCCACGCGGTTCCGGGTCCATTGGTAGGTGAGCTTGGATGCCGATGTCGCGACGACGTTGAAGGCCGCGGTTTGTCCGGCGACAAAGGCGCGGCTTTCCGGTTGTTGGACGATCTTCGGCGGTTCGGCGGTCGCGGGGACGGTCGTCCACTTCATCGCGATCTCGCCGGCGTCGCCGTCGTAGCCGGCTACGGCGATGTGGTAATCGGATCCGGAGAGGGCATTGAAGGTTACGGCGCTGGTCAGGTCGCCGCCGCTGTCGTCGTCGCTGGCGACGGGAGTCAACGAGGCGATGCTCGCGCCGGTGTAGACGGCGAGCAGGGTGTCAAATTTGCTGTTCTCCAGCGTGAGGGTCACCCGGAGGTTCTCCGGGGCCGTCCATTGATACCAGACGGAGGCGTCGGCGGGGCTGTCATTGTGATCGGGTTCGCCGGTCTGCTTTGTGCCGGCGGTGTTCGATTGCGTGGCTGTGAGCGAGGAAGCGTGCAGGTAGAACGCGTCGGAGAGATTGTCGTTGGGAGGCGCGGTCTGGGCCTGCGCCTGCGGCGCCATGGACAAGATCAGGACAAACAGCGCCCATCCTCGTCGGGAAAGGGGGACATGTCTGCCGTCGGCGGCCTGTTTGGAGGAAGGGGCGGGGAAGGAATGAAAATCCCCTTGGCCTTGGAAAGGCTTGGCCTGGGACCCTTGCTCCCCGTTTGGAATCATGTGCGACGATTGCCGGTTGTGCCCCGGCGCCTACGGTTGCTGATAGAACACGCGCGAATCCGATTATTTACAGCCAGAAAAGACGGGCGGGAGCGTCTTCTTTCTTCATCAATCGCTGGACAGGCCGGCCGGGTTGCGTGTAATTCAGCGGGCATTGGCGTCCGCGCCTTTCTGAATGCTTTCCATGAAAAACAAGATCTCCCTCCGAATCCTCATCTTCACGCTGGCGACAGTGGTTGCCGTCCAGGCCGAATGGAAACAATGGCGCGGCCCCTCCGGACAGGGCCATGCCGACGCCAACCTCCCGCTCAAATGGAGCGAGACGAAGAACGTCGCCTGGCGCGCCGAACTGAAAGGCAAGGGCTGGTCGTCGCCGGTGATCGAGGGCGACCAGATCTGGCTGACCGCCGCGCATGAGGTCGAGGCCAGCGAGGCGGAGAAGGCCGAGCGGCTGAAGAGCAACACCGGCAGTCAGCCCGTGGTCGTGCTCTCGCTGGTGAAACTGCACGCAATCTGCGTCGACAAGAACTCCGGCCGGTTGCTTCACGATGTTGAGATCCTTCGGAAGAAGAATCCCCAGTGGTCGCACAAGTTGAACAGCTACGCCTCGCCCACGCCCATCATCGAGAAGGGGAGACTCTATTGCCACTTCGGCTCCTACGGCACGGTCTGCGTGGACACGAAGAATGCGAAGGCGGTCTGGAGGAACCAGGATCTCCATATCGCCCACGAGAACGGACCGGGAAGCACGCCCGTGCTTTGGGAAGACAAACTCATCTTCCACATGGACGGCAGCGATCAGCAATACATCGTCGCGCTGGACAAGAACACCGGCAAGGTCGCCTGGAAGACGGACCGCTCCGGCGAGATGAATGAGAACCCCCAGCTCAAGAAGGCCTACGGCACGCCGATCGTGTTGAACGTCGATGGCAACCCGGTGGTGTTCTCGCCGGCCGCGGACTGGCTTTACGGTTACGATCCAAAGAACGGAAAGGAATTGTGGAAACTGAACTATGGCGCGCTGGGTTTTTCGATCGTGCCCAAACCCGTCGCGGGGCACGGCATGGTCTACCTCAGCACCAGCTTCATGAAACCGCAGTTGCTGGCGGTGAAGTACGAGGGCGTTTCCAAGCCGGAGATTGCCTGGAGTTTCAAACGCAATGTCTCGCAGCAGCCGTCGCCGATCCTGGTCGGCGATGAAATCTATTTTGTCAGCGACCGCGCCGGCATGGTGACCTGTGTGGACGCCCTGACCGGGAAGGAGCATTGGCGGGAACGCATCGCCGGCACGTACTCCTCGTCGCCCACCCACGCCAATGGCCGCATTTACTTCCACAGCCGCGCCGGCGACACCACCGTCCTGCAGGCCGGCAAGGCGTTCAAGAAGTTGGCCGAGAACTCGCTCGACGGAGAACTCATGGCCACCGCCGCAGTCGATGGCGACGCGTTGATCCTGAGGACGGACAAGGCCTTGTATCGGATCGAGGAGTAGGTAGGCTGGCTGATTGGGGCCTTGGCGTTGTATGTGCAGCGCAATCGAATCGAACCGGGCGTTCGTGATCACCATGGCGGACGGAAAGGAATATACCGTTCCGCATCGGGATTTCATTTC
>JAYPGD010000478.1:0-4514 GCA_038126655.1 Verrucomicrobiales bacterium
AGCCGGTGAAGGAGATCTTGCGGCAGATGGGATTCTCCAGGAACTCGGCGGAGATATCGGAGGCCCTGCCGGCGACGAGTTGGAACACGCCCTTGGGCAGACCGGCCTCGTGGCAGGCTTCGGCGAAGATGACCGCGGAAAGCGGCGTGGCGCTGGCGGGCTTGAGAATGACCGGGCAGCCGGCGGCCAATGCCGGCGCAATCTTGCGCACGGCCAGCACGAGCGGGAAGTTCCAGGGCGCGATGGCGGCCGCGACGCCGATGGGCGTCTTGATGGTCAGGTGGCGCTTGCCGTCCTGCTGGTGCGGGATGGTGCGGCCGTAACCGCGCCGCGCCTCCTCGGCGTACCAGCGCAGGTGGTCGATGGTCATGCCCAGTTCGCCCTTGGCCTGCGGCAGGGGCTTGCCGTTCTCGCGGACGATGACCTCGGCGCATTCGTCCGCGCGGGCCTTGAGGGCGTCGATGATCTTGTAGATGTAATCGGCGCGGGCCATGCCCGTGAGTCTGCGCCAGCCATCGAAGGCCGCCTGCGCGTCCTCCAGCGCCTGCTTCACGCCGGCGCGGTCCACGGTGGATTGTTTCGCGAAGGCCTCGCCGGTCGCCGGGTTGATCACGTCAATCGAGTCGCCGGTCTCGACAAACTCGCCGTTCAGATAAAGGGGATGGATTTTCATTCGATTGTTCAGCCGGGGCCGCCCTCGCTGCGCTTCGGCGCGCCAGGGAGGCCTGAATGTATGGAGAGGAATACTTGAAGAATACGCGGCCGACACGCAACGACTATCGCAGCGCAATGGAATTTCCATTGGCTCCGGTCGTCGAATGCCGGTAGATTCCGCGATCCCGATTTCTTTCAAAACGAACAGTCCCATCACGATCATGATCAACCGCCGCTTCATTCAACGCGCCACAGGCGCCCTTACGATTCTCGCCGCCGCCCTGTTTCTGGCCGTCGCTCCGCGCGCCCGGGCGGAGAAGCCGAACGTCCTGTTCCTCTTCGCCGATGACATGTGCTACGAGATCATCGGGGCGTTCGGCCACACGGACATCGACACGCCGAATCTCGACCGCCTGGTCAAGAGCGGCACGACCTTCACCCACGCCTACAACCCGGGCTCCTGGAGCGGCGCGGTCTGCGTGGCCAGCCGGACGATGATCAACACCGGCCGCTTCCTCTGGAACGCCGACAAGGTCTACAGGGACACCGCGAAGGAACAACAGGAGGGCCGCTTCTGGTCCGAATACATGAAACAGGCCGGCTATCACACCTACTTCACCGGCAAGTGGCACGTGCGCGCCGACGCCAACAAGGCCTTCGACATGGCCCGCAACGTCCGCGGCGGCATGCCCAAGCAGACGCCCGCAGGCTACAACCGGCCGATCGACGGCCAACCCGATCCCTGGAGCCCCTATGATCCCAGGTTCGGCGGCTTCTGGGAGGGCGGAACGCACTGGAGCGAGGTGGTCCGGAACGACGCGCTCCAATTCCTCGCCCACGCGAAAGAAAGCGACAAGCCCTTCTTCATGTACACCGCCTTCAACGCCGTGCACGATCCCCGACAGGCGCCCAAGGAATACATCGACCGTTATCCCCTGAGCCGGATCAAGATGCCGAGGAACTGGCTGCCCGAATATCCCTACAAGGACGCCATCGGCTGCAGCGCGAAACTCCGCGACGAGAAGTTGGCGCCCTTCCCGCGCACCGAAAACGCCATCAAGGTCAACCGCCAGGAATACTACGCCATCGCCGAGCACATGGACGAGCAGATCGGCCGCATCCTCGACGGCCTGGAAAAGACCGGGAAGGCCGACAACACCTACATCTTCTTCACCGCCGACCACGGCCTCGGCGTCGGGCATCACGGCCTGCTCGGCAAGCAGAACCTCTACGACCACAGCGTCCGCGTGCCCTTCATCGCGGTCGGTCCCGGCATCGCCAAGAACAGGAAGATCGCCACGCCGATCTACCTGCAGGACGTGATGCCCACGACCCTGGCCCTGGCCGGCGTCGAGAAGCCGGATCACGTGGAATTCCAGAACCTCCTGCCCATCCTTCGCGGCGAAAAGAAGAAGTCGAAATACCAGGCCATCTATGGCGCCTATCTGGCGCTGCAGCGCTCCATCATCGTCGGCGACAACAAGCTCATCCTCTATCCCAAGATCTCCAAGGCCCGACTCTACAACCTCAAGAACGATCCGGACGAAATGAAGGACCTGATCGATACGGCCGAGGGAAAGAAACTGGCCAAACGCCTGTTCCAACGCCTGCTCAAGATGCAGAAGCAGAACAACGACTCGCTCGACCTCAAGGCCGCGTTTCCGAAGCTTTAGGGGGAAACCGGGTTCTCCCGGTCCAGCGACGAATTACGCATACTCTTCCACCCGTTCCGCATCCACGTCGGGCGCGGCGACGAGTTCCTTCATCGAGGGGTTCTTGAAATCGATGCCGGTCAGGGCGAGGTAGTTGTGGAAGACATCGGTGTTGTCGATGAAGCCGCGGAAGCGATCGGCGCCGGGGCCGAGGGCGGTGAGCGGAACGTAGTCGCCGGTGTGCGACGAACCCGACCAACCGATGCCCCAGTGGTTTCCCATGAGCTGGCCGAACTGGCAGACGGGGTTGTTCATGGCACCGTAGAGGCAGTCGCCCTTGCCGCTTAGGAACGGCGCGAACATCTCGGCCTTGCGCGCCGAGACCTCGTAGCCCGTGCCCGCTTTGACAACCTGCTGGACTTCGCCGATCGTCGGCGTCTTCCCCATCTGTTTCAGCATGACCGAGAACGACGCAGTCGCCTCGGAGATGTTTTTCAACAACACCGGGCTCATGACATAGCCCCCGCCCGCAGCATTGAGTCCGGGGTTGCCGTTGCCGTGATCCGTGGTGATCACGATCAGCGTCTCCGGATGCTCCTTCTGATATTCGAGGCAGACCTGGACGGCGTCGTCAAAGGAGATCTGATCGCGGAAGGCGGCGACAGCGTCGCAGGTGTGACAACCGTGATCGACGCGACCGCCCTCGACCTGGAGGATGAAGTTCCTGGAGCGATTGAGCTTCCTGAGCGCGGCCTTGGTCATGGCGGCGAGCGTCGGAACGTCCTGCTTCAACTCATCGCTGTTTTCCCGGTCGACGGTGTAGGGGAGGTGTCCGTCGGCGAAGAGACCGAGCCAGGGCTTGCCAATCGGGGCCTGCTCAAGATCGGCGGCCTTGTTGAAGGTTGCGTAGCCCTTGAGGCGGAAGGCGGCCTGGAGATCGCGGCGATCGCGACGGGTCCTGGCGTCGAAGTATTTCCTGCCGCCGCCCAGCAGAACTTCGATCTTCCGGTCGAGGTATTGGGCCGCAATCTCATTGGCCATGCTGCGTTTGGGCACGTTGGCGGCGAAGCCGGCGGGCGTGGCGTGGGTGATCTCCGTGGTCGTGACCAGGCCGCGCTGCCAGCCCTCGGCTCCAAAGACATCGGCGAGCGTCTTGAGCTTGCGGCCGTCGGGCAACATGCCGATCGCGCCGTTGGAAATGCGCGAGCCCGTGCCCCAACTCGTCGACGCCGCGGCCGAATCGGTCACGTAGGAATTGAGCGATCGCATGTTCATCAGGGCGTTGACGACCTTGGGTTGGTCGAGCAGCGCGGGCCAGACCAGCGACCGCTTGCGCATGATCTGGGAGAGGTAATCCGCGCAGGTGAGCGTGCCCATGCTCATGCCGTCGCTGACGAGGTGGATGATCTTCTCGGGGCGGGGGCCGTCATTGGCGGCGGCCCGGGCTTGGGAGCCTTCATGCATGGCGGCTCCAGTGGTGGCGGCGGCAAGACCGGCGCGGTTCAGAAATCGTCTGCGGTTCAACATGGCTGGAAGGCTAGTTCGGGTCGCGACTCCCGGCAATTCGAGAATGACAAAACGCTGCCGCCGATTTGACGATCGAGGTGCGAGGTGCGAGGGGCGAGGGGCGAGGGGGCATCTGCCATCTGCCATTTGCCATTTGCCATGGCCGCAGGCCGCACGCCGCAGGCCACTCAACGCCCGCCGTGCTCTGGTTTGGTCAGATGGGCGCCGTCGCGGCTGGCGTTGACAAATGCGGCGATCCGGTTCCGGGCGGTAAAGGCCCAGATGGCATACCAACCGTAAGGAATCCAATAGGAGTCGAAGAGCGAGCCCAGGAAGAAGGGCGCCCCGATCTGCATCAGGGCGGTGACGGTGACGGCCTGCGTCAGCCGCTTGTAGTGCAGCCCCATTCTGACGCCGAAGAATCCGGCGGCGGCCAGCGCCGACAGGGTCAGGAAGTTGAACTGGATCTGCGAGAGGAGGAAATCGCCATACCAGTCGCCGTGGCGGTTGCCAAAGACGCCCAGCCAGACCGCGACCGTCAGGTCCGCAACCAGGAACACCTTGAGGACGGAGCGGAACTGCTCGAACAGGAACTTTCCCGCGCCGCGCACCAGGCGTTCCACGGTCAGGGGCGTCGTCAGCAGGATTTCCGCGCCGCCGCCGCGGATGGTTTCGCCGAAGCCCTGCGGCGCGATCTTGCAC
>JAYPGD010000479.1:0-4511 GCA_038126655.1 Verrucomicrobiales bacterium
CGCCTCCGAAACCGGCGCAAGATCCCCGCCCGCCGGCGCGCTCTGGGCGCGACATTCCGTCTGCGACCAGGCCATGATCGCCGCCAGCGCCATTGTTCGAAGAAATCGTGTCATCCGGAAAAGTGAACCGCGTTCATCGCCCCACGGCCCGCCGCCAACAATCTGCGCCCGAAAATCCAGACTGGCGATTGACTTGCCTTGACGGGGCCGATAGGTTTCCACACCCAATTTTCCAAGTCAACATGCTCGAAGTCATCGAAAAACTCCTCATCCTTCAGGAACGCGACCAGAAGATCCACCAGACCAAGACGGAACTGGACTCCGTGGAACCCCAACGCGCCGCCATGCGCGCCAAAATGTCCAAGTGCGAGACCATTCTCGACAACGCCAAGACCCAGTCCAACCAGGTCGAATCCGAGCGCAAGGACCTCGAAAACGAGGTCGCCTCCAAGAACGATCAGATCGCCAAGTATTCCCAACAGCAGTTGGAGACCAAGAAGAACGAGGAATACAAGGCTCTCGGAAATCAGATCGAGAATTGCAAACAGGCCATCCGCGAATTGGAGGACAAACAGCTCGACCTCATGGAAAAGGCTGAGGAAGTCGCTGTCGTCGTCGAAAACGCCAAGAAGGAGGCCGCCGAAATCAAGGCCGACATCGACGCCCAGATCGGCAAGATGGACGATCTCGAAAAGGAGCTCCAAGCCGAATTCGATCAGCTCAAATCCAACCGCGGCGAACTCGCCGAGGCTGTCGAAAACCGCACCCTGCGACTCTACGAACGGTTGCTGAAGGTGAAACAAGACCCCGTGGTTTCCATCAATGGCGAGAATATGTGCGCCGGCTGCCACATGCAGGCCCCGGTTCAAACCACCGTCTCCTGCCGCCAGGAACAGGAACTCGTCACCTGCCCCAACTGCGGCCGCATCCTCTTCTACTCCGAGGAAACCGACCTCGCGGAATCATTCTGATCCCGGTCGCCCCTGTCGTTCCAGCTTTGCGGCGCAACGGAAGAATCGCGGACCTCGGTTCCTCGATTTGCCATCCGCAATCCCTTGTCGAAGCCGCCGGCCCGCGTTATGTTCCCGCCGCTCGATTTCGGATCGGTGGAGAATCGCTCCCGCAGGCCTCGGCCACGCGGGGGAGGAAAGTCCGAACACCATAGGGCACGATGCCGCGTAACCCGGGTCCGGCCCGGGATACACGCGGGAGACGACGCCGCGAGGCGTCCCGACGGAAAGCGCCGCAGAAAACAAACCGCCTGGTTTCGGCCGGGTAAGGGTGAAAAGGTGGGGTAAGAGCCCACCGCCCCAAGAGTAATCGCGGGGGCATGGCAAGCCCCATCGGGTGCAAGACCAAATAGGAGATCCAGGAGCTGCCCGCTCCGCGTCCCTCGGGACAGGATTTCGGGTAGGGTCGCTGAGACAAATGATTCTCTCCCCCGGCAACGGGGCAGACAGAACTCGGCTTACAGCCGGTCCGAAATCGAGCATTCTCCCCCCTCAAAAAGGAGACGCCCTCCCCGCGTCGCTTTTGCGATCGCGAAGAGGGCGCCCGCCCCAACCGAACACACGGAGGCGGATTCAGTTCAATTGGCACCGCTCTCGTCCACGACCAGATACCGGCTCCCGCCATCGCTCCAGATGCGCAGGAGAATGGTGTCAGATTCCGTATCCCGGCTCAGTTCAACCGCGTCGTCCGCGCCGGAAACGCTCCGCCGGTTCATTTCCATGATGACATCCCCGGGGCGCAAACCGGCTTCATAAGCCTCGGAACGCGGATCTAAGGAAACCACCAGGGCGCCGGAGACCTCAGCCGGAATCTGATGCCGTCGACGCGCCTCGCGGGAGAGATCCTCCACGCCCACGCCCTTGAGCTTCTCGCGATCGTTTCCGTGTTGGCCGCCCCGGAAGGCAAACTCCCCTCCCTCGCCCGGGAGTTCCTTCAGCTGGACCTGGAGTTCCAGGGGCTTCCCGTCACGGATCACCTTCACCGGGGTCTTGGTTCTCGGCGACGTCCCGGCAACCCGCAGCTTCAGACTGCGCATGTCCTTCACCTTCTCTCCGTCAAATTCAACGATGACGTCCCCTACCTTGACGCCCGCCTTGCCGGCCGCGCCGTCTTCCTGAACCTGCGACACCAAGGCGCCGCGTTCATCGTCCTTCAGATCGAAGGCCTTCGCCAGTTCGGGCGTGACGTCCTGAATCAACACCCCGAGGTAACCGCGAACGACGCGGCCATGCTGGATCAGGTTCTGCATGACCGAACGCGCCAGATTGACGGGAACGGCAAACCCGATGCCGTGATTGCCGCCCGTGCGCGAGAGGATGGCGGTGTTGACCCCGACCAACCGCCCCTTGGCGTCCACCAGGGCGCCTCCGGAATTGCCCGGATTGATCGCCGCGTCCGTCTGGATGAAATCCTGGTATTCCAGGTCGCGGCCCATGGTCTCCCGCCCCTTGGCGCCGACCATCCCCATGGTCACGGTCTGACCGATCCCGAAGGGATTGCCCAGCGCCAGGACAAGGTCGCCGACCTCCAACTGCTCACTGTCGCCCAGGGTGATCGCGGGCAGTTCCTTGGCATCCACCTTCAGGACCGCGATGTCCGTGCCTTCGTCCGCGCCGACAACCTCGGCCGTATATTCCTGTTTGTCAGGGGAAAGCACGACCCGGATCTCCTCGGCGTCCTTCACCACGTGCGCATTCGTCAGAATGTAGCCGTCCTGCGTCACGATCACGCCGGAACCGACGCCCTGCCTCCTGGGCATGGGCATCTGCCGACGAGGGGTCGGCGCCTCGAAGCGATCGCCGAAGAAGCGGCGGGACAGATCCTCATTGGGGAAGCCGCCCTGGAACGATGTGTCGCGCATCTCCGCCTTCGATGTCGTGTAGACATTGACCACGCTGGGGCCGATGCGCTTGACCACCGGGGCAAAACTGATGATTCGATCGCGCTCCCGATCGATCGGCGATTGATCGACAGCCACCTTCGCCGGTTTCCGTTCTTTCGCATCCCCGCTGAAGGCGCTCAGGCTCAGACTCCCGACCAGCGCCGCCGCGGCGACTCCCAACACTACGGCCCGCATGCGGGGGCCAAACGCTTTCTTTTCCGTTTTCATGGTTTTCTCCATTCGCTTTGCTTTGACACTCTCAGTTCTCGTTTCGTTCGCGGGAAAATGTGTCCGCGACCCACTTTTCCGCTTTCAATAAATGAGACACCTCCAACCTGACCGGAAACTTTCACAAACATTACACGTGTGTAAGGAAACAGACTCCGGTTGAATCCCCCCATGGAAACCGTGACCCTCGCGCGCCACGCCATGGCGACCCGCTTCGAGATCGTCCTGCATGGCGACAACGAAGCCGCGCTGCGGGCCGCCGGCGAGGAGGCTCTCGACGAGATCGAACGCCTGGACAACCAACTCAGCTTCTACAATCCGCACAGCCAGATCAGCCGCCTCAATGCCCGCGCCGCCCAGAAGCCTGTCCGCATCGAACCCAGACTCTTCGAACTACTCGAACGCGCCAGGAAGCTGAATGCGACCCTCGACGGCGCCTTCGACATCACCATCGCTCCCTTGATGAAGATCTGGGGACTCGCAGGAGGATCCGGCCGCATCCCCTCAGACGAAGAATTGGAATCCACGCGAGCCAAAGTCGGAATGGATCATGTCCAACTCGACCAGGCGGCCAGCGAAGTGCGCTTTGATCGCGAGGGCGTCCTGCTGGATCTGGGCGCCATCGGCAAAGGCTACGCCCTTGAGGAAGCCGCCGAAATCCTACGTGACGCCGAGATTGAAAGCGCCTTCATCCACGGCGGAACCAGCACGGCCTACGCCATCGGCGCGCCGCCCGACGCCGACTCCTGGAAGATCGCCGTCGAGGATCCGAAGTTCAGCGAACGGGCCATGCTGAATCCGGAGAGCGTCACCGAGGAGGAACGCGTTGGCTCCCGACTCACGACCATCGACCTGCGCGACGAGGGCATTTCCGTGTCCGCCATCTGGGGCAAGGGATTTCAATCCCAGGACCGGACCTACGGCCACGTCCTCGATCCCCGCATCGGCCGCCCCACCGAAGGCGCCGCGCTCGCGGCGGTGGTCAGCCCATCGGCCACGGACACGGACGCCATGGCCACCGGGTTGTTGACTCTGGCGAAAGGCGGCCTGGCAAATCTGGAGAAGCTTGGATCCAACATCCGCGGCCTGGTCGTCGAACGCGGCGACAGCCCCGGCGAATTCACACTCCAAACGCTGGGCATCGCCCTGGCCGCCAAACCCTAGCGCCCGGACCGGGAGCGGCGTTCGAAATGGAAGCGGCTCAACTCACTTCGCCGTGAAGGAATAGGCCGTCGTTGAGGAATAGGTCTCCCCTGGCTTGAGAATCGTGGACGGAAAAATCTTCTGGTTCACCGAATCCGGGTAATGCTGGGTTTCCAGGCAGACCGCGCTGCGGTGCGCATAGGTCTTGCCGTCCTTGCCGACCTGCCCCTTGAGGAAGTTGCCGGAA
>JAYPGD010000480.1:0-4502 GCA_038126655.1 Verrucomicrobiales bacterium
GACATTCAGGATCAACCCGCCAAGGAAGGCGAAGAAAAGGACCTTGGGCAATGACAGCCCCGCCTCCGGAGCGGCCGGCGAAGCCCCGGGCTCGACGGCCGCGGAATCCGGCTCTCCGATCACAATCGTTGTCTCATAAGCCTTGGACTCGTTGGGATTGCCGGCGTCGGCGATCAACACCCCGCGCAACTCCGTCGGCCAGTCGCCTTCATGCTTCTTGATCGTCTTGCGAAGTATCGTCGTTCCATCCGCAGTCGCCGATTCGGTCTTCGGCTGAACTTTCAGATTCTCCGAAGCGAAGGGATAGAAGTCAGGCGCAGGCAACGACTCCGACGACCTCCACTCGATGACAATGGCGCGCTCCTCGCCGTCCGCGCCCGAATCCCAGACGGCCTTCACCGGGAGGTCCGCGACCTTCTTCGGGATACGCTTCTTCCATTCGTCAAACGACGACGCCTCCGCCGAAGCGACGCGTTCCGACCCGATGGTCAGCCTGGCGGCGACATCGCCGCTGCCGGGAATGCAGGAAGTCTTGCATTCCAACCAGGACACGGCCCCTTTCAATTCAATCTCCCCGGGCGGGACTCCTTCTCCAATTTCGATCGGGATCAGCAGATACGCGTCCCCATGATAGACATAGCCGCCGGAGACCGTGTCCTCATACTTCTCCGGAGCCGGCCACTGAATCTCTCCGGCCGTGACGCCCTCCGGCAGCGTCCATTCAATCTCCGTCGGCAGCCCCGTGCCCGGATTCACCCAGTAGGTGTGGTAGCCCTCCGGCATGGACATCTGCAGCGCGGTCATGACCGTTTCGCCGGGCCGGGCGGTCTGCGCATCCAGTTTCAAGTCGACCTTGGTGGCCGCGCCAAAACCGAACTGCGCATTCGCGGCCGAAACCGCCGCCAGCAGAAAGACTGTTGTCAGAATACGTCGAATGCTCATTCCAAGGTAGGATGCACGGGCGATTGTTTTATTTGAAGGAATCTATTGCGTTTCATTGGACGCGACTTTGCCGCCTTCGTTCAGACCTGGTGTTCGATCCTCGTCAGCCAATTGTCAAAATCGTGTCAGACTCCGCGGCGGCCGGCTCACTTCCTCAGCCCTTGGTAGTCGCGGACGCCAAGCAGGTCCGGATCCGTGGTGTTGGTCCCCTGAATCTCCGGCAGCGGATCCAGCCCCAGCCATTGCTCCTGCCTGACCCCCCGGCCCGAGGGAGGCAACTCAAGCGCGTCATTCAACACCAGATTGCCGATCCACAATTCCGAACCTTCGGCAACGCGACCGGCTTCCACCCGGATCCGATAGACGACCCCGTAGATGGGCCGCTTGACCAACGGCTTCCCTTCATGGGAATCCCCAAGATAGAGGTAGGTTGTCCCGGCGAGGTCGCCCGCTTCCGCGGCCTTGGCCTCGCCGATCGGACAAAAGGCGCGCCAGCGTTCCTCCGACTCCACGATCTCCAATCGGGTCGCGTTCCCCTCAAAGACTGCATCCAAGCGGTTCAGATCCTGCCCGGTGAAGAACACCTTGCTCATGATGTGATCCGCGTAGGGCTGCCTTGTGGCGCCCGGAGAACGTCGGATCTCCAGCTCAAAGGCCAGACCTGCCTCGGGCAGCGGATCGCCGACGACCAGCTTCCGACCGTTCCGGTCACAAAGGCTCAGGATGAAATCGCAGGTGCGATAGACGCCGCCATTGAAAAGCTTCTCATCCCGCTCGTCGTTGCCCCGATAAAAGACGCCGCCGAATCGGGGAACGCCCCGATATGGAACCGGTTGCGGCGGCGAACCGAAAACCCGGAAGTAGGCGGCCTCCCGCAGCTCGAACGCCATGCGGCGCTGCTGCTCGCGAAGCCGCTCATACTCCTTCGACAGCGACAACAACCCCAACGCCAGCGCCCCCATCACATACGCCGTCCGGGGGACCCGGGCGCACACCGCGCCCATCGCCCCGCCGCCGCCTCTCCGATGCCGAAACCTGCCCCATTCAACCGCCGCCGCCAGGACGAGACACGCCAGGAGAACGCCGCTCAACGGCGCGCCAAAACGATGCCAGAGCTTGCCCCAGCTCAGGCCGGGCCGATCGACGGCTCTCTCCGGCCAATCCGCGCCCGCGTCCGCCCAACGACCAATCGTTTCGATCTCCACCGGGGACAAGGCGTCGCGCTTGCGAGGCATGACAAAATCACGATCCGAAGAGACGATCCGTCGGTAGATCTCGTTGTTGTCCCTGCCGGCCTCGAGCAGCGATACCCCCGTGTCGCCGCCCTGCAGCGCCCCGGTCCGCACGTCCATCCTCAGGCCGCCCGACCGCCGCAGCGCGCCATGACATTCGTGACAATGCCGCTCAAGGATCGGCCGGATCTCCTTGTCAAAGTCGACTTCAGCCGATGCGACGGCGCCCGTCATCAGGCACATCGCCGAGGCCGCCAGCCCTTGGAATACGATCTTCAATCTTGGAAACATGACTTCAACTCTTCCAGCGCGATTACACACCGCCCCCCGCCCGCCTGCAACCATTGACGCTGCCCCGGAATGCCGATAACTTGCTCCCTCCACAAATGATAGCGTCAACCACCAGCAAGGAAACCGGCGAGGTCAAGATTCGGAAAGGCGACGAACGGTTGATCAAACTCACCGCCAACGCCGCCGGAAAGGTGTCTTCCCTGCTCGCCAAACAGGGCCGCAATGAGGGCGTCCTGCGCGTCGCCGTGATCGGCGGCGGCTGCTCCGGACTGCAGTACAAGATGGACCTGCAGGACAAACCCGCCAACCGGGACATCCTCGTCGAATCCGCCGGAGTCCGCGTCGTCGTCGACCCCAAGAGCGCGCTCTACGTCACCGGCTCGGAACTCGACTACATCGAAGCCCTGACCGACGGCGGGTTCAAGGTGCACAATCCAAACGCCGCGACCACCTGCTCCTGCGGCGAGAGCTTCAGCGCCTGAACGGCATTCGAGCAACCGCCAGGCCAGCCACCCCAGCGCCTGAATCATGGAGGACCATTTCGCCGCGCTCAACCTCCCGCGACTTCCCTGGATCGACGCCGAGACCGCCAGGTCCAGGTTCCTTGAGCTTTCCGCGTCCGTCCACCCCGATCGCTTCCACAACGCCTCCCCGGAAGAGCGCGAATCGGCCACCCGGAGCTACGCCAACCTCAACACCGCGCAAACCTGCCTCTCGAACGTCAAATCGCGCCTGCTTCACCTGATCGAACTGGAACGGGGGTCCCGTCCCGAGGTCGTCAAGAATGTCCCGGAAGCGACGATGGACACATTTCTGAAGGTGGGCCAAATGACGCGGGATGTGGATGCGTTCATCGAGGAGAAGGCCGGGGCCGACTCGCCCCTCATCAAGGCCGGCCTTTTTCAACGCGGACTGGAATGGACGGACCGTCTCCAGGCGCTTCAGGGTGAGTTGAACGCGGAACTGGAGCCGCTGAACGCGGAACTCCGCGAACTCAGCAACCGCTGGGAGGCCGCTCCGCCCATCGGCGATCCCGCACGCGCCGCCGCGCTTCCCCTGAAACGCCTCGAGGAGATCAGCCGGGTCGTCAGCCACCTTTCGCGCTGGTCCGAACAATTGCAGGACCGCATCGTGCGCCTTTCCTTCTAGAAACCCATGATTTCAAACCATCGCCGCCCGCCAACGCCGCCCGGAATCGCAACCGCGTTGGTCGCTGCGGCGCTCCTTGTCATCGCGGGCCTCCCGGCGTGTGGAGAGGAAACCTCCTGGCAGGAGGCGCTCGCGGGCATGCCCCTCTCCAAACCGGTGAAGGAACTGAACCGGAAGAATTTCGCCCCGGTCATGCTCGGCTCCTTCCAATCGAACCGGACGGTCAAGGCGCTCATTCTCCAACCCGGCGCCACGGACGAATTCTACTTCTTCAATCGAGCCAAGGCAGCGCTGGACGCGGCTTCACCCACGCTGCTCGACGCCGTCAACGCGCTGACCAACCAGACCCGCATCCGCGTCACGTTCCGCCCGCCGTTCCTGCTCCTCCACGCCGACGACGACCCGACAGAACCCCTCGCGACAATCAAGAACCGCGATCTCGCCGCCCGCCTGAAGCAGACGCCGTTTGTCCCTCACTTCCTGTTCAACGACCACGACTGGGACCACGTCCAACCCATTCTCTCCGATGCGCTTCAGATCCAGTTCACCCCCCCCGCCGGAAGTCACCGCTCCTGGCATTTCTTCCGGCATGCGCTGACCGGCTGGAACCTGACCGGCTGGGAGGCCTTGGAGGCTGTCTCATTGGCCAACAAGACGACCTTCACCCTCCGCCGAAAAGGACTCCGGCGCCAGCCATCGATCGTCTTCGAAGGTGACACGCGCAATCCTGCGAAGGACAAGAAAAAGTGAGCCCCGGCCGGGATTCCGGCCGCTCACCCGCGCGCCTTGGGCGGATCCAACGCGTAATCTTTCAACAGCCGAAACGGCCGCATGACGCGCCGAACCAGTCGCGCCCCTCCAAGCTCATCGCGCCCTTCGTCCGCGAAC
>JAYPGD010000481.1:0-1898 GCA_038126655.1 Verrucomicrobiales bacterium
GGAGACAAGGGCGCGCAGGCGCAGTGTGGTTGATTCAATCCCGATGCAGAGTTCCCAGTGGGTCTGCCGAATGCCCGATAAGACGCCCGCCAAAGACTCGCTCGCGCGCAGTCCCATCGTTGGCGGACATGGGTTAGTCTCGTTTTGAACGGAATTTATTCAAGAAGTTTTTGTCGGCCATGCGCGGAGCGTGTGGTTGGGATCGGCCCGGGCGGTCTTTGGAGTCACGGCGCCCGGCGTGAATCCTTGGGGCGTTCGCGAAGGTCGTCGCCGCGGTTGTTCTTCGAAACAGCCGCGCCCCGGACGGCGATTTCTAGATTCCAAGGGCGGCGGCCTGCGCGTTCGGCGCGGGGCTTTCTGTCTTGAAGGGGATTCCCGGCAGGTCGATCGGTTTCCAATCGTCGACGCCTTCGGTGACTGAAATGAAGGAATCCAGCGAGACGCCTTCGAGGACCTGCAGGGCATTGGAAACGGGCCACCGGATCTCGATCCGCTTGATGGCGGTCGCCTGGCCCAAGCCGATTTCAAGGCGTCGCGGATGACTGCCGAAGGAACTGACGCAGCCGGGCGCGCGATGGAATTCCCGCTCGCCGGCGGGGGTGTCAACGACGACCTTGACCCGCGCGCCGATGGCTTCCTGGTTTCCGGTCGTGGCGGTCAGGGCGATCTTCAGGTGGCGGTTTCCATGGCCGGGGTTCTCGAACAAGGCGTTGGCGAATTTGTCCGCGGGATAGGCGCCGCCCATCTGGACATAGACATCCTGGTCGCCGTCGTTGTCGAGATCGACAAAGGCGATGCCGTGGCCTTTCTGCAGGTGGCCGAAACCGCCCGAAGTGGTGACATTCTGGTAACCGCGGCCGGCGTCATTGCGGAGCATGACATTGGGCATCAGTGTCCTGAAGGGCGGATTGCCCGTGCCGAGGTAGATGTCCAGGTATCCGTCGTTGTCCAGATCGCCGAAGCTGGCGCCCATCACCATCCAGGCGTGGTTGAGACCGGCCTCCTTGCCGATGGATTCGAAGGTCCCGTCGCCCTTGTTGCGGTAGAGTCGGGGCAGTTCGGCGGTGAATCCGTCGCCAAGATGATCGGCGGCCACATCGTCGATCTCCGCCCGATAGGCGGCGACAAAGAGGTCGAGCCAGCCGTCGTTGTCATAGTCGAAGAACCAGCAGGCGAAGCTGTCGGTCGGGGCGTCGACGCCGGCTTCCTTGGCGACATCGGTGAAGGAGCCCTTTCCGTCGTTCCGGTAGAGGCGGTTGACGCCGAGGTTGGAGACGTAGATGTCCAAATCGCCGTCGTTGTCGTAGTCGCCGGCGCAGACGGCCTTGGCGTAGCGGTTGTTCTCCAGACCGGCGGCTGCGGCCTTGTCGGTGAAGTGGCCGGCTCCATCGTTGACGAAGTATTGGCAGGGGAAGTTGTCGCTGGCGTCCGGAATTGATTCCAAGGACGATTCGTTTCCGACAAAGAGGTCCAGGTCCCCGTCGTTGTCGAAGTCGGCCCAGGCGGCGGTTTGGGTGGGGCGCGCGGGGTGGGCCAGTCCGGCTTCGCGGGTGACGTCGGTGAACGTGCCGTCGCCATTGTTGCGGACGAGGGAATTCCGGACTTGGCCCACGTCGAGCATCCAGGCGCCTCGGAGCATTAGGAAGTCCATGTCGCCGTCGTTGTCGTAGTCGGCGGGGACCAGTTGGAGTCCGCCCTTCTGAAGCGAGAGTCCGCTGGCTTCGGAGCGGTCGGAGAAGGAGCCGTCGCCGTTGTTGCGGTAGAAGATGCAGGAGCCGTCAAAGTCGACGGTGGAGGTGACGATGTCGAGGTGGCCGTCGAGATCGAAATCCTCCACGATGACGCCGCCGGAGAGGTTGAACGCGTCCAGTCCGAGTTGCGGCGCGATGTCCGTGAAC
>JAYPGD010000481.1:1968-4485 GCA_038126655.1 Verrucomicrobiales bacterium
GTGTTTCGGGTCGATGAGCAGGTCCTGGGGGACGTCGTCCGGGTGACGTCCGAGCGCCATGGCGAGGATATTGAGGAGCCAGCGGTCGCCGAGGTTTCCCGGTCGTATTTCGAGGCATTCCTGGAAGCTGGCGAGGGCGTTTTCGGCGGGCGTCCTGACGGTGTGCAGACCGCCGCCCTGCAGCGGGAAGATGCAGCAATGCTTGTTGTGTTGGCGGATGCAGTTCTCCACCTCGGCCAGTCTGAGATGGCTGGTGGCGTGATGGCGGAGGACCATGGGCAGTTCCCGGCGCATGGCCGGGATCCTGCGCATCTTGTCGAGGACTTCGCGCGAGACATTGATGGCCTCCTGGTTCTTCCCCAGACGGAGGAGCACGACGGAGTGGTGATACTTGGCGACCATGCGCTCGTCGTCGCTGAGATTGGGATCCTCAAGGCGCGCGGTCACCTCCCGCAATTCCCGCTCCCCCCAGATGGGGTCCCCGCTTTCCCTCACCAGGCGGGAGATCTCGGCAAACTCCTCCTCCAACGAGTTCCATTTGGTGGAGGGATGGGAGAGTTTCGCCATTTTCCTGGCGATGGCGGCGTCAGGATCCCGAGGAGGGGCGCCCAGGAAAAAGAGCCCCAGCGCGACGGCGGCAAGAATGAGCGCGGCCGGGAGGGCCAACCGCTTGCGGGAATTCGGTTCAGGAGACGACATCTGTATGTTGCAGGACGTCTGATAGAACCCGTTTCAGGACGGAAAAGTTTCAGTTTTCAGCGTCGGCCCCGGATTCATCAGCCTCCTCATCGTCTGATTACTCATCCCCGTTGCCTTCAAATACGGTCCAGTCCATGACGGCGTAGAGGGAGGAATAGTCGTCCGTCCAGAGGCGGAATCGATCCGGCGGCGGGGAGAGGGGGTTGGCGTTGTCCCAGATGGCCTCGTGATTGAGGAAGGCCTTGTTTCGGGTGATCAGGGCCCAATCGGAATAATAGGCCCACCAGTCCTCATCGTTGGTGAAATTGGACACCTGCCAGGCCTCGTAATTGAATTCCCGGGCCAAGGCGGAGACGACGGGTTCCAGGTCTAGGTGGAGGTTGGAGATGTGCATGGCGAGGACGCCGTCGGGCTTGAGGTGTTTCCAATAGATCTCGAACGCCTCGCGGGTGATGAGGTGGATGGGGATGGCGTCGCTGCTGAAGGCATCGATCACCAGGATGTCGTAATTCTGGGGTGGCTCCCGTTCCATGGAGAGCCGCGCGTCGCCGAGGACGATCTCGATGTTGGCGGCGGAGTCCTCCAGGTAGGAGAAGCGATTGTAGGCGAGGTCGCGCACGGCCGGGTCGATTTCGTAGATGCGCATGACATCGCCGGTTTTGCCATGCGTCGCCATGGTGCCGGTTCCCAGGCCGACCACGCCGATCTTGCGGTTCGATTGGCGCGGCAGCGCCTGCATGGCGAGTCCGACGCCGGAATCGCGGGTGTAGTAGGTGGTGGGTTCGGTTGTGGCCCAGGAGTCCACGACCTGGAGCCCGTGGGTGATGCCGCCGTGGCGCAGGAGGTAATGGTGGCTGCCCTCGATGTCGCGGTCGTATTCGATCACCGTCACGGCTCCGTAGAAGTTGCGTGAGAGGTCCACGGCCGCGATCCGGGAATTCCGGATGTCGCGATTCAGGAACCAGGCCAGCGCGCAGGGGACGACCAGGAGGACCGACCACGCGATCCGCGGACGGCCGCGATGAAACGGGCACCCGGAATCCACAAAAAACACGGCCAACACGAGGATCACGACGAGCAGCAGGCTGAGGTGGTATTCGTAATAGCCGTCAAAGACCAGCGGCGCGGCGACCGCGGCGAGCAGGCCGCCCAGGGCGCCGCCGACGGAGATCAGGAGGTAGTAGCCGGTCAGGCGCGAGGGCGGGGGCTTGATGCGGAACAACTCGCCATGGCAGACCATGCAGCCCAGGAACAGGGCGGATGAATAGGCGACCAATTGCTGCACGATGGTGTCGCCGAACTTTTCCTCCATGACGAGGACGACGAGGACCAGGGACAGGAGCAGCAGCGGGATCCAGACGGGGCGCCAATACCAACGCGGGCGGTCGAAGCAGATGATGAAGCTGAGGAGGTAGAGGCAGAGCGGCAGGATCCAGAGGAAGGGGAACGAGGCGACGTCCAGACACATCTTGTTGGTCGAGGCGAGCAGGAGCAGCGAGGCGGCGGCGGGCAGGGCGACCCAGAGAATGCGCTGCATGATGGGCGACGCGTCCGGCGCCGCAAGATCCGGGGAGGGGGGCGCGTCCGACTTCGAGGGGGCAGGGATGGAAACCGTCTCCGGATCCGTCTGTCTGATCCGCCAGGCGCACCAGCCGCAGCACAGGACAAACAGGAGCATGCCAGCGGACCAGGCCTGGGCCTGGTGGACCCTGCCCAGCCACGGCTCGAAGGCGAAGGGGTAGCTCACGAGCGACAGCAGCGACCCGATGTTCGAAAGGGCGTAGAGGCGGTAGGGGTTTCCGTCGGGTTGAGCCAGGT
>JAYPGD010000482.1:0-267 GCA_038126655.1 Verrucomicrobiales bacterium
ACAGATGGCCGTCCACCAGGACCACGTTCCCCGGTCCGAACCCGGCCTGCTCCCACTTGACCTCGCCGGTCTTCACATCCACGCACTTGATCGGGCCGTTCCCATACTTCTTGAACTGGAACATGCCATAGAGATGCCCCTCATGCAGGACCGGCGTACTCCAGTGATTGGCGATGAACTTGTCGCCCGGACGACGATAAATCTCTTCGGCCGAGAATTCCGCCCCCTTCTTCGACACCTTGCACGCGCCGCCGCCCACGCCATAGC
>JAYPGD010000482.1:277-4478 GCA_038126655.1 Verrucomicrobiales bacterium
ACAATAGACAATGTCGCCCGCGACCACCGGCGAGATGGCAGTGGAGACTTTGAACGGAAAATCGTAACGCCACAGCGCCCTGCCGCTCTGGGATTCCATTCCGACCAAACCTTTCTGAGTGAAGAAGATCACCTGCCGAACCCCATGAATGTCTGCGACCGTTGGCGTGGAATGGGTCATCAGATCATCCTGCCCCTTCCACACGACCTTGCCGCTGTTCTTGTCCAGGGCCATCAGCGCCTGCCCCGGACCGCCGCCCGCCACGAACAACAAATCCCCGTCAATCACCGGCGACGCGGCGTTCTTCCATTTGATCTGCACGCCGGCGTTCTGCTTCATGATGTCCCGGCTCCAGATCTTCTTGCCGGAATCCGCGTCGAGGCAGACCAGCGCAAGTTGCGCGGACAGGACGTAGACCTTTCCCTTGTCGTAGGTCGGCGTGGAGCGCGGGCCGTCGCCGCCGTTGTTGTCCCGCGCGCCGGCATTGCCGCCGTCGTGCTCATAATCCCCGCTGCCCAGCACGACGCGCCACTTTTGCTTGCCGGACTTGGCGTCGTAGGCCACCGCGACTTCACGGCGCTCCCCGCCGATCACCGGGCCGACCACGGTATAGGCATTGCCTCCCCCGACCGCGAAGGAACTGAATCCATTGGGCGTCTTCTGCCGCCAGAGAACGCGCGGCCCGTTCTTCGGCCACTTCTTCATGGCCAACTTCTCCGGACTGGAGCCGTCCATGTTCGGACCGCGGTATTGCGGCCAATCGGCAGCCTTTGCTTCAACCGCCCCGGAAATCAAACCAGCGGCAACCACTGCAGGAATCCACACGCTCTTTTTCATAAAATCGATGTTTCTCAAATTGGAGCGGATGTTGTAGGGCAGCGTTCCCGGCTTGGCAAGCCGGCGCTCAGGGCAGTTTGACCTTCAAGGTCACGACCGTCCCCCTTCCCTCAGAGCTGTGAATTTCCAATCTGCCATCAACCTCCGTCGCCCGGCGCCGCATGCCTCGGACTCCGGAACCGGCGGTCTTTCGCTGCGGGTTGAAGCCTTTTCCATCGTCCCGCACGCGCAACGTGAACTCCCCTTCATGCGACGTCACAAAGACCTGGATCGTGGACGCCCTCCCATGACGCGCGGCATTGCCCAACGCCTCGCGAAAGATGAGATACACCCGCCGCACAAACATCAGGGGCAGAGGTTTCGTCCGAAAACTGCCCGACACCCTGAAATGCCCCGCGCCGCGCCCGCAAACCTCCAGCGTCCTCTCCCGCATCTTCTCCACCACATGATAAAGTCCCGCGTTCCCAGCCCTCAACAGCCAGACGATGTCGCGCATGGATTCCGTTGTCTCCTCCGCAAGTCGCCCAAGTTCCAACAACCGTTCGCGCCCCAGATCCGTGTCGCGGACCTCCTGCCGAACTTCGTCCGCCATCCGGGAAAGGGCGCCAAACTGTTCGCCAAGATCGCCGGGAATGTCCGCAGTCAGCGTCGCCGTCCGGCGTCTGTCCAGGCCGCGCATCCGCCAGATGTAGCAACCGCCGACGAAGATCGCGGAAACCAACGCCGCCACCGTCCAAATCGTCGTCGTCACCACAATTCCCGACGCCCTTGCATGCGCAAGCATCGCCTTTCTCTCGCGCAATTCCTGGATGCGCCCTTCCAATGCCCGGCGCCTGTTCACCCCCCTGAGCCAGACCGGATACTCCACAATCTGACGCTGACTCGTGGAGCCATCGGTCAACGCCCATTCATTCCAGAAGGGCTCGCGCTTGGATCGGTAGCCTTCGCTCGCGCCGACATGATGGCCCAATACGACGTTCTCCCCGCCCGAGTAGACCTGAATTTCCGATAATTCCATGGATGCCGGTTCAGCCCCCCGAAGCATGGTGGTCGTTACTCGCACCCACGCCCCCGTCGCCTGCCGCCCCGGAACAATCACTGGGTTCGCTCCCGGCCCCGCAAAATCCCGGCCGGTGTAATCCGCCATAACAACCGCTTTCGCGAACTCCGGATTTGGCGCGCATTCGACCAGGAAACGCAACGGAAAGCGCGCCCCCGCCGCGTCCGCTGAATCCACCGGTTCGGCCGGGAAGAGCCTGACCTCGTCAATGGGCATTGATTCCTGCAGGAACACTTGAACCCATTTCTCCCCCGCCCCCTTGCTCATTTCCCCCGCCGACCGATACCCGTTGGAACGGCTGTCTTTCCCGCCGACCGGGGGCCCAAGGTGACTCAGTCCATCAACCAGATTCTCCGCGCCCCATGACGGAAGCGCCGAGTCATCCTCACTTGCCGTCGCCTTGCCCCCCACTGAAACCACCCGGTTTCCAGAGAACACGAACACTTCACTCAGGGCGCACACATCCGCGCCGCCGCGCCACATTTTCACCCTGACATGCCGCGCCACAATGGAACGCCACTCAAAATGCGCCGGATACGCTCCCGGGTCGGGATAGTCTTCCTTCGATCGATCCGCCATCGTTCGCGCCCCTTTGAATTCCGCGTTGTTTGACAACTCCACGCTGAACCTTCGAGGGAATGTGATCCCTGGCAAGGGCTGCGAGCCCCCCGCCAATGCCGGAACCAACGCGACGCCGTCAACGGGAACTCCCTTTCCCAGATCAACCATGACGGAAACCGGTCCCTCCTCTCCAGGAGACGGGGTGAGGCTTCGCCAACCGATCCGTCCCCCGGTCGTGGAAACACCCGCTTCCGGCAAGCGGCTCAACTCCGCTTCCAATCGCTCAATCTCCCCTTCGATCTCTTCCGTCTCGGCGATGAAATCATCCAGACTCAAGGCAAACCCGCCGGCGCCGGCATTCTCGACGGCCACCGGCGACAACAACGCTCCTCCGACTGCGGCTATACAAATGGCCGTCCGAATCCCCGTTCCAAGGAAGAAGATCCCCCAACCTGCCTGTTCCGCCAATGCCAAAACAGGGCCTTCGAATGAAGAGCAATTGCAACAGCTTCACAGATGCGGCGTCGGCTGTGTCAGCCGAAAAACGAAACAATGATGCGAAGGCCGTTGAATCCGCTGACACGGCGCACGCTGTCAAAAGCTCCAATGTCAATTGACGTTCCCTCCCGCATGCCTACAATCCGCTGCATGTCACAATGGCGTCTGTTCTGCGAAACCCATGGTCGTCCCTACCTCGCATTGAAGTTCCTCACCGGTCCCCAATCGGGCTGCGAAGCCCCGTTGAAGAATGGCGATGAAGCCATCCTGGGCCGTGGGAGCGACGCGAACATCCTCATTGATGAGCGGAAAGCCTCGCGGCAGCACGCCCGACTCTATTACAAGAATGACCAACTTTTCGTCCGCGACCTCGGCTCCGTCAATGGCACCCTGGTGAACGGCGACAAGATCGAATTCAATCCCATCTATCCGGGAGACCTGTTGGAAATCGCCGGCGTGCGCATGAAGTTGGAGAACCGCCAGCGCGTCAGTGAAGAGAGCTGGAAATGGTGGCGCGATCAGCGGAAACTTCAACGGGCTCGCGAAGGCAGCGCCTCTTCGGACGCGCCGACCATGGACAACGTCCTCGCCGGCAATCTCAAATCCTTTCCCATCGCCGACCTGCTCAAACTCCTGCAATCCAGCAGCAAGACCGGCGTCCTCGTGCTCGACACGGTCTGGGGTCTGGGCGAGATCGCCTTCCGCGATGGCGTTATGCGCTCCGCCGGGCTGCCCACCCGCGAATCCGCGCCCACCCTCGACGCCATCGCCCGCCTCATCGTTGCCACCAAGGGCGAATTCGAATTCTGCGCCGGGGAATACAACGCCCTGGAAAATGCCATCGACATCGACCCGGAGGAACTGCAGGAGGCGACGGTCGAACTTCCCGAGATCTTTCTCGAATTGGAATCCCTGATTCCCTCCATCGACAGCTTTGTGAAACATTCGGAAGATGCGATCGACGAAGCCGAAGAAGGCTCACAGGCGGCCGAGGTCCTCAAACTGACCCACGCCCCCACCACCTTGGCCAACCTCTTCGATCACTTCGCCGCCGTGGCGGCCGACGCCGCGTGCACGCTGGTTGAACTCCTCAAAATCGGACACATCAAGACCCTGAACTAGTATTCAGGAGGACGAATTTGGGGAGGGAAAGAATGGTGCGCGGTACAGGATTTGAACCTGTGACCTCCACCGTGTCAAGGTGATGCTCTACCACTGAGCTAACCGCGCATCCGCTCGGAAGGC
>JAYPGD010000483.1:0-4471 GCA_038126655.1 Verrucomicrobiales bacterium
CCCTACGGGACAAGAACGGGAGCAACTCACCTGCCACAGATTCGACCACCCACTTCCGTCCCGCCCGGCGCCTCCAGCCGGGATTACTTGTCCTTGGTGTTCGACGGGCGGTATTTGATTTTGGGGTTGTTCCGGACAAGCGAGGCGTCGACACGGTCGAGAGGGCGGCGCGCCGTTTGCCGGCGGTTTCGAAGTCCAATCCGAGGCTGTACTGGGCTTGCGACACGAATCTGGAAGGAGGATTGGATTTGAGAAAGGCTCCGAATGCTTCGTCGAAATCCTGCGGCTGCTTGGAGGAGTAGAGCGTTGCCTTTAGATCGCTCCACGCCCGGCTCTGTTTGTCGTCAAGCTGCGAGATGTCCGCTGCCGGCGCGGGATGCAACCCGATCATGCTTGGAGGATAAATCAGGGCTCCATCTTTTCGAGCGATGGCGAAGTATAGCGGCCATTCGTATTGGAATGGAAGGGTCGCCCAGGGAGGCGCGCGATCGTCGAAGAATCTGTATGAATTGCCGAGCGTGTCCTGGAGAATCTCTGTTTCCCTCCTGGTTGGATCTTTGGGATTCGGGACATATGTCAATGGGCGGGCTCCCGATGTGTCCAGGAGCATGGCAAATCCTGGCGTCGGCCCGACGGACATGACTCCGTTGGTGTTCAATCTGTCTTTGGTTCCAATGCAGAAGTATGGGGTGTTGGATATCGTTGTCGCGGCGTCAATTGCGATCTTCTCCGCTTCAGAACGAGCCTGTTCGACAATCAACCTCCTGTCCTGTCGCAGGTAATGAAGCCCCACTCCGGCGAGTGTCAGCACGGCCAGCGTCAAAAGGACGCCGGAGACGAGCAGAGCCCGGCCCTCTTGGTTGTTGAGCTTCATTGTTTGGGCGACGAACCGTTCAATTCAATCGGCGGCAGGCGGCCGATTTGTCATGGATTTGTAAGGTTCCGCCCGGGCGCCATTCCCGGGCAAACAAAAAAAGCCCCCGGCTTTCACCGGAGGCTTTGGGAAAGGTCGTGTGGCGGAAGCCTTATTTCTGCGTGGTCAGCTCGTATTTGTCGGTGCGGAAGGGGGAGGCGGGGAGGCCGTCCTTGTTGAAGAGGTTGCAGACGGGGTGATCGGCCCAGCCGTAGCGGACGGCTTCGGGTTTCTCGATGTCCGCGTGGCTGACCTCAACGGTGTCGCCGACGATTTCGGCGTCGGCCCATTTCCACTTCTGGTCCTCGCCGCAGATGGCGAATCCCTTGAGCGCGCCGTCCCTGGCGTCCAGGCCCTTGCCGACGTGATCAAAGCGTAGGGCGATCTTGTCTACGCCGGTCTTGTTCTTGATGTATTTCATCGTCTTGTAGACGGGGCCGGAGTAGGTGAGCGACTTTTCCTTGTAGGCGATGCCGCGGGCGGCGAGGGCGAGTCGTTCGCCGACGGGATGCTTGGGCAGGGGATGGATGTCGTGGGGATTGCCGTAGTCGGTGATGACGACGATGCCGGTCTTGGTGTCGCGGGCTGCGGCGAGGGACTGGGCTTCGCGCAGTTCGGCGAATTCGCCTTCCTCGGGTTGGGCGGCGATGGCCTTGAGGTCGCGTTTCTCCGCGCCGCGATGGGCCCAATCGAAGGGCGCCAACTGGACCATGAGGAAGGTCCAGTCGCTCTGGCCGAACTCGGAGCGCCATTGTTTGATCATGTCCGGCATGAGCGTGCGGTATTGCCAGGCGCGGGAGGCGTTGGACTCGCCCTGGTACCAGATGGCGCCCTTGCTGGCGAAGGGCAGGAGCGGGTGGATCATGGCGTTGTAGAGTTCGGTGGGATTCCAGGGAGCGCGGGGCTGTCGGGGCTTCTTGGCCTTCTTGTCGCCGGCCTTGACCGCGCGTTCGTAGTTGCGGAGGGAGGTGACGTAATCGGAGGTCGCCTTGCGGTAATCGGCCTGCTGAAGGGTGAAATAATCGGTGGCCTCCGGATGGGAGCGCAACGTGCTCTCATTCATCCAGACCTCGATGGGGGAGCCGCCCCAGGAGGTGTGGATCAATCCGACCGGGACCTTGAGGTCGGCCTGCAGTTTCTTGCCGAAGTAGTAGGCGACGGCGGAGAAGCCGTGGGTGGCCTGGTTGCCGCTGAGTTGCCAGCCGAACATGCCCTGGTTCCAGGGCATGTTGAGATCGGCGAGGGGTTTGTCGCTCTTGTTGCGTTCCACGTGGAAGAGACGGAGGTCAAAGTTGCGTGAGTTTTCGATTTCTGCGGCGGCCTCCTTGCCGGCCCGATGCATTTCCCATTGCATGTTGGACTGGCCGCTGCAGATCCAGACCTCGCCGACGACCACGTTCTTGAGCTCGATGCGATTGCGGCCGTCGATGACCAGGACGTCCGGGCTGCCGACGCGCAGCGACTTGAGCGTGACCATCCATTTGCCGTCCTTGGCCTTGGTTGAGACCTTCTGCCGCTTGTAGCTGACGGTGATCTGCTCGCCGTCGGCGGCAAAGCCCCAGACGGGCACGTTCACGCCGCGTTGCAGGACCATGTTGTCCGTGAAGATGGCGGGCATCCTGACATCGGCCTGGAGACTGGCGACGCCGGACAATGCGAACAGGGCGAGGAGGGAGAAGGACTTCTTGAACATGATTGGTTGGTGGGGTTTTCGCCGTTGAGGGCGGCCGCGTGATCACGGCGGATTTGATGTTCGTGTTGAGCAGTTGAGCCAAAACTCAATTGAGCGTCAACTGGAATCCTGATCGGGGACAAAATTGTAACAAATCGAATCAGCGCGTCTGTCTCTGACGCAGGGCGTCACCGAAATGTTCAGCCGGAGTGGTCGGGCCGTTCGGAACGAGCGACGAGGTCGGCGAGGGTCGTGTCGCTGGCGGCGTCGGATTCGGATTGGCGGATGCGGTCGTAGACCTCGCGGACGACCTCGCGTTGGGGTTCCTCGCGGGTCTCCATTTCATCGCCGCCGGGATCGCGCAGGGCGCGCAGCACTTCCAGGGTGGTGATGCGGTCGATGGGGCGGGTGGGAGCGTGTCCGGTGTCGGAGCCGCCGTTTGTTTCCATGACGAGGCCGGCGAGTTTGAGCGGGGCGATGATCCGGCCGACGAGGCGGGAGGGACATCCAGGCGGTCGGCGATCTGCTGGATGGTCGGGGGGCTTTGTTCGGTTTCGAAGCGTTGGCCGATCAGGGTCATCAGGCGCAGGGCGATGAACTCCCGCCTGTCCTGATCGACATTCTCGCACTGGATCTCCTGCATGTAGGTCCGGCGATTCTGGAAATTGTAGGCGACCTGCGCGCCGAAGAGGAGGATGAGCCAGGAGGTGAACAGGCCGATCAGCAGCAGCGGCAGCATGCTGAGGCTGCCATAGATCTGGCTGTTGGTGACCACCTTGGAGGCGTAGAGCACGCTGAAGAGATGATTCATCTGCCACAGGCAGCCGCCGACCGCGCCCCCGACCAGGGCCGCGCGCCAATCGACCTTGGTGTTGGGAACAGCGAGGTAGAAAAGCGCGAACAGCAGGCTCAGAATGACAAAGGGCATCAACGCCATCACGAAGTTGCCGAGCAGCGGCATGTCGGCCAGCGAGTTCCGGGTGGCCTCAAAGCGCGGGCCGGAGGTCAGGGCGAACACGAAGATCAGGCAGAGGGGCCCCAGGGTGATGGTTGACCAGTAGCGCATGACGCTGTTGGGAAAATTTCGCGCGCGGTTGACGCCCCAGATGTCGTTGAAGGTCTTTTCAATCGTGCTCAACAGTGAGATGGCGATCAGGATGATGGAGATGATCGCGAGGAAGCCGAGCTTCCCGCCATCGACGTTGCGATGAAACTCTTGATGTGCTCGACGGCCTTCTGACGGCTGACATCGACGGGTTGCGGCGCTGATTCGGCGTCGCCGGCGGTCGCGGATGAGGCGTCAGCCGCGGCCTGGGATGCGTCCGCCCTCGCCTGCTCGGCTTCCTGCTTGGCGGTGAGTTTCTTATTGGCGTCCAGTTGCGGCGCCACAGAGGCGATGAAATGGTCGATCAGGCGGTCGATGCCTTCGTCGCCCTCCTGCTTGAGCAGGCTGCTGGAGACGATGACCATGACGGCGAGCAGCGGGATCAGGGCGAGGATGGTGGTGTAGGCGAGGGCCGAGGCGCGGAGCAGGCACTTGTTCCGCACGAAGTTGCGTCCGACCACGACCCAGAAGTGAGCGACGTTGAGCCATTTCGAGGGGCGTCGACGAAACTCGGCCGCCATCTTCCGGTCATCCATGAACAACCGGGCGGTTTCCTGCATCTTGCGGAATTGGGCTGAGGGATCGAAGCGCATGATCTCGCGAATTTGGAAACCTATCGCACGAAATGCCGCCGGCTGACAAGGCCCGCGAGTGTGGTGAAGACCCGCGGGGGCGTGCGATTAAGGGAGGGTGGCGCGGACAAGAAATTCCTTCGCCCCGGGATGCGCGCGCGGTTAAGCTCCGCGCGATGATTGTGAAGTCTCTTTTCCGGCTGCCGACG
>JAYPGD010000484.1:0-3748 GCA_038126655.1 Verrucomicrobiales bacterium
TGCCGGCAAGGTTGAGGAGGACCTGATGCACCCTGCCGAAGTCGCCGTAGGCCATGCAGGGTTGGTCGTCGGGGTAGGAGACCGCGAGGGTGATGTTCTTTTCCGCGGCCTGGGCCGCGAGGAGGTCGGCGACGTCGCTGACGACCTTCCGGAGGTTGAAGGGCTCGATCGACATGGTGAGCTTGCCGGCCTCGAGCTTGGGGAAGTCGAGCACATCGTTGATGATGGTGAGGAGGCCCTTGCCGGAGCTGTTGATGATATCGACGTATTCCTTCTGGGTCCGGGGCAGCGAAGTGTCGCCGAGGAGTCTGGCGAAACCGAGCAGCCCGTTGATCGGGGTGCGGATTTCGTGGCTCATGGAGGCGAGGAAGGCGCTCTTGGCCTCGGCGGCGGCCATCGCCTTCTCGGATGCGGCCTCCAGCCGGCTTTGGGTCTCCTGGTTCTCCTCGAGCAATCCGGTGAGAAAGGCATTGGCGTTGTTGAGTTCGACGGTCCTTTCGGCGACGCGTTTCTCGAGTTCGTTATGAGCGCGTTGCAGGGCGGCGTCGCGACGTTGAATCTGCTCGAGCATCTCATTGAAGCCGGATATGAGTCGGCCGAGTTCCCCGCTGCACTTCTGTTTGGCGCGCAAGGAGTAGTCGCGCGCGAAGACGACTTCCTGGGTGATGTCGGCAAGGTGGAGGACGGGGGAGGAGATGATTCGCTGCAGTCGCGCGGCAAGGAAGACGCCGAGACAGACAGCCGCCAGACTGGCCGAGGCGATGACGGCGAAGAGTTCCCATGTCCTCGAGCGGAGTTCCGTCGTATCGCCGGCGAGAAGAAGCGTTCCGAGGGGCTGAGCGGGATCGCCCAAGGGGATGGAAAGCGCGATGCTGTGCGGTTGGACGGAGGCGTCCGGGAGGCGGGCGTCGGGCCAGGCGATTGCCGGGGGGCTCCCCGCTGCGTAATAGGATGCCAAGAGCTCTTCATCCTCGCCGTAGACGGCGGCTGCAAGGATATGGTCGTGAATAGCGAGAGTGGCCAGGATGGAATCGACCGAAGCCGCGGCGCCGCCTTGCAGCGCCGCCCGGCATTTCTCGGCGACGGGAGTTCCCTGAAGCGATATTTCCCGGAGCAGGGAATCCTTGAAGGCGCCGCGTTGATGGAGTCCAACTGCCAGACAGACAACGAGCAAGGCGGACAGGGTCACGGCCATGATGATGCCCGTCAGCCTGTGTTTCAGCGGCATTTCTGAGAATCGGAGCATCAGGGCCGTTGAGTCTCAGGATTCAGACCATTGGGAGCCGCAGGATGGACTGCCGGAGTTCGAGGGGGCGAAAGGTCCGCTTCTCCCACCGAGTGTGGGCGCGGGTAGGGTTCGGGCGGCGGAATGCGCGGTGAATCGCATCTCATGCTGGCAGGCGGCGGTCGAGTTTTCCGGGTGCGGACGTTTAAATCGGAGCCGCGTCCCGCTGGACACGATCGCCCCCATGCGTGAAACGGCCCTGTTTGTCTATCGGTTGACCGGATCTTGGCTTTAGGAAGAATTTGAGAAAAGTGAGGGGGCTCCCGTCCTTTTCTGGTTGCGCGTTGGGGGAGGGGAATCAGAGCGCGCGTTGCAGAATGTCGGTCAATTCCGCGGTGGTCAGCTGGATCGGGTTGGCCTTCATGCTGCTGGCGCGGACAGTTTCTTCCACGATGGCGGGAATGTCGGATTCCTGGATGTCGAATGCCGACAAGGAGGGGATGGCGAGGTCGGCGCAAAGGTCCGCCACCCAGGCGATGCCATCCTCGATCCGGGCCCCGGGGTCGCCGAGCAGGATGCCGGCGATTTCGCGATAGCGCCCGAGTTCCAGGCTGTTGGTCGCTCGATCCGTCAACGCTGCGACATTGGCGGACATCGCGTGCGGCAACAACGCCGCGCAGACGGCGCCATGGGGCGCGTTGAACATTCCGCCGATGGGGCCGGCGAAGCCGTGCACGGCGCCGAGTCCCGCATTGGCGAGCGAGAGGCCGCCCAGCAGACTGGCCAGGGCCATGTCCTGCCGGGCCTCCGCGTTGGAGCCGTCTTGATGCGCCGTTTTCAAGGCGCGCGCGACGCGGCGGATGCCCTCGCGACAGAAGCCGTCGGTCATCGGATTGGCGCGGCAGCAGGTGAACGGCTCGATCAATTGGGTCAGCGCGTCCATGCCGGTGGCGGCGGTGACCGCCGGCGGCATGGAATGCGTCAACTCCGGATCGACGATGGCGATGTCGGGAAGCATGAGGGGGTGCCGCAGACTGACCTTGACCTTGTGCTCGGGCGAAGCGAGGACGGCGTTCTTCGTCACTTCCGCGCCGGTTCCCGCAGTGGTTGGAACCGCAATGCAGGGAAGGGGGCGCGCGGTCAATGGCTGACCGCGGCCGATGACTTCAAGGTAATCGAGCGGGGCTCCGGGATTTGTCGCCAACGCCGCGATGGCCTTGGCTGCATCGATCGGACTGCCGCCGCCGACGCCGATGATGAAATCCGCTTTGAAGTCCTTTGCCCGATCCACGCCGGTCTTGACGGCTTCGATGGTCGGTTCACCCCGGGTCTGGACAGCCTCCGCCTCGATTCCTCCCTGCCTGGCATCGTCGAGCAATGGCTGAATGCGTTCCGGAGCGGAGCCGGTGACGAACAGGGCCCGGTTGCCGAAGGTCGAGGCGATGCCAGTGAGTTCCCTGATCTTGTCATTCCCAAAGAGGATGCGGCCGGCGGTGGCGAATTCGAAAGTCATGAGTCCGGGGAGTTCTGGTTGATGCCTTGGCGGGCGGCGGGCTTGGTTGTCGGAATTGATTTGTCGCGGCAAGTGTTGGCATGCTTCCTCCCGTGAGCAAGACATTCGATCCCGAGCCCGTCGTTCTGGCCGGCGACCATGCGCGTTTGGAGCCGTTGACGCTGGCGTATGCGGGGGATCTGGCGGCGGCGGGTCGCGACGTCGAAATCTGGCGATACCTGCCGATTGCGCCCCCGGCCAACAGCGCGGAGAACGAGGCATGGATTCGCGCCGCGCTCAAGGATGCCGGGGATGGGGGGCAGGTTCCCTTTGCCGTTGTCGAGTCCGGGAACGGACGCGCGGTCGGCTCCACCCGCTTCCTGGACATCCAACGCGAGAACAGCGCCCTTGAAATCGGCTGGACCTGGCTCGGGAAATCCTGGCAGCGCACGGCGATCAACACCGAATGCAAGTTCCTGTTGTTGCGTCACGCCTTTGAGGATCTTGGAGCCGTGCGCGTTCAGTTGAAGACGGACGGTCGCAATGAACAGTCGCAGCGTGCGATTGAAAGGATCGGGGCCAGGCGGGAGGGGGTTCTACGGAGGAACCGGCGGCTTTGGGATGGTTTCATCCGTGACACCGTGGTGTTCAGCATCCTGGATTCCGAATGGCCCGGGGTGAAGGCGAAGCTGGAGGAGCGGATGGGGCATGAAGACGAACGTTGAACGTCCGACTCCCAACTCCAAAATTCAAGGGAAGCGCAGTGCGCAGCGCGCAAATCTCAGTTTGACGTTTGGCGTTCAACGTTGAGCGTTGAACGTTCGTCTTCAACGGACTCCTTCTCCTTGGAAAGCCCGCCCTGCCAAACCCAGTCGATGTCGTTGCCGGCATTGCCGGCGTCGTCGGTCAGGTTCCAGCCGACCGAGTAGAGTTGGTACTCGCTGGGCCCGATCAGCCGGTAGATCGGCGCCTTGCCGGTGATGATGTCGGCGGGCAGGGGATCAATGAACCTGGGTGAGAGGTCTTCCAGC
>JAYPGD010000484.1:3758-4429 GCA_038126655.1 Verrucomicrobiales bacterium
GGAAAGACCTCATGTTCCAGCCGGAAGGCCTCCAGCGCGCAGGCGATGCGCGCCATACGGATGCGCATCTGATTTCGGGCGGCGGTCTGCGTCGCCTTGGTGAGATTCGGGATCATGATCTTGGCAAGGAACGTGGAAATTGAGAATGACTCGAAGGTCGTCTGCAATGTCGCATCGTGCTGGTCGATGACCAAGGGATCGACGACGCCTTTCTCGAGATCGATTCCGGACAGCATGTCGTTGAGGGTCCCGCTGTAGACGATGAGGTTGCGCTGGAAGACGCCTTTGGGAAGGTAGGCCATGGGGCTGGAGGCAAAGGAACCCATGATCTGGTCGGGGGCATTCATCACAAGGCCGGTGACGCCGGGAATCTCGCCCTTCTTGATTGAAAAGACAAAGCTCGCCGGCAGATCGAAGAATTCCAGTTGTTCCTGAAGTTCCAGACAGGCCTGTACGCTGAGCGCGCCCTCCTGGATGCCTTCTTCAATCACCGTCGCCATCAATCCGGCGATCGCGACCTCGATTATGGCCTGCACGATCGTCGTGGGGCGGCCCTCGGACATCAGCGCGAGGCGGCGCACGACGTTCAGGTCCTCCAGCGCGGCCTTGGTGTCGCCGATCGCCAGGTTGGCGCGGGCCCGCAGGCTGAACGCCTGCGCCAGCTTACGGAG
>JAYPGD010000485.1:0-4428 GCA_038126655.1 Verrucomicrobiales bacterium
CCAGATGGTCATGCACCAGGTGAAGCCGGGCTGGACCATCACCAAGGAATGGGAGGGCTACTCCATGCATGCGGACATCGCCTTCGCCGACATCAAGCCCGAGGAGTATGTCGGCATCTTCTTCAGCGGCGGCCGCGCGCCGGAGTACATCCGCGACGACGAGGATCTGATCCGGATCACGCAGTGGTATTTCGACAACAACAAGCCCATCGCCAGCGTCTGCCACGGCGTGGAGATCCCGGCGCGGGCGGATCGGGTCAAGGGACGCCGCATGGCGACCGTGCCGAAGTGCCAGTTTGATCTGGAGGTCTGCGGCGGAACATTTGTGAACGAGGGCTGCGTCATCGACGGCAACCTGATCAGCGGCCGCACCTTCTGGGACCATGGCCATTACATCGGACCGTGGATGAAACTGTTGGATGAGGAACGCGACCAGCGCGTTGCGGGTTGAGATTGATTCTTCGCGGTCTGCCATTTGCCATGTGTGATCTGCCATTCAAACGGATTGTCGCCGCGTTGACGGTCGGAATGTCGGCCGTGGTTTCTTTGGCGGCGAATCCGTTGTCGGTCGGCTACGAACGTTTCCATTCCAAGCCCGACGCGGATCTGATCGCAGCCGGCGAGTTGCTGATCGGCGAGCTGGGCTGTGTAAACTGCCATCAGGTCAGCGGCGACCTGGCGGATCGCTTTCCCACGCGAACGGGGCCGATCCTGGACGGCGTCGGCGCGCGGGTGAATCAGGGTTGGCTGGTGGATTGGTTGAAATCGCCGCACGCGACCAGGTCCGGCGCGGTCATGCCCGATCTGCTGGCGGGATCGGATGCGGGCGGGCGAAATCAGCTCGCCGAGTCATTGGCGCAGTATCTGGCCTCGTCGGACGGCGATTACCCTTCGTTGTCCGCCGACGACCGCAAGACCGCCGACGCCAAGTCCGGGCGCGAACTGTTTCACACGATCGGCTGCGTCGCCTGCCACGAACCGGAGGCGGGTTACCAGCCCGAGGGGGAATCCGCGGCGCAGGAGATCGCGCGCAAGGTCCCATCCGTTTCGCTGCAACACATCGGCGGCAAGTATGACCTCGATCGATTGGCCTCCTTTCTGGCGGATCCCACGAAGCATCGTCCGGCGGCGCGCATGCCGCGCGTTCCGATGACGTTGAAAGAGCGCGTGAATCTGGGGGCGTATCTGCTCCGGGCGAATCCGGGCAAGGCTTCGGCGTTTCGAGCGGACGCCTCGAAGGCCGGCGTCGGCAAGGCCATGTTTGCGAAGATCGGTTGCGCCGCCTGTCATCAGCTGAGCGAGGGCGGCAAGGCGGTTCAGTCCGGGCTTTCCGCCAAGCCGCTGAAGGCGTTGGCGGGTTCGCATGCCTGGGGCTGCCTGAGTTCCACGCCGCAGGCCGGTGTTCCCTTTTACAATCTGAACGACCGCCAGCGCGCGGCGCTGGCCGCGGCCCTGCACCACCTTCCGAACGCGGCGCAGGTCTCCTTTGCCGAGCGCTCGCTGAAGCTGATGACGGTGCTGAACTGTTTCGCCTGCCACCAGCGCAACAACGTGGGCGGGCCGGAGGACGGTCGGCGGATCTACTTTCACACCACGGGCCAGGACCTCGAGGATGAAGGCCGCTTTCCGCCCACGTTGACCGGCGTCGGCCGCAAGCTCCTGCCGGAGGCGATGACGAAGATCATGCGGGGCGCCGGCGCGGTCCGGCCCTACATGTCGACGCGCATGCCGGACTTCGGCGAAGCCCATGCGCGGGAATTGACCGCGATGTTTCCGACGCTCGACATTCCCAAGGACGAGAAACCCACGCCGCGCGACAGCGAGGAGAACCAGGTGGGGAGGAACATGTGGGGCCGGGCATTGATCGGGGCGAAAGGGCTCAGCTGCATCGCCTGCCATGACCTGAATGGCAACCGCTCGCTCGGCATTCGCGCGCTGGACCTGGCAAACGCCACCAAGCGCCTGCGCCCGGAGTGGTTCCGCGATTATCTCATCGATCCCGCAAAGTTCCGCCCCGGCACGCGGATGCCGGCGTTCTGGCCGGGCGGCAAGCCGTTGCTCAAGGGCAACGGCAATTCCACCTCGCGGCAGATCGACAGCATCTGGGCCTACCTGGGCGAGGTCGACCAGAGCCGCCTCCCGGAGGGCCTGGAGAAGACCGGCAATTTTGAACTGAAGCCGAAGGACAAGCCGATCGTGTTCCGCACCTTCATGGAAAACGCCGGCATGCACGCCATCGCGGTCGGGTTTCCGGAAGGCGTCCACGCGGCGTTCGATTCGAAGAACGTCCATTGGTCGATGTTCTGGCGGGGGCAATTCCTTGATGCGGAAAGCACGTGGGACGATCGCTTCACGCCGCTGGCGAAGCCCCTGGGGGCCGCGGTGACCCAGCCCACGACCTTGTTTCCGATTCTGGAATCCGACGGAAAGCTTCGCGCCGCGCCACAATTTCGGGGATTCCGAAAGAACGCCGAAGGTTCGCCGGTCATCTTGTATCACTACGCGGGGCTGGACATCGAGGACAGCGTGGTTCCGGGCAAGGACGGAAAGTCGATCCGCCAGATCCTGCTCATCAAGGGGGATATCCGGCCGCTGACCTTTCGCGTCAAGGCGGACAATGTGGCCAAGTCCAGCATACCCGCGCGCTGGAGTTTTGTGGAGCCGAGGGCATTTGGAACCACGGTTCGCAAGACCGCGGAAGGGACTGAGATGAGGACGCGATTGCGGTTCAAGAACGGGAATGAGGCCAAGGTCGTGATCGACTGGGCCTGGTGAGCGCCCCGCGCCTTTGACAACTTCTCTCAGCAAACCTAACCTTTCAGCATGAACCCGGCCGCCGAAAAACTCCTTGAACTGCCGGACCTGCCGGAGATCGTGGAGCAATTCCAGGTCCGCCTTGAACGGGAGCGGATCGAGCGCGCGCGGTTCTATGACGAGATTGACGAAGGAACGAAGGCGGAATTCATCAACGGGGAGGTTGTTGTGCATTCACCGGATAGGGCGGAACATATCATTGTCAGAAAACGATTGGAGAAGCTGTTGGACACTTTTGTCGAGCGGCACAACCTGGGTCTCGTGCTCAGCGAAAAGGCGCTCTGCGTCTTCCCCCGCAACGACTACATGCCGGACGTCTGCTTCTGGAAACCGGAGAAAGCCGCGCTCATCGAAGCAAACACCCGCAAGTTCCCCGCGCCGGATTTTGTCGTCGAGATCCTGTCGGATTCCACCGAGAGCCGCGACCGGGGCGTGAAGTTTGAGGACTTTGAGCGGCACGGCGTTGAGGAGTATTGGATCGTCGATGCCGACGCGAGGTCCGTGGAGCAATACGTCCGAAACGGGGACACGTTGGAGCGCGTCGATGAGGCCGGCTCCGGGCGTCTGATCTGCCGGACAGTCGCCGGATTCGAGATTTCGACCGCCGCTGTCTTTGAATCCGAGGCGAACCAGACCGCGCTCAAGGAATTGCTGTCGTGAGTTACATACGTCGAACCAGCCTTGCCGGACTGCTGGCCGCAGTGGCGATTGCGCTGCCAGCGGGGGCGCTCGGCGCCGACCGCGCCGCGCCGGTTGAATCCGATTACTACCGCCTCGTCACCTATCCGATTCCCGACGAATTGAAGCTGGAGGTCAGCGGGTTGGCGGCGCTGCCGGACGGCCGGATGGCCTGCGCGATCCGCAAGGGCGAGATCTGGATCATCGAGAACGCGGAACAGGGGAATTCCGAGAGCGTCAGCTACAAGCCCTTCGCCACGGGACTGCACGAACCGTTGGGCCTGGCCTGGCGCGACGGCGCCTTCTACACCGTCCAGCGGACGGAGTTGACGAAGATCCGCGACGCCGACAACGACGGCACGGCCGATGAATACCTGACCGTGGCCAAAGGCTGGGGGGTCACGGGGAATTACCACGAATACGCCTACGGCCCGCAATTCGACAAACAGGGCAACGCCTGGATCACGCTGAACTGCTCCATCGGCAAGGGCGCGGCGGCGAAGGACGACGCCTGGCGCGGTTGGAGCCTTATGGTCAAGCCCGACGGAACGATGGAGCCGGTGTCCGGCGGCTTTCGTTCCCCCTGCGGCATCGGGATGAATCTCGAGGGCGACATCTTTGCGACGGATCAACAGGGCAATTGGTTCGCGACCTGTCCGTTGATCCATGTGCGGAAGGGCGCCTTCCACGGCCACGCCGATGCGCTGCCGTTCTGCGACCTGCCGGGCGCGACCTTCAAGATCGAGGGCAAGCTCCCGCAGAAGATCAGTGTCGTCGAGGCCGCCAAGCGCATTCCGGAATACAAGTTGCCGCCCGTCTGGTTTCCCTACCGTAAGATGGGCATGAGCGCGACCGATGTGCTGTGCGACACGACGGAAGGGAAGTTCGGCCCCTTCGCCGGGCAGATGTTCGTGGGCGAATTCACCATGTCCTTCG
>JAYPGD010000486.1:0-4129 GCA_038126655.1 Verrucomicrobiales bacterium
CGCCAAACACATTCAAATCGTAACCCATAATGAACACCCGCTTACCAAACAAACAAGTTCAGATTGCATTTGACTCAACTTTTTTTGCGGTCCGAACGATTGTGAATAATCGCAAGAATCGAACAGTCAATCGTCAGAATGGTCTCAATAACACAATCTACGCTTCATTTAACTCAATTCAAGCCCGGACTGTTCAATTAAACTTTGTCAAAATCTCCTTTTGCAACTGACCATCATTTGTGCGACAACCAAACGAGCAAGCTATGAAAAAGAAACTGGCTCTTTTCGGAAGACGTGGATTCGTCGGCGGCGTATTGGTCGCCCTCGGAGCCATCGGCGGCACCCTCGTTCGGGCGTTTCAGAGCCCCAGCGCCATCCGCAAGCCCCGCCCCACCAAGAAAACCAGCAGTTTCGTCTATGACGTCAGCGAATGGGAGGTCACCGACCGCTCCCTGCTGCTGTATGAACCCGAGAGCGAATTCGAAACCGGCTTCAAACGCTCCAAGCGCATCGCCGTCCATGGCGACAAGGTCTTCGTCGCCGGCGACCGTTCGATCAAGATCTTCAGCTCCTCCGGTTCCATGGAGTCGGAGATCAAGCTGAGCCGCCCGCCGCACTGCCTTCACATCACGCCTGAAAAGGAGCTGTTTGTCGGTCTCGGCAATTACTTCGAGGTCTACGATTTCGCCGGCGAGCGCAAGCTCAAGTCCCCCCGCCCCGATGGAGACAGCACGTTTCTCACCGCCATCGCCGTCCACGAGGACACGGTTTACCTGGCCGACGGCGGCATGCGCGAGGTCGTCCTCTGTGATCGTAAGACGGGCGCGGAGAAGACTCGCTTCGGCAAGAAGAACGAGGATCTCAACAACCCGGGAATCGTCGTTCCCAGCCCCTACTTCGATCTCATGGTCAGCGGCGTCGGCGAAATCTGCCTCGCCAACACCGGCCGCCTGCGGATGGAAACCTATTCCCTCGACGGACGTTTCAAGGACACTTGGGGCGGCCCCGGCATGGCCGTCGACAAGTTCTGCGGTTGCTGCAATCCCGTCTACTTCACCCTCGCCCCCAACGGCGACACCATCACCAGCGAGAAGGGGCTCGCCCGCATCAACGTCTACGGCCCGGATGGAAAATACAAAGGCGCCGTGGCCGGCCCCGACATGCTGGTCGAGGACAAAGCCCTCGCCAAACAGGCCTGCAACGACTGTTCGGTCGGCGCGGGATTCGATGTCGCCATCGACGGATCCGGGCGCATCCTGGCTCTGGATCCCTTCCGCATGATCGTCCGGGTCTTCAAACCGATCGAAAAGACATCGCCGGCGACACAGGCCTGACCAATCCCTCAACAACTCATCCCATGAGCAACGAAGCTGATTTCACAAAAAAAGGACGTCGCGACTTCCTCGCCACCGGCGCGCGGCTTTTCGCAGTCGGCGGCATGGCCGCCTTTGCCGCCGCGCAGGCGCAGAAAGGGCAACGCCTCGCCAACGATCCCAACTGCATCAAACTGTTCACCTGCTCCGATTGCATCGAACTCCCGAATGGCTGCCAACTGCCCAAGGCGCAGGATTTCCGCGCGACCAACCAGGACGCCATTCCTCCCAAGGGCTGAGCGGCCTGGACATTTCGTTTCCAAACAACAACGCCGTCCGGATTGCTCCGGACGGCGTTGTTGTTTCGGAAATGTTGAATGCTCAATAGGCGATCGAATCCGTTTCCCCGGCGTAATTCGTCTCCGCTATCTCCTCCATCTCCGCGAACCTCCGGCTCGCAAATCCTGGCTCAATGCCGTGTTCGTTGGGCAGATTGACAAGCTCCACCAGATAAATCGCCGGTTCCTCGCCCAGCTTCCAGTTGATGCCGGGCACCATGTCGCGAACCACATACTCCCTCCCCTTCACTGGCAACGCGTTGAAAATATCGCGAATCCCCTCGGGAAAGGAATCATCCACACACACAACTCGTTGACCGGGCATGAACATGGCGGACAGACTGATCGGGTTCGAAAGAAAATGGAGCCAACGGTCGGACTCGAACCGACGACCAGCTCATTACGAATGAGCTGCTCTACCAACTGAGCTACGTTGGCCCTGAAGAGGCGATGAACGTGATGCAGGATCAGATCGAGAGCAAGGAAAATTCGCTGCCGCTGAGAGCAAAAAATGTCGTATTGGCCACGGAATCCGTTCTTGCCAATTGAACACGACAGGCGCAGATTCCGTCTCCCTCAGTGGTGGCGAGCCAGCCCTGTCGTCCGGACGAAAGCGTCCCTCGGCAGAACGGAATCGCGACTGAGAAAACAGAACCAAAACAAACAGTATCGAATAATATGAAAAAGTTCCTCCAAATCGTTGTTGCGGCGGCCGTTGCGCTCGCCGTAGCCACCCCCACGTTCGCCGCTGACAAGAAAAAGGGCGGCAAAGGCGGTCCCCGCACCATCACTGGTCAGGCTGTCTGCCCCAAGTGCTGCCTCAAGGACGGCAGCACGGAATGCGGCAACGCCATCCAGCTCGGCGCCCGCAAGGGCAAGGACGGCAAGGAAATCCCAGCGCGCGTCATCTACGTCGTCGGCGATGTCGCCAAGGACAACCACAGCCTGTTCTGCAAGGGCAACAAGCGCGCCACGGTCACCGGCACAATCAAGCGCGAGGGTAAGGGCAAGGACGCCAAGATGGTCCTGACCGCGACCAAGGTTGAAGAGGCCAAGGGCAAAGGCAAAGGAAAAGGCAAGGGCAAGAAGAAGAAGGACGCGTAAGTCCGCCCTTTGATCCATTTCACATCCCGTCGAGACCGCGCGTCTCGACGGGATTTTTTGTGTCCGTCTCAAGCCCGCGCATCTCCCTCCCCTTCAGCAAGGCGGAAACGTAAAATGCTCCGCCCTGCGAACGGAGTGACAATTCGCGGATTGCACGAACAATTCGCTCGTGAAACCTTCGGTCCGATGAATGCGACTCTCGATCTCTGCGTGGTCCCGCTGGGAGTGGGCGTCTCCGTCTCGGAATACGTCGCCGCCTGCCAGAAGGTCCTGAATGATGCCGGGCTTGAACACCGGCTCCACGCCTACGGAACCAACATCGAAGGCGACTGGGACGACGTCATGGCCGCAGTGAAGAAATGCCACGAAGTCATTCACGCGATGGGAGCCCCGCGCATCACCACCTCCATCCGCCTCGGAACGCGCATCGACCGAAACCAGACCATGGATGACAAGGTGCGCAGCGTGGAAGAGAAGCTCTAGGACTGACGCCGCATGGGCCTCATCGCGCTCATCCTGTGGGGCATGTTCCTCCTGTTGTCCTTCGTCTTTGCCGGGGCGATCGGCCTGCAGCGAGGACGAAAAGGCGTCAAATGGGCCGCGATCACCGTGCTGGGCGCAGCCATGACCTACGCCTTTGTCTGCGTCGTGCTCGGCGTCCTGGAATTGGAGAACTACCTGAAGTCCATGAGCTTTGTCTTCACCATCGGCATCGGGGTGGCCGGCCTCGTTCTCTTCGGTTGGGGCGTGACCAAACTGCGCAGGTAGGTTTTTAGTGCGGGGCATCAGCCGCGAAAAAGCGCGGATGACGCAAGAACGCTCTCTCTTCTTCGTGCTTCTCGCGCTTCTTTGCGGCGCACGACAGATTCACCGTTTCCCTCCCCTTCCCGCAAATCCCTCCGGCGACACGCCGTAGACCGATTTGAACGAACGGGAGAAATGAAACGGATCTGAAAAACCCAACTCGTGCGCCACTTCCTTCACCAATGTTTCAGGATTGAGCAGCAGGGACGCCGCATAACGCATCTTCAATCGCACCAGAAAACGATAGGGCGTCATCCGATGATAACGTCGAAACACACGAGACAGGTAGGCCGGATCGACGCCCGTCTCCTTCGCCACCTCATCCATGGTCCTCAATCGCAGAAAATGCGCCTGCACATGACGCCGAATCCGCTGATACGTCGCCCACGCGCGCGTGTCGGCGCCCGCGCCCTGGATGGTCTTCTCGGTGATCTTCTGCAGCAGGGCCTCGACCAATGCGCCGCAGATGCCCTGACTGAAATCCGTTTCCGACATGGCGTTCCGGATCAAGAGTTCAAACAACTCGGAAACCTCCTCCACATCGCCCACCCGGATGCAACGCCCCCCTCC
>JAYPGD010000486.1:4139-4423 GCA_038126655.1 Verrucomicrobiales bacterium
TACTTCAACATCGGACGCTCGCTGGTGTTCTCAATCCGGTGTGCGATTCCCGGGCGGTAGCTGAACGCGCTGCCCGGTTGCAACCGGTGATTCCGTCCGTTCAGTCTCAACGTTCCGCTCCCTTCGGCCACAAACTCAAGGCACTCGTAATCAAACGTGTCGCGCTCCACCACATACTCCGGCAGGCAGCGCTCGCAACCGACGCTGATCGTGACGACGCCTTTCTCTCTCGGTTTCGGAAGTTCCAGAAACCAGCGCCTCGCGTCGGTCACCTGCTTGGAGAA
>JAYPGD010000487.1:0-1671 GCA_038126655.1 Verrucomicrobiales bacterium
CCCGAACCCGGCTCGGTGTCGCTCAACAGGGTGACGATCGCCGGCGGGCCAGCGTTCTGGGGACGCGCATTGTGAAGTCGAATGAGAATCGACTCATCCAGCTCATCGATGTTGTCATTCAAGGTCTGGATGGTGAAGGTCTGGACGGTGTCCGAGTCGTTCCCGAATGTGAGCGTCTGATTGATGATGACGTTGTAGTCGGAACCCGGGGTGGCATAGTCCGTGCCGGGAAGCATGACGCGGGTGTTGCGGGTATCCAGCCAGTCGTTTTCGGAGATTCCGTTTCCAATTACCGGAGGCGATACCGTGGCGGCGGTGACCATACGGGCGGCTCCGTCATTGGGGACGACACCGCGGACGCGAATGGTGATGCTGTTGCCTTCCGAGACACGAAAAAGGTGATCGGTGCCGATGCGGTCATCGATGGTGAGTCCGATATTGGCGGTTCCCGCATCGGCCTGCGGGGCGGCGATGAAGAGCAACGCAAACAGCCAACCGCCAATCAGCGCCCAGGGGCGCATGGCACGGCACAACTTCTGGATTGGCAACGTTTTCATAGTGGTATCGTTGGAGGACGCCATACTAGCGGGAGTAGCGGACGCGGTAGAACCGGGGCCCTTCGGCGGGCAGGCGGTCATAGGCGGTCAGTTCACCATCAGAGGTGGATATGAGGACGGAGAGTGGATTCCAACCGGCGTCCCCCACGCTGTTGCGGTATTCCACGATGTAGGTGGTGTCCGGCAGGGACTGCCAGGAGATCTTGGCGTGCCGGACGGGTTCGGAACCGGGCGGATCGGCGATCTCGACGGCGGAGACCTCATTGACGGTGAAGCCACTGAGCGGCGTGTGATCGTCCTGGTTGAGAATGCCGTCGCCGTCGTAATCCGCGCCGGCGGGCAGCAGCGCGCGCATGGCGCGGGTGGACATGGTGGTCGTGGTTCCGATGCCGGTGGGGATGGAGACCGTGGGGCCGGAGCGGGTGGTCTCGCTCACCCAGCAGACGCGGCCGCTGTGGGCATTGGTAAACTTGTCGGCCGGCAGGGCCTGGTTATTGGTGTCAACCAGCTGCGAAAAGTAGAGTTTGAAGTTCGAGGAGACGGAGATGGAGGACTCGAAGTTGGTGGCGTAGTTGTTGAGCTGGATGGTGTCGACGTAGAGGGCACTGACGCCGGCTCCGGCGCCGCTGAAGATGAAACGTCCGCCGGGATCGGCGTCGAGGGTCAGCTTGGCGAGGGCCGCGTTGTTGGCGTAGCCGGCGGGCTGATCGCCTCGGTCCTCGGCGGCCCACTGATGCAGGGTTGAGGCATTGGTGGAGGCGCGGGAGATGATCTCGGTGGCAAGCAGGTCGCCCTTGGAGGGGGTGGAGAGCATGCTGAAGCCGTTGCTGACATTCCAGGTGTTGGTGGTGTCCTCGTCGCTGAGCCGCTGGGTGACGTCGAAGAAGAGTCGATTGGCGTAGATTTCGGCGTTGGTGATGGAGTGATCGCCGCCGCTGAGGCTCAGCGTGCCATTGGTGACGGCGAGCAGGCCGCCATTCAGTCGGTTGGTGGCGGCCTGGATGAAGATGGCGCCGGTGGTCGCGTAGAGCTTGTTGGAGTTCTGGAAGTAGTCGGCGTTGAAGAGCAGCGATTCGCTGCGGATCTCGCCGTTGTTCACGATGCAGTCATAGGC
>JAYPGD010000487.1:1681-4421 GCA_038126655.1 Verrucomicrobiales bacterium
GATGACGCCGTTGTTGGTGAATTTCTGGAGGTTGGGCAGGTTCGATGCGTTCAGCTGCGGATGCTCATCCGTGAAGGTCAGGGCGTTCGTGGCGTCGGTCGGCGCAAAGGTGAATTCCGTGCCGGCGAAATAAAACTGACTGTTGAGGCGGATCGGATCCGAGAGGATGAGCTGGTCATTGTTGATGTTGAGCTTCTGGACGGTGACCGGCAGGTTGGTGGAGAGGTCGTGGTCCAGGATGGTCATATGGTAGGCGTATTCGATGGTGTTGCTGCCGTTGAAGGCGGAGGCCGGCAGACCGCCGTTTAGGAGGAGGTCGTAGGTCGCGGGGGCCTGGTTGGTGATGCCTTGGTTGACCAGCCAGACGCCGCTCCAGACCTGAACCGAGCCGTGCAACCGATTCACGGAATCCGGGAAGAAGTTTGAAAGGGTGATGGAGCCGCCGCTGGACAGGAGCTCCAGGCTGATGTTCGGCGCGTCGAGGACGACATCCTCAAAGGAGACCAGGTTGCTGGCGCTGATGGAGAGCAGGCTTTCGGCGCGAATGCGCGCAAGGGTCATGTCCAACTGATCGGCGGAGATTTCCACGCGCCCGGGAGCGTTGGTCAGGTCCTGCAACTTGGGCAGGACGCCGGGGTTGAGTTCGAACGCCCCGCCGAAACCGCCGTCGGAGTAGTCGTAGGGGTTGATGGTGAACTCGGAGGAGGAGAACTGGTAGTTCGTTTCGAAATTGTCGTAGGCGCCATTGAAGGTTCCGGTTCCGGGGAAAATCATGTCCCTGTCATAGTCGCTAACCGGCCAGGGCGTCAGTCCGAAGAAGCCTCCGAAGGTGTCGAACGGGTCGTCGTCGCCGCGCTCGACGAGGTGCGCGCGGGGCCGGAAGCGGCCATTCCGTTCGCGATTTTCCTGAAGGAAGTGGGCGGAGAGCGCGGCGGCTGGACGGGCCGTTTCGGAGGCCTCATCGTAGAGGGTCATGTGCCGGGAAAACTGGGCGCCGGTGACCGGATCGACATCGTTCAATGAGAAGTCGATGACCGTGCTGTAAACGGACTTGTTGACGCTGTTGGTGGCAAAGTCGAAACCCACTCGCAGGGTCGGCATGTCGATGACGTTGGTCTCAACAACGACCAGGTTGACGGTCGATTGAATCGGGCTGTTGTTGGGGAAGTTGAAGTCGCTGTGGATGTAGAAATTGTAGAGGTCCGGGGAAATGAACTGGCTGGACGTGTAGTCGCCGATCGCCGGGTATCCTGGGGGGATCTCCACCGAATGCGAAGGCGCGAAGTTCGGGAATGAGGCAAGCGAGGAGAGGCTGATCTTGGGCGTATTGGTCTGGGTGACGCCCCAGGCGTCCTCCCGGACGTTGAACGGGCTTTCGTAGGTGGCGGAGGCGCGCGAGTTGAAGTAGGAGCCCTCGGTGAGGTTCATCCGGTCGCTGGCGTTGCCCGCGCGGATGCGTCCGTTGAGGAGGCTGACATCGTCGCCGATGATGCTGACGGCGCCGCGCCGGTCGGCGCTGAGCAGGCCGAGGTTGTTGAGATCGACGTCCTTGGCGAAGACCTCGATGCGGCCGCCGGTGAGGATCTGGCCGGAGTTGACGAAGGTGTCGAGTTTGGCGGGGACGTAATTGTTGGCGCCGGAGAGGTTCTGGAAGAGGAAGCCGGCGCTGCCGAGGTCGAGCATGTTGCCGGTGGGATGGACGGTGAAGTTCACCGTGTTCTCGGTGTCGAAGGGGATCGAACCGCCGGAGATGACGATGTTGCCGTAGTTCTCGACGGAGGTGGCGTTGATCGGCGGCGGGTTGGTGACGACGCCGAAGTTCTGGTAGCTCGACTGCAACTGCGCGTGGGCGCCCGCGACGGCGGCCAGCGAAAGGAGCAGGATGGTAAATCGCTTTTTCATTTCGTCGCTCATTCGGACAAGACGGCGTTCTCGGCGTCCTGGATGGTGGCGCCGTCGGGGAACACGATCGGCTCCGCCCCGCTGCCATCGAACCAGCCCCACCGGACGGTCTGTTGGGCCTGGGATTCGTCGAAGGTGAAGGGACTGGAGTTCAGCAGCGCCGGCAGGAGAGTGGTGAAGGTGACGGTGACGGGCGACTGGATGACGCCGGGCCCGGCCAGGGTCGTCGAGCCGTTGATGCCGTCATTCAGCTGCCACGCGGGATTGTTGACATCCACTAGGAACGGGAACCCTTCCGCGGGGCCGATAATCTGCAGGTCTTCTGCCTGGAAGATAATATCCGGCTGGTTGGCGACGCGGCGCATCGAGAAGGTCTGGTTGGTCCCGTTGGTGATGATGGAGGCGGAGAAGACATTGGTCAGCGGGATGAAGTTCGCGCCGTCATGGGCCACGTTGGTGAAGGTGACCTGGTCGACGCCGGGCCGCAGCGCGGTGATGCTGTTGGTGCCGCCGGCGACGAGTTCGATCGGCACCACCTCGATGAGCGACTGGGCGCCCTGCCTGACGATTTCGGTGCGTTCGGAGACGATGGGGAATTCAAGGCCCGGGGCGTTGCTGACGATCTGGACCGGATAGGCGGCGAGAACGTGGGTCTGGATATTGCGGATCTGCTCCCGACGGAGGCCGAAGCCGTTGGTGCCGATGTCGCGCGGGTCGCGGAACTCGATCGGGTAGGCGGCGAAGGAGAAGTTGGTGGAGTAACTGATCTGGGAGAGGGTGTTGGAGAAGCTGCCGCCGAAGGCGTTGCTGACGACCACGGAGTAGATGGTGTTGGTGA
>JAYPGD010000488.1:0-1069 GCA_038126655.1 Verrucomicrobiales bacterium
ATTCAGCAATCCAGTCAGCCGGCGCAGCCGATGAGAAGCTCCCGTCGTTTCAGGAGGAGTTTCTGGAGTATTGGCGTCGGACGCCGGACAAGGCGTTGTTTCTGGGGTTGGCGGTTCCTTGGCTGTTGTTGTTCCATTTTCTGGGCAATTCCACATTGGGGTATGGCGCGAGCGCGTCGCTTTATGACTGGATGGGGAACATCTACGGATCGGAATTCTCAGATGAGTCGCACGGTTTTCTGATACCCTTCGTGGTGGCCTATCTGTTGTGGGACAAGCGGGAGGAGTTGTCGGCGGTGGAGTCGCGAAACTGGGCGCCTGGATTGGCTGTGTTGGGCGCCGCGGCGGCGTTGCATGTGATCGGTTTTGCGATTCAGCAGGGGCGGGTGTCGGTTGTCGCCTTGTTCGTCGGGCTTTACGCGATCATGGGGATTGCGTGGGGGAGGGCGCTGCTCAAGGCGGCCTTTTTCCCTTACGTCTTGTTCGTGTTCTGTATGCCCTTGGGTGGGTTGACCGAGTCCATCACGGTTCCGTTGCGGGTGTTGGTGACCGAGATCGCGGTCTGGTGCGGGGCGAATGCGCTGAATGTCGATGTGATCAATGACGGTTCGCGAATCATTCATCAGGAGGGGCAATATCAATTTAACGTTGCTCCGGCGTGCAGCGGCATCCGCAGCCTGACGGCCCTGCTGATCCTGACGACGATTGTCGCATTTGCTTCGATGCCGGCCTGGTGGCGGCGGTTGACGCTGATTGCGGCGGCGATTCCGGTGGCGATCGCGGGGAATGTCCTGCGCATCACGGCGGTGATCATTGCGGCGGAGGCGTTTGGTCAGAACGCCGGCACGATGGTCCACGATCATGCCTGGATCCTGACCTGGGGGCTGGCGTTGGCGTGCATGTGGGGTTTGTTCGCCTGGTTGAACCGCGGTGGCGCGGCGTCGGCCGGGGCGGTGAAAGGAGCGGCGGCATGACGCGGTTCAAGCTCAACCTGCTGGTTGTCGGCCTGGCGATCATTGGGGGTTCGGCGGGAATGATCGCCCGGCTGAAGTCGGCCCAGACCCTGGAG
>JAYPGD010000488.1:1079-4416 GCA_038126655.1 Verrucomicrobiales bacterium
TGGAGGCTCCGGGACTTCTGGTGGCGGATATTCCGGGAACCAATCGGGTGGAAATTCTGCTTCCGGAGACGGTTCTGGGCGCGCCCTTGATCCCCGTGGAGCCGGGAGAGGGCGAATTGGGCGCGCTGCCGGCGGACACCTCGTTCGGAAGGAGACATTTCGAGGCGGAGGACGGTTTTGCCTGTGTGCTGTCCGTGGTCCTGATGGGCGCGGACCGGACGAGTCTTCATCGTCCGCAGTACTGTCTCACCGGTCAGGGGTGGACCTTGGTTCCGAACGAGGACAGATACACGACGATCCCGGTTCGGGAGCCGCACCCCTACGATCTGCCGGTGCGGGCGCTGGTCGCAACGAAAGAGGTGCGGACGGATGCGGGCGCGGCGACGTATCGGGCGGTGTTCGTCTATTGGTTCGTGGCGAAGGATCAGCTGACGAACAAGGACGCGGAGAGGATGTGGTCCATGGCTTCCGGGATGTTGACCCGGGGGAAGCTGCAGCGTTGGGCGTATGCGGCCTGTTATTCATTCTGCCGGCCGGGGGAGGAGGAGGCGACCTACAAACGGTTGGAGGAATTCATTGCAGAGGCCGCGCCGCATTTCCAGACGGCGACCGGGAAGCCAGGGGATGAGTGAAGCCGACGACAGGCGTGAGGGGAAACCGGCCTCCGGGCGGAAGCGGCGGCTTTGGGCGACGCGCCTGGGGTTGGTCCTGTGTTCGCTGGGGATCGGGTTGCTGGTCGTCGAAGCGGCGGTTCGAATCATCTGGGGGCGGGGGATCGTGCTTTACCCGCGCTACCACACGGGAGCCGAGTATGGAGAATACCGCATCCGCCGCATTCGGCCAGATTCCAGGTTCAAGCACACGAGCCGCGACGGAAAGTGGGAGTTCCGCACGAATGCCGCCGGGTTCCGCAATGACGAGGACTTTGATTACGAGAAGCCGGAAGGCGTGTTCCGGGTGTTGTGTCTTGGCGATTCGCACACACAGGGTTACGAGGTGGAGCAGGAGGAGACCTTTGCGGCGGTGATCGGACGGGAGTTGGCCGCGGCGGGGTTGGCCGCGCAGTCGATCAATGCCGGCGTCTCGGGCTTCAGCACGGCCGAGGCCCTGGTCCTGCTGGAAAACGAGGGCGTCAGATATGCGCCGGACGCGGTGGCGCTGGGTTTCTTTGCGAATGATTATGAGGACAATCTGAAGGCGGGATTGTTCAGGTTGGAGGAAGGCGGGCTCAAGGAGGTGAAACACGAACATCTGCCCGGCGTGCGCATTCAGGATCGACTGTATTCCATTCCCGGGACGAAATGGCTGGGGGAGAACAGTCACGCCTACGCGATGGCATTCAATGCAACGTGGAATTTTTTCAAAGCGCGGCTGGCCGCGCGGGCGAGGGAGCAGGCGGTGGTGGAGAGCGCGGTTCCCTCGAAAGAGGCGCCGGATCGTCGCGAGACGGAGCTGGCGGTTGCATTGCTTCGCCGGATGGTCGAGTTTTGTCGCGAACAGGCGATCTTGCTGGTTGTGCTGGACATTCCCTATATTGACGCCGCTGGCGAGCCGCGGAGTTCGGTGCGACCGGAGATCAGGGCGTTGCTGGCGGAAGAAAACACCATGACCCTTTATTTTGAAGACCGACTGGCCGGGGCGGCGGGATCAGGCGAACTGCACGTCCCTCATGGACAGCGCCATATTTGCAGGCTGGCGCATCGGGAGCTCGGAGCGGCTGCGGCTGAACTCATCCTGCAACGGTTGAAGCGGGAGCGGGCGAAACGTCATCCTTGAATCATGACGCGACGCCAAAGACAGATCCGCATGCAGTTCCAGCAGTTGATGGACGCCGGACTGTTCATGATCGCGTACTGGGTCGCCCACCTGTTGCGCTTCCAGTTTCCGAACGAACTGCTTTCGACTCTGTCCCCGATCGAGCCGTTTCATCGATACCTGTGGATCTGGGTCATTGTGTTTCCCCTTGGTCCGATCCTGCTGGAGGCGCAGGATTACTACGGTCACGGATCGGCGGCGATCAACCGCCGCAGGGTCTGGCAGGCGTTGCGCGCCTGCGTGCTCCTCGTGATCGGCGTCATCCTTGTCCTGTTTGTGCTCCGTGTGCACTACGTGGCCCGTTCGGTCATCATCCTGTTTGGGGCGGTCGGGTTTGCGTTGTTGATGTTGCGGATGGCGGTGATGGCGCAATGGGGGCAGACGGAGCTGGGGCGGGGGCAGTGCCGGCGCCGCTTCATTCTCGTCGGAGCCAGCGAGGACGCCGAGCGGGTGATGGAGGATCTGAAGCGACATCCGGCGGACGATGTGGACATTCTCGCCCGGCTGGACCTGAATGAGGAATCGCTGGAGAAGTTGGTGGAACTGTTGCATGAGCATTCCGCGAACGGGGTGATCCTGAGCGCGCGGCACACGATGTTCGGGCAGATTGAAAAGGCGATCCAGACCTGCGAATTGGAGGGAGTGGAGGCGTGGTTGATGGCCGACTTCTTCAAGACCAACATCTCCCGCACGTCCATGGACGATTTTTGCGGCCGGCCCACCCTGGTCTTCCAATCGACCCCGGAGGAATCCTGGCAGGGCTTTGCCAAACACGTGATCGATATCGTGGGCGCCGCCATCATGTTGCTGGTGTTGGCGCCGACGCTGATGGCGCTGGCGGCGGTCGCCATCCGCCTCACCTCGCCGGGCCCGATTTTGTTCCGGCAGAAGCGCAGCGGACTCAACGGCCGGCCCTTCACCATGCTCAAGTTCCGGACCATGGTGACCGACGCCGAACAACGAAAGGATGAAATGGCCGCATTCAACGAAATGGAGGGACCGGTGTTCAAGGTCACGGGGGATCCGAGGATCACCAGACTGGGCCGTTTCCTCCGCAAGTACAGCATTGATGAGTTTCCGCAGTTGTGGAATGTGCTGCGTGGGGAGATGAGCCTCGTCGGACCGCGGCCGTTGCCGGTCGATGAAACGAAACAGTTCAATGAACTGGCGCACCGGCGGCGATTGAGCGTCAAGCCCGGGCTGACCTGCCTGTGGCAGATCAGCGGCCGCAACGAGGTGAAGGATTTCAAGGACTGGGTCCGGCTGGATCTGGAATACATCGACAACTGGTCGCTCTGGCTCGACCTGACGATCCTCGCCCGGACCGTCCCGGCAGTCCTGCTCGGCGCCGGGGCGAAGTGAGGAAGGGGGGCGTTGCCCGGTTCGCTGTTCCCTGTTCCAGATTCTCTGCCATTTGCCATCTGCCCCCACCCTCCCGCGCCACGCACGAGGCGCCCTGCACCCCGCACCAGGCGCCCCGCACCCCGCACCCCGCACCCCGCACCCCGCACCCCGCACCCCG
>JAYPGD010000489.1:0-4379 GCA_038126655.1 Verrucomicrobiales bacterium
ATGGCGTTGTCGCGACAGTAGCCGACAAACTCCTTGTTGTGGTAGCCCTTGTCGGTGGCGCTGGCGAGGTTGGGGTTTGAGAGCACATTGTGGATATGCCGATGTTGAGCGAAACGGCTGAGCCCGCGGCCGAGTCACTGCTCGACAGGGGAAAGCACGGGGATTTCAAGGCGGCGACAGCATGGGCTGCCTCCGTCCACGTTGTTTCCCCGTTCGTTGACTCCCGCTTCACAATCTCCATGCAACCTCCGGTCGCCCGTTTCGTCAATCTTTGGGCGCCTAGGCGGCGTGAGGCACAGACCTGGGCGGCTCCCTTCGTGCGGGATGCTCGAGGATCTTGAACTGGCGCGGATGCGGATCATGGGTGCGCCTCAGAGCGCCAGTTGTCTTGTCATGCAGGACGGATCCGCCTTCGGCCTGCTACGGCGTGACAAGCCCGCCCCGGCTCGATCCTCATGTTCGGCTTCCGCCGGAGGATCGAGCTTCCCCTCCCCGAAGACCTCCGACGGTGGCCACGGCGTTGGATGGCTTGGGTGCGCTGCGCGAAGCGCCATGGACTGCGGCGGCTTGACGCCGCCTTTTCGTGAGGCATGGCGCAGCGCCCGGGGACAGGGGAGGCGGATGGCCACGGCCGGTCCGGAGATTGGATCACGGAACACGGCGTCGGTGTTTCCGTAGGCGCTGCAAGGCGGCGTCAAGCCGCCGCAGTCCATGGCGCTGACGCGCGGCGTTTTGGTTGGATTGTCGTGGATGTGCGAAAGGGGGCTCCTGTGGATCAGGAGGTGGAATTGGACGGCTTGACGCCGCCATTTCGGGAGGCCATGCGCGGCGTCCGGGGACAAAGGAGCGAAGGGCCGCGGCGTATCCAAAGGCGGCCGTGAACGAGGTCTTATCCCCACATTCAATGAATGCGCGCTTCTGAGTATGGAAAGTGGAGACCCGACCCCGAAGGTTTCGGTCGTGGTTTGACACGCCAGGAGGCGGAGTGGGCGCGTTTGGCCATCGGGCATGCGCTTGCGCGGTGATTGGGCGTGACGCTCCGACGTGATCTACACGCGCGTTCGATCGGAGGTTGCCATTCCGTCATGACGAAGGATGATCCGCTTATGAACATGTTTGGTATTCGTCGTCTCGTGTTGGTTGTTTGCGTGTGGATTGGGATGAGTTGTCCTTTGGAGCGGGCCCGTTCTGCCGTTTCCCGGCCCAATGTCCTCTTCATCGCGATAGACGACCTGCGGCCGGAGTTGAGCGTCTATGGCAAGCCGGTGATTTCGCCGACATTTGACCGCCTGGCGGAGGAGGGGACAGTCTTTGAACGGGCGTATTGTCAGTTGGCGTTGTGCATGCCGTCGCGGGCTTCGTTGCTGACCGGTCGGCGGCCGGACACGACGGGCGTTTACGCCTTTAATCCGGATTTCCGCGCGGCGTTGCCGGATGTGGTCACGCTGCCGGAGTATTTCAAGCAGCACGGTTATCACACGCAGGCCTTTGGGAAGATCTTCCACAACGACGACAAGCGCGCGTGGTCTGTCCCGTTGTTCAAGTCGAGGAAGCCGATGTATCAATCGGAGAGGGGGAAGCAGGTCCTGGAGTGGATCAAGGAGGACTGGCGGAAGATCAAGTTCACGTGGCATCTGGGCAACGACAAGATCAAGAACAAACGCATGGGCGGCCTGCCCTGGGAGGTTGCGGACGTGCCGGACAACGAATACGGCGACGGGGACATCAATGAGCGCGCCATCGCGACGCTGCGCGAGATCAAGGACAAGCCGTTCTTTCTCGCGGTGGGCTACTTCAAACCGCACCTGCCATTCAATGCGCCGAAGAAATACTTCGACATGTATGACGATGTGGAGATTGAGCCGGCGCGGAATCCGTTTCCGCCGAAGGACGTTCCGCAATGCGCGATGTATAACTGGAACGACATGCGGCATTACTATGGCGTTCCCAAGGTCGGGCCGATGCCGGCGGACATGGCGAGGGATCTGAAGAAGGCCTATTACGCCTGTGTAACCTATGTGGATACGCTGTTGGGGCGGTTGCTGGATGAATTGGATCGGTTGGAACTTCGCGACAACACCATCGTCATCGTCTGGGGCGATCACGGGTGGCAGCTCGGTGAACATGGGATGTGGGACAAGCACTCGACCTTCGAGACCTCCGCGCACGTGCCGATGCTGATCAGTGTGCCGGGGCAGAAGGCGGCGCGGACGGAGGCGTTTGTGGAGTTTGTGGACATTTATCCCACGCTGGCTGAATTGTGCGGACTGCCGGCGCCCGAGGGCGTCGAGGGAACGAGCTTTGCGCCATTGGTGGAACGCGCGGGCCGGCCCTGGAAGTCCGCGGCGTTCAGTCAGTATCCACGTGAGATTCCGGGATTCGGGTACGGCATGGGGCATTCGATCCGGACGAAGCGGTATCGGTTCACCGAATGGACCGTGCCGGGGACGAAGTTTCTGGAGCGGGAGCTCTATGACCACTCGGTGGATCCGGGGGAGAATGTGAACCTGGCCGAGCGCGGGGAACACCGCGATACGGTGGAGCGGTTGGGGCGTCGCCTGAGAGCGGGGTGGCGGGCGGCTCTTCCGCCTTCGGGGGATTGAGGGCCGCCGGCCTTCGCCCGATCATGCGTAGTTGGCGGCGAGACGCCGCAAGAACCCGCAGCCGGGACGGCTGAGCCATGGTGACGGGCCTGACAAACCGGCGCTGCGGATTCTTGACAGTCCAAGGGGCGATGGGGAGGATGCGACGCAAGATCGGTTGATGCAAAGTGTTGCGCATGTTGTCTCCGTTCGAACCGCCGGCGAAAACTGTGGATGGGCAGAGCGTCAGGGGCGGTTGAGAAACGAATCGAACCACGCCGAATGATGGACTATTCAGGTTGCCCGGAGAAACTACGGTGGGGTGGGTCGATTGTGGATGAGGGGTGGCGTCGGGCCGGCGGAAGGCCGTGGATCCGGAGGAGTCATTGACCCAGATCAAGGAAAGCGCAGTTCCGGGCACGATTGTCACGGCGGGCAACGCCGGGAGGAGGAGTCCGTTTTCCATTACGCTGGGCACGCGGTTCATCACCTTGGCGCATCTGGATCAGGCGATCCCGCCGCCTGAAATCGCAGTCGTTGATTTCGATCATCCGCCGTATGTTCCCAAGCTGGAGAATTACCTGTTTTTTCAGTTGTTTTGCCCGGCTCCGCAGGATGGATGCGGCTCTGAGTTGGCGCGCCTGAACAACAAGATCATGGCCTACGAGCGGCATGGCGTCCGTACGCCGGCCGCCGATCTGGAACAGCGCGATGCGATCGTGGCCGAGGCCCGGGAAAAGGGGTTCGAGGCCCTGCTGACGCCGGGCGTTCCAATCTCTCTCTGCCGTCGATTGACGGTGTTTGTTCTGAACGAGGATCAGAAGTCGCGAATCCTGGATCTCGTCCAACAGGTCTTTGTGCATCGCGACAAGGATTGGATTGCCGCGCGCTTGCGGGAGTATCGCGAACAGGAGCCCGGTCAGTGCCTGCTGACAGATGCGGCGATCGACCGGATTGTCGAAGGTTTTGAGAAGGCGCGCTCCTTTGTCGCGTCTCCCGGAGTGTTCTTCAATGGGGTCGAGGGGGCGCCGTATTCGGATGAGGCGATCCGAGACGAGCGTCTTGCGGAGGTGATCGATGTCCGGGTTCTGGGCGGGGAACCGGAGGAGATCGTCAAGGGGCGGGGCGATTTTCTGAACAAGGTGTCCATCCGGCTTGCTGGATCGGAGATCGTGATCCGGGAGGGGGGCGCGGATTTTTGCGCGCCGTTGGACACGGTTCGTCCGGCGCGGGATGACGGACATCGATGGAGGGAGAAAGGCGTGCGTCTCTTCCGGGAACTTCTGGCGTTTGACGACGGCATGGCGCGGTTGATCAACCTGGGTTCCGGCGATGCGCTTTATGTCGGCACGGGGGAGGACTTCACCAATTTCGCGATGGTCTATCAGGGCGGGATCGTGCCAATCGATCCCTCGGAGAAGACCATCAGCAACCTGATCGACCTGGAGTGGCTGGAACGGATTGAGTTCATCTACCTTTCTCACGCGCATTACGATCATGTGGGCGGGTTGCTGGAACTGGCGTGTCGGTTTGTGGAGGGAATGACGCTGCCTCGGGTTCGCGTGTTGTGCGCCAGCGTGGTCTGGATCCAGATGCGCGAGGTCATGTCGGCGGTGACCGGTCGGCCCGCGGAGACCTTCGACGAGTTGTTCGAGCGGATCAGACCCACGCGGGTCTGTTCGGCCGGCGGGCTCCCGTATCCGGACGGCGATGTGGAGACATTGATCGTGGAGCAGGGGCGCCTTGAAGGATTCGCCTTTGAGATGATGCGGACCTACGGGCACCCGATGCCCACTT
>JAYPGD010000490.1:0-4377 GCA_038126655.1 Verrucomicrobiales bacterium
CCCGGCATTGGCTGCCGAACACGCCCCAGCCGAGCAATGCTCGGCGCTCCTTGGCCAAGGAAACGCTTGGTTGGCCATTGTATGGAAGGAGCCGGAGGATGCCGGATTACGGCAGCTATCGCTTCGAACGTGGATCGAAATGGAAACTACCCTCGCGCAACCAAGCCCCTTCTGAGTGAGCTCTCAGCGCGCCCGTCAAGACCCACGGTCCAGGGCGACCCGTCTCCCGACAAACGGTTTTTTGCCCATTTTTACGCAAGCGCTTCCTCACCTCTTTGTGAGCCGAGGTCATCGCGTCAGGTCGATCGAACGTCGAACTGCTCGATCAGAAATCCGCAAAACTCGACGGTGTCTTCACGCGTCATGAAAAGGTGCGATTCCGCCATGGCTCCACTTCGCTTTTCTTTCGGGCAATCCCTCTCCGCCAACGCACTGTGCCCAATCGCTCGAAACCGGTCAAGGGCGGCCGACAATGCGGTTCGGAGCGCCGAGCATTGCTCGGCATTGGCTGCCGAACACGCCCCGGCCGAGCAATACTCGGCGCTCCGAAGATGGCGCCGGGCGATCCCGGACTAATCCTTGGCCGTGCGGCGCAGGCGCGCGTGAATCAAGAGAATCAAACTCACCGCTACACACCCCCAGCCGAACCAATCCCCGTGACGGTTGTAGAACGTCCGTGCGGGCCGTGATTCGGGTCGGCGGCGCGGGAGCTTCACGATCTTGTAGCCGGCCGCGTATTCGCTTCGTCCGTCGGCGAACCCGGTCTCGCGCAAAATTCCGAACTCATCCGCCCAGCAGCTGATTCCGTTGTTGGCGCAGCGGACGATGGGGACGCCGTTCTCGACCGCGCGAAAGGCGGCGTTGGCGGCGTGCTGCCACTGCTGCGAACCCGCGCCGAACCAGCCGTCGTTGGTGACATTGAGCAGGAAGTCCGTGTCCTCATCGACGTGTTCCCGCGCGAGGTCGGAGAAGATGTCCTCAAAGCAGATCAAGGGGGCGACGCGAAGGTTGTGCGGGGCGCGCGTCTCAAACCACACGGGCTCCTCTCCCGGCGTGAAGCCGTTGCCAACCGGGGAGAACATTCTCAGGAACGGGAGCCATCTGGATAGCGGGACGTATTCGCCAAACATCACCAGGCGGCGCTTGTTGTATTGGGCTGCGAGTCGTCCCTGCGGTGAAACGGCAAAGGCGCTGTTGAAGAAGATCGGGTTTTCGTTTCCTTCCGGTCCTTCCCCCGGTTCCGCGTCGTCGGCGCCAATCAGCAGCCAGACCTGGTGTCGAATGGCAAATCCGGTCACGCGGGCGTGGGTGTCCTCGTCGTAACGCAGCAGCTTGGGCAACGCCGCTTCCGGCCAAACCACGATGTCCGGACTCTCAGCCATGGCCTCCCCGGAAAGATCGAGGATGATCTGGAAGGCTTCCTGGTTCGCCTCCTTGTCCCACTTCACGGTCTGCGGAATGCTGGGTTGGATCAGGGCAATGCTCCATGGCGGTTCATCGCCCGCGTCTGCGCCCTGGGCCGGCGCGCCGATTCGACCGACGCCGAACACGACAGCCCCGCCGACCAACGCCGCAGGCAGGCCGATCTCCGCCGCCCACACCCAATGCTTCGCCGGCCGGTGAACCAGCAACAGGATCGACGCGGCGATCCCGCAGCTGAACCACACCACCAGAAACGAAACTCCGTAGACGCCGGCGATCGACGCGATCTGGATCAACGGAGTCACCTGTTGTTGGGAGACGCCGAGCAACAGGAAGGGGAACCCGGTCAGCGCCCGGGCCATCAGCATCTCCAACGCGACCCAGACCATGGCGCAGGTGAGAAGCCAGCGGGCGCGCGCGGCCCAGGGGATGGCGAAGAACTTCTCGACGAGCTGTTTCAGGTCCGTCTCCGGCTCGGAATATCCAGCCGCCGACCGATCCGGAAAGATCCGCCAACAGATCCAAAGCCAGGCGGCCGGATAGAGCGACAGGTAGATGGACAAGGCGACCCAACCGATGTAGGGAGCCACCGGGTAGGGAATGAACCGCAGCCAGTGCACGGCCGGGACGTAGAATCCCAAACCACCCGCGAGGCCGATCAGGAACCGCTCCCGCCCGGTTCGGCCCAGGCCGCACAGCAGCCAGACGGCCGGCGTGATCCAGGCCATGCCGGACCAGTTCAGCGTCTGAAATGCCGTCGCCAATCCCACGCCCGCCACAAAGGCCAACGCCAGACGCTTGCGGAGCGGCGACTCAAGCAGGGTCGGCAATCGGGATTTCTCTGGGTCAGCCATCGCAGCGAGCGCAGCTTGCCCGGTCGGATTTCCGGTGCGCAATCGAAAAGAGGAATCAGGGAGGGTTGGCTTCGTGGGGGCAAATCCTTGAAATCAGCCTGTTTTGGGCAATGTGAATAAGTCGTGAATAGTCTCTGGCGCCGAATTGCCGCATTGAGTCTTGACGGTTCCAATCGACATGATCTAGCAGCGGTCCGACAGAGTGCATCCTACGCCGCCAAGCGCTGTTGAATTGTGGGTGGATTAATATGCAACATGTTTATTTTAAACGCATTACAACTTTGTTCTTGAACGGATTCGTTGAACGGGACGTCTTGTTGATGACTCTGATTCGTCAAAATCCAACCAGATTCTGCCAAGCGTCAGGCGGGTCACAGGAGGGCTGAAAACGTGGGTGAATGAGAAATTGAAATCCGGGCTATATCGGTAAAGTAGCGGAAATCGCAGTTCGATCGGCTTGTCGCATTTGGATAATCGGTCCCAAGCTGTAAACGAGCTTGGCTTGCTTCGACGATGAAGCCCGCTCCGGTTCAGCGATTCAAACCGCCGACGAACCTCGCCATTCGTTCGACCGCCTGTTCGATCTCGTTCATGGAGGCGGCGAAGCAACAGCGGAGGAATCCTTCGCCGGCGGCGCCAAAAGCCGTCCCCGGCACGCAGGCGACGTTCTGCTGTTCGAGCAACTGCACGGCGAATTCCTTGGAGGTCAGCCCGGTGGATTCGACGCAGGGGAAGGCGTAGAAGGAGCCGCGCGGCAGGTGGCAGGTCAGGCCCATGTCGTTGAAGGCCTTGACGATGAAGTTGCGGCGCAGGCGATAGGCGTCGCGCATTTCCGCCTTGTCTGCCTCGCCGTTCTTCAAGGCTTCAATGGCGGCATCCTGCGCGATGATGCTGGCGCAGAGCATGGAATACTGGTGGATCCGCGTCATGGCTCCGACGAGAGCCTCCGGACCGCAGGCGTAGCCGATGCGGAAGCCGGTCATCGCGTAGGCCTTGGAAAATCCGTGGAGAAAGATGGTCCGCTCCCGCATTCCTTCGAGCGAGGCGATGCTGGTGTGCTCGCCCTCGAAGGTCAGCTCCGAGTAGATCTCGTCGGTGATGACCAGCAGATTGTGGCGGAGCACGACGTCCGCGATCTTCTGCAGTTCCTCCCGCGTCATGGTTCCGCCCGTGGGATTGGTCGGGAAGTTGAGGACCAGGACCTTCGACTTCGGCGTGACGGCGGCCTCGATCGCCTCGGCCGTGACGGCGAATTCCGTTTCGGCCGTGCAGGAAACTGCGACCGGCTTGCCGTGCGCCAAGGCGATGCTGGGCGAATAGCTCACGTAGCATGGCTCGTGGAAGATCACCTCGTCGCCGGGGTTCACGATCGCGCGCAAGGCCAGGTCCATGGCCTCGCTGACGCCGACCGTGACCAGGATCTCATCCTTGACGTCGTAGCGGACTCCGAATTCGCGGTCCACGTAGTCGGAGATTTCCTCGCGCAGACGCGGCAGGCCGAGGTTGGACGTGTAGCTTGTGCGTCCCCGCTCCAGGGCGTAGATGGCGGCCTCGCGAATGTTCCACGGAGTGACAAAGTCTGGTTCGCCGACGCCGAGCGAAATCACGCCCGGCTGTCCCTGTACGAGTTCAAAGAATTCGCGGATGCCCGACGGCGGGATCGCCGCGACATGCGAAGCTATGAATTCATCTGCATTGAAGGAGTTGGCCATGGTTCAATTCGAAACGGGGATAAAAACCGAATGAAACACAAAGGCGAACCAAAAGTTCGCAATTCGGGTTTCGGATTCCGGGAGGGAATCCGGCTTCAGGCCGCTGCCTGGTCGGCCTTGCGCCGGATGAGGGGTTTGGCGTCGCCCTTGACGACGGCCCGGGTGATCTTGACGCCGACAATGTCCTCGCTGCCCGGGATCTCGTACATGACGTCGAGCATGAGGCGTTCGATGACGCCGCGCAGCGCGCGGGCGCCGGTGCCCTTCTTGATGGCCTGTTCGGCGAGTTCCTCCAGGGCGCCGCGGGTGAAATCCAGCTCGACGCCCTCCATCGCCATGAGCTTGGCGAACTGCTTGGTGAGCGCGTGCTTGGTCTCGGTCATCACCTG
>JAYPGD010000491.1:0-4374 GCA_038126655.1 Verrucomicrobiales bacterium
CGCGAAAGTGGAGCCCAAGACCGTGCGCGCAAAGAAGTTGGCCCGCAACGCCTCGAGAAAAGGCGGATGCCATAGCTGGAGGAATTCCAGCCCGCAGGTCGCGATGAAGACGCCCACTGCAATCCTGCGAACCGAGGTTCTTGGCAGGCAGAAGAGGACCGCCAACTGCCAGAAGATCTCGTAGAAGACGCCGCCCAGGGAATTGTTGGCCCAGTCGGCTCCCGGTCCGGAATAGAACTTGGAGCCGAGTCCGACCGCCACCGTGATGGGAATCGCGATGACGATGCGCAGACGAAGACGGGCTGTTGATGGATTGTTGTCTTCAGCTTGGGTCATGAGGTTTGCGGACGCTCACACGTTGCGCATCGAAACCCCGTAGCGCAGGCGTCCCCGCCCGGCCTTTCGAATCTCGCGGCGAGACGCAGCCGGGACGGCTGCGCTACGATGCGAGGCGGGGACTGTTCCGAACGCATTCATACCACGGTCCGCTCTTCAGCGTTGGATCGCCTCCACAGCAACCGTCCGGATCTCCAGGTCCTTGAATCCCTCCGGCAGTTTTCGTTGAGCGGGGTAGGTGTGTTCCTTGTTGGTCCAGACCGTCAGGATCTTTCCATTCCTTCGTCGTATCTGAAGGTTGTCGATATAGACCCTGAATCTCCCCGGCTTCTCGCCGTGAAACCAGGCGCCGTGGTAACTGCGCAGCAGGGGCGCTTCGTGGCCGATGCCGATCACGCGCCGCTCCCAGTTGCCCGGCGTGACAGCCGGCCCGCCCACTGCGGCCTGGATGCGTTCATGCTGGTCGATCCCGACGCCCGGCTGGAACATCGGCGGATCCCCATTCCGATAGGGCGAGATGAAAACGCCCTTCCGCTTGAATTCCCCCTTGGGAATCAGGATGTCGAATTCGATCTCGTCGCCAATGTCCACCTGGAGCCGCCGGAAGGCGAACTGAACGCCAAGGGCTTCCTCCAACGCAACCGGACCAGTCTGCGTGACCGAGATCTCCAGCGCATCGCCCTCGGGATCGGGTTTCGGATTTCGCCTGGGCGGCGCCAACGGCGAAGCGACGCCCAGTTCCTTGCGCCAACGCTCAAGACGCGTCACCAACTCCCGGACGACCCCCGGATGTTTCCCGGCCACGTTGCTCGCCTCCACCTGATCGGTCTTCATATCGAAGAGCTCCATCTTGTCGATGCGGCGGAAAAGCTTCCAACGATCCGTGCGCAGGACCTCGCTGTCCCGCCAAGCCCAGTAGTTGTCGCGAACCGGCGAGGCGGCGCCGGTTCGCAGCGCCCTCGAACAATCGACGCCATCCAGCGGCCGCGCAGTCTTCAACTCCTTCTCCAGAAGGCCCGCCAACGTGGGCAGCACATCCAGATGCCCCAGCATGCCTGTGTACTTGCCCCCGTTGAAGCCGCCGGCCGGCCAGCGGATCGCAGCAGGGACGTGAATGCCGCCTTCCAACACGCTGTGCTTGCCGCCGCGGAATGGCAGACTGCTGCCGACCGGCAGGCCGCCGTTGTCGCTGAAATACCAGACGATCGTGTTGTCGCGCTGACCCGATGCATCGAGCGCCGCCAGGATCTTCCCGACACCATCGTCAAGCGACAGGAGCATGGCCGAGTGTTTTCGGTGGACGGGCTTGGTCACGTGTTCCGGAATGCGCTTCACCAACTCCGGCTTCGCCTGAAACGGGGCGTGGACCAGATCGAAGGGGACAAAACAGAAATAGGGCCGCCCCTTCCGCGCCGCGGCGCCCTGCTCCTCAATGAAGCGAACCGCATGCTTCACAATCAGATCGCCCAGATAACCCTTTTCATCCGGGCGGTAGTCCAGATCGTGAAACCAGCTGATCAGTTGGTTCGAATAGGCTTTGCGGTTCCACTTGTCCGGGCCGCCCCCGTAGTAGACGACGGCCCGGTCGAAACCGTGGGCGTTCGCGCCGGCCCCGGTGATATAGGGCTTGTCCGGCAGATGCTTGAACGCCTCCTTGAAGGCCGCATGAAACTTGGGCGTATTCGGCTCCATGCCATTGTGCCACTTGCCGAAGACGCCCGTGCGATAGCCCTGCGCCTGAAAGAAATCCCCCAGCGTGGTTTCCGCGACATCGAGTTCGCCGCCGACGTTCGGCCCGGCCCCGAGCCGAAGCGAATGCCGCCCGGTCAGCAAGCCCGCCCGCGTCGGGGAACAAACGGGACAGACCATGAAGTTCCTGAGCTGCAGCGATTCGCGGAAGAGGCGGTCGATGTTCGGCGTCTCTACCCGCTTGTTGCCATGCAGCGACAGATCGCCCCAGCCCTGGTCGTCCGTAAGCAGGATGACGACGTTCGGCGCCGCGGAAGGCGCGGCATTGCCAGGCAGGACGCGCAGCGTCAACGCGAGCGCCAGCGCCATGGATTGTCTCAACGACATGGACGGAGCTTAAACGTTCGCCAGGCGGAACTGAATCGGATTCGTCGGGTGAAAGGAACGTATGGCCTGGATCTCGATAGAGGCTCGGAATGGCGCCGCCGCGCCGCGCGAAGCGCCTTTGACTGCGGCGGCTTGACGCCGCCTTTTCGTTGGCATGGCAGGGCATCTGGGAATTGGGAAAGGCGAAGGGCGCGGGCTGGATCGGATGTGGCCGGGCCTTGATCAGACTCGGCGTTTCCGGAAGCGCTGCAAGGCGGCGACACGCGGCGCACTCCACGGCGCTGACGCGCGGCGCCCCAGTTGTCGCAGGCGCCTGGGCGTTGGAGTGTTTCTGGGAGATCTCAGCGTTCCACCTGCATTCCAGGCTCCATGCGTGCAACGCGCATATCGTGCTCCAACGCCAGCAAACTGCGGCTCCACTACATTCAGTCCAATTCACCCAATGAACACGCCCTTGACACCCGGTTCCCGCAAAAGGAACCTTTCCTCCATGCAAGGATGCGGGATCAAGAAGCGCGCCGTTCCGGCTTTTCTTCACGGCGCGATATCTGCGTCCTTTGATATCGATTAACGTTCTGTGAGTAGCCCAACATGAGGCGGACATATCATCTTTTCTGGAAGGACCGTGATTTAGGAAAGGTAACGGATCTTTTCGGGGATCAACCGTGGATGTGGGCGACATTGCATCCGACGTCCAACTTGGATTCCAGACTTCGGGCGTACTTTTCGTGGTTGGTTGACGAGGATCCTGTCGGCGAAGAGCCGCCATATGAGGCGGAATTCTCGAATGACGCGAATTGGGCGCTTTTTGACGCCGATAATCGAAGATGGAGCATCGACGGAGTTTCAGTTTATCCCGACAATACAATCGCTTGGCAATGGGTCGACGACGCTCCAGCTTGGAATTCCCCATGATCACAGAAGGGATCTGATGAGGTCAGTCCCACCGTTTCGTGTTTTCATTTGAACCCACTCAATTGCAACCGGAGGTTCTCGTTCGGCACGAGCTCGCGCATACCCGCCCAGAGTTGAAGACGTCATGGCAACTTCAACCTCAATCCGAAGTCGAAGCGTCGCTGCCAGCAGACCCTTGACGTTCACCGGACAAATTGACAAACCCGCTCTTTGTGCAACGCTTCGCACATGGCCACCAACATTGAACTGGACGAGAAGCTTCTCACCAAAGCCATGAGACTCGGGGGGATGAAAACCAAGAAAGAGGCTGTCAACCAGGCTCTCTCGGAATACGTCTCACGTAGGGAGCAGCTCAAGATCCTGGATTTCTTTGGAAAAGTGGAGCTTGCCCCGGACCACGACTACAAGAAGCAGCGGAAGATCAAATGAGGGTCCTGGTCGACACCGACGTCTGGTCGGAGGCCCTCAGGAAGAGGAAGGGAAGGAAATCGCCATTCGTGGACGAGTTGGTCGACCTGATTCAGGAGGGGCGCATCGAGATCATTGGACCCATCCGGATGGAGATTCTCTCGGGCATCCGGGAAAGCAAGGTGTTCGAGGCGTTTACCGAGAGGCTGGCGGCTTTTGAAGACAGACCCATCGCCTCCGAAGTCTACGTTCTGGCCGCTCGTTTTCTCAACCTATGTCGAAGCAAGGGAATTCAGGGATCCAACACGGATTTCCTCATCTGCGCGTGTTCGGTCCACTGGCAGATCCCCATCCTCTCAAAAGACAAGGACTACCAGCTATTCCAGAAACACATTCCGATCGAAATGGCGCTGCCCAGGAAGAGGTAGGAACAGGCGCCTGCGAATCGAAGTGAGCGAAGGGCGCGGGGTGTTTCGGGACGGCTCCATTGTTCACCGCTGACGACGTTCGGCCCGCCCCGGATTCTGATAAAGGCTCGGAATGGCGCCGCCGCGCCGCGCGAAGCGCCTTGGAGTTGGGGGGGGGCGCGACGACGAGTGGCGGTGGGGCGGCGGGGACCGCGCTGGGGTTGGAAGGTAA
>JAYPGD010000492.1:0-4369 GCA_038126655.1 Verrucomicrobiales bacterium
GCTGGTGTGGGTGCGGGTTCGGTTGCGGGAGGGGATGCTCGCACACTGCGGGGCGCCGGTGGCGAGCAGTTGCCAACCCCGGGAGCGCGTTGGCGCGCCGCGCTGGTGTGACCGCCAAAAACGACCCCGTGTTGTCCCCCGATTCGGGGTCGTGGAGTTTAGAGGGAGGGACGGATCAATCGGACAAGGGGCCCTGCGTTTGGCGGATTTGACGCGACCATTCCCGGCTGTCCGGGATGAAGGCGGCGCGATCGTTGATCAGGAATCGTATGCGCGCCTCTTCCAGGGTTCCATTGAAGTCGAGGAGATCCAGTTCATGGACCAGGCCGTCGGAGAATCCCGGCAGCACGATCCTCCAATTCCACAGGCCGATCTTGTTCTCACGCAGTTCGTTGGCGTGTTCGACGACTGCGGTGGTGCAGTTGTGGAGCAGCGTGTTGTAGAAGCGCGGCCTCGCGGCGAGGCGGTTCGCCCGCCTGAGCATGTCGACGAACATCGCCCGCGCCTGCTCCGGCGTCGCCTTGATCGGGTACAGATGAACCGGCTCCTTCCAGACGTTGGCGCGCAGTCCGATCAGGTCCTTCTCGTCGCCGATCACGTAGGTGATCTCGTAGTGGCGGAACATGCCGCGGATCGGAGAATAGGATTCGTTCCGTTCCTTGCGGATCTCGACCGAGATGGCGATCTGTTCCCCGTCTTCGAAACCGAAACTGACGAAGACATGGGCCAGGGCGCGGCCGAGGGCGAAGGGGACGACGATGAAGTCCGCGCGTTGAATTTGGTCGAGATCGTATTCGCGTTCCTCCCATTTGAGATCGAAGTCGGTTTCGGTCCGCCACGCAACATTGCGCACGTTGCGAATGCGGACGCGTTGACCGTCGAACTCGGCGGCAGGCAGCGTTCGGGAAAGCTCCTGCCAATCCCGATCGTTGCTCGGGCTGTTGAATCCCCAGACGAAGCGAACCAGGAGGAAGGCGGCCAGCATGGCGTGCGGAATGCGCTCGGGTGGAAGTCTCAGGAAGAGCGCAATGCTCCCGGCGAGCCACCCCAGAGCCGACAAGACGCAGAACCAGTCGGGCCAGGCGGGGAAATGCCACAGCGCCGCGATGGACCAGAGCCAAAGGGCTCCAGAGAACAGACGCAACGCCCATCGGCCCGAGCGCCTCGCCATGCGAATGATGCGGTCTCGGGGAGGAGGGGGGGCGACATCGTGGGATTCCTTGGCCGACGCCGGTTCTTCGGGCGCGCGTCCTGGGGGAATGTCTGCGTCCTGGGCCATGCCTGGTCGTGGAGATCAGGTGATGATGCCGACCATGGTTGCGGTGAGATAACTGGCCAACACGCCGCCGATCATCGCGCGTCCGCCGAGCCTGGCCAGGTCCTTGCGTCGATCCGGCGCCAACGAACCGATGCCGCCGATCTGGATGGCGATGCTCGAGAAATTGGCGAAGCCGCACAACGCGTAGGTGGCGATGCGGTAGCTGCGCTCGTCGATGCTTCCCTGCAACTCAGCCAGTGACAGGTAGCCGATGAATTCGTTGAGGACGATGCGTTCGCCCAACGCTTCGCCGACGGCCACGCAATCGCCCCAGGGCACGCCCATGAGAAAGGCGAACGGCGCGTTCACCCAGCCGAAGAGTTTCTCCAGGGTAATGGGATCCGCCACGCCGAGGGCGGACTGCGGCGCGGACAGGAGGTAATTGATCAGCGCGACGATGGCGACAAAGGCGATCAGCATCGCCATGACGTTGATGGCCAGGAGGGCTCCCTGGCTGGCGCCTCGGCAGAGGGCGTCGAGGCCGTTGGTGGATTCGATCTCCAGTTTCGCGTCGGCGCCGGAGGCGGTTTCGCTCTTCTCCGTTTCGGGGATCATGATTTTGGCGACGAGCAGCGCGGCGGGCGCGCTCATCACCGAGGCGGTCAGCAGGTGCCCGGCGTCGATGCCGAACGAGACATACGCCGCCATGACGCCGCCGGCGATGGTGGCCATGCCGCCGGTCATCAGGGCCATGAGTTCGCTGGGCGTCATGTGGGGGAGGTAAGGCTTCACCACCAGCGGCGCCTCGGTCTGGCCCATGAAGATATTGGCGGCCGCGGCGAGACTTTCGCTGCCGGTGGTTCGCATCGCGCGCTGCATCACCCAGGCGAAGCCCTGGACCACCTTCTGGAGAATGCCGTAATGGTAGAGCGCGGCCGAAAGTGAGGAGACCACGATGATGGTCGCGGAAACGACCACGACGAAGACAAAGCTGTTCTCCGGCCCCAGTTTGTCGCCCAAGAGTTCCTGATTCGCCAAAGGGCCGAAGACGAATGCGGCTCCATCGACCGAGACCTCGATCAGCTTTTCAGCGGCGCTCCGGGCCCAGCCGAAGACGGTCTTGCCAAGGTCGGTCTTGAGAATGAGGAGGCCGAAGACGAACTGCAGCCCCAGTCCGCTCAGGACGGTCCGCCACGGGAAGCGCTTCCGGTTGTTGGAAAGGCCCCAGGCGAACGCGAGAAATCCGCACAAGCCCAACAGGCTCACGAGCTTCAGCATGCGCGGACGTTAGGCGGCGGGGGCATGGCGGGCAAGGCGATTGTCTCTCGGTTCCCTGTTCTCGGCTTGTCTCGACGTAGTTCCGGCTTTGCGGAACGAAGGTGGATGCTCAGTTTTCGGTTGTCGCAACGCGGTGGGTCAATCGACTCAGACACGCCGCCGGATTCTCGAGGGACTCGGTTGCATTGGCGACTTCGTCGACGACGCCCGCCGCGCTCGAGAACGTCTGACGGACTTCGTCGGCGTCGTCCAACACGCCGCCGAGACCGATGCAGGGGAGGTTGAGCTCTCGGCAATGCGCCGCCAATTCGCCAACGCCCTTGCCCATCAGGGAGGAATGGTCGATTGAACCTTCGCCCGTGATCACGAGGTCGAATTCCTTCAGTCGATCCAGTAATCCGATCTGCGCGGCGAAGAGGCTGAAACCCGGGCGCAGGATGCCTCCCGCGAAGCAGCGAAGCCCGAAACCCAGGCCGCCCGCGGCGCCGTCGCCGGGAGTGTCGGCGGGTGTGTCCAGGTCTTTCGCCGAGATTTCGGCCAGTCGAAGCAACGCGGCGTCGGCGGGCTCGATCTCGTCCGGGGCGAGTCCCTTCTGCGGTCCATAGATGGCGCTGCATCCGTGGGGGCCGGTCAGGGGGTTCTGCACATCGACCGCGACCTCCAGTCGCGGGATGCCCAGAGGGGCGGTCGGGCGTTCGATCGATTCCAATCGCGTCAAATCCGACCAGCGTTCAATGGGGGCGGAGCCCGCGAACTTCCATCCGAGGCCGCGCGCCATTCCGGTCCCGGCGTCGTTGGTGGCGCTGCCGCCGATGCCGATCACGCAGTGCTCGACGCCGGCTGCGGTGGCGTCCTGCAACACGGCGGCCAGCCCGTATGTGTCCAGTTCGTGCGGATGGAATTCTCCTTTTGGCAGCATGGCCAACCCGATGATATTGGCGGTCTCGATGATTGCGGTATTGGAACCGGCAATCCACCGCCAGGAAGCCGTGCAGGGGCGATGGGCGGCGTCGAGCGTTTCCACGGTCCTTGTCTCGGCTCCGAGAATGTCACCCAGGATCTGGCCGAATCCATCGCCTCCGTCGCTCATGGGCAGGAGTTCCAGTTCGTCGTCAGGGCGGGCCTTGGACCAACCTTCGGCGATGGCTTCCGCCGCTTGTCGGGCGGTCAGCGTGCCCTTGAATTTGTCGGGTATGATGAGGACGCGGCGGGACATGGCAGGGCAGATTCAGTTAGCGGCGCGGATTTCGTCAAGGCGTGTTGCGTGTTGCGTGGTGTGTGGTGTGTGGTGTGTGGGGCAGATTTCAAATGGCAGATTTCAAATGGCAGATGGCAGACGAATCCGCGAAGCTGAAATTTCCGCTTTCCCGACTTTTGTTGACGCGGCCGCTTGCGCTGTGGTTAAAATTGCGGTCAATTAACAGTAAGAACTGCAAAGTAATTTAAACATCATGGAACAGCCCAAAATCATTGCCTATTTGAAGCCCTCCTGTGGATGGAGCATGGGGGTTCGCGCCATCATGCAGAAGTATGATCTTCAATATGAGGATCGTGACATCATCAACGATCCGGCCCAGCGGCAGGAAATGATTGAGAAGAGCGGTCAGATGCTGAGCCCATGCGTCGAGGTCGATGGCAAGATGCTTGCCGATGTCAGCGGCGACGAGGTGGAGGCCTACATGCTGGCGAACAAGCTCATCCAGCAGAACGACAAGGAGGCCAATGCGCCGACCAATCAGCCCTGCGCCCACGAGATGCACCCGCCGCAGGGTTCGCCCATGTTTTTCAAGCAAAGCTGAGACCCGGTGTCTACAAACAGCCGCGAGGAATTCT
>JAYPGD010000493.1:0-4362 GCA_038126655.1 Verrucomicrobiales bacterium
AGATTACCCTCCTCCTCCAGGTTGATCACAGCGCTGCGCCCGCTGAGCAGATTGCCCTCCGACCGAATTACGGGGCCATCGGGCATGATGATGCTGGCAGGCGAGACCCGATAGGTCGCAGACTCCCCGGTCGCCTCGAATTGCCGCCCCTCCATCTCGCCGACAATCAGCACATTGCCCTCGGCGATCACCTCGGCCAGCTCGTTCCGGCCGTTTTCCTTCTCCTCGAAGTCCACCCGCAATTCAAAACTCTTCAGATTCACGCCGGCGGGATCACGCACCTCGACCATCCGGCGATACCGCGCAAACCGTTGACTTCCGTCCAGCCCGAGATGCAACTCCCAGGCCCGGATCTCAATCGGCTTTGCCTCCGCGCCCTTCGTCGGCCTCATGCCCTCCTCCGGGGTCAGGATCGTGCGCACGCCGTTCGTGACGATCAGCAACCCCGTGCCCCGGCTCCACAAAAACCCCTTCCCCTCAACCCGAAACCGCCCATCCGGTGTCCACGCCGTGATCGTATCCGCCGAGCGCGCCGTCTCCTTCTCCTTGTCCCATACCGAAGTGAGAGCCTCGATGATGAGGTTGGTCAGGCTGGCTCCGTCGCCCCGCGGCGCATGGCTCTCCAACCGGAGCCGGGTGACGCGCACCAGGCCGCCGCTCCCCTCGCGCGCCTCTTCGCCGATCAGACGCACCGCGCCGGTCTTCCTGCCGGAGCCTTCGTCGCGTTCATCAATCCGGATCTTCCATCCCTTGGCGACCCATTCGCCAAAGCCGCTGGCCGCACACAGCCCTTCCTTCGCGCCCCCGATCAGAATCGCCAGGGTCAGCAGACCCAACCGCAGCTTTTTCCCGGCGCGAGTCACAGCAACTGCTCCTCGACGATGCCTTTCCACCGCCCCTGCGCCTTGAGGATCACCTCAACAATCTCGCGGACGGCTCCCTTCCCCCCCGGCTGCCCGGTCACATAATCGGAGATCGCCCGGGCTTCCGCCAATCCATCAGCCACGCTCACCGCGAGTCCGGCGCGCTTCAACGCACCCAGGTCGAACAGGTCGTCGCCCACATAACAGACATCCTCCCACGCCATGCCCGCCTTCCTCAAGATTCCCTCGATCGCCCCGACCTTCGGAACGGACTTCTGATGCAGGTAGTCGATCTTCAGGTCCTTCGCCCGCTTCGTCGTCGCCGGCGAAGGTCGATGCGAGACCCAGCCCACCTGGATTCCGTTCTGCTGCAGCAAGCGCAACCCCAGCCCGTCCCGGATGTGAAACCGCTTCGTCTCCCCGGCCTCGCCCATGCTCACGGTGGCGTCTGTCAACACACCGTCGACATCGCAGAGAAACAATCGCACCCGGGCGAGTTTCTTCTTCAGGGAAGCGCTGATGCGAGCGGCCATGATCGTGTCAACGCGCGGCTTCGCGAATTCTCAACAAGCGCTTCAACAACCCGTTCATCCCGGCGAGCGGGATCATGTTGGGGCCGTCGCTCAGGGCCTTGTCCGGATCCGGATGGGTTTCCACAAACACGCCGTCGGCCCCCGCGGCCACCGCCGACGCCGCCAGAACGGGGGCAAACTCCCGCTGTCCGCCGGAGCGGTCGCCCCCGGCTCCGGGCTGCTGCACCGAGTGAGTCGCGTCGAACACCACCGGATACCCCGCCTCGCGCATCAGCGGAATCCCCCGCATGTCCGCGACCAGGTTGTTGTAGCCGAAGGTCGTCCCGCGTTCGGTCAGCAACAGCTTCTTTCCTCCCGCGCCCTCGGCCTTCAGGACCACCCGGACCATCTCCGGCGGCGACAGGAACTGTCCCTTCTTGATGTTCACGATCCGGCCGGTCGCGACCGCCGCCTCAATCAGATCGGTCTGCCGGCAGAGAAACGCCGGGATCTGCAGGACATCGGCGACCTCCGCCGCCGCGCGCGCCTCCTCGGCGGTATGGACATCGGTCACCACCGGCAGCGAAAACCGCTCCTTGATGCGCCCGAGAATCTCCAGCCCCCGCTCCAATCCCGGACCGCGGAAGGAATCGCCCGAAGTCCGGTTCGCCTTGTCATAGCTCGCCTTGAAAACATAAACGATCCCGAGCCGCTCACAGATTCGCTTCAACGTCTTCGCGACCTGCGCGCACAACTCCTCGCTCTCGATCACGCAGGGGCCGGCGAGCAGCAGAAAGCGTTTTCGCGGACGCAATTGCGTCCATAGATTGGGTTTGGGATTCGGCACGCGGTTCTTCTAGCAGCCGCGCCATGCCCGGTAAAACGCAAATTGGCGTTTGAATTCGTCATGAGCGCGACGCAGATTCGCGTCGGAGCAAGCGCGCCAATGAGATTCCTGCCCATCGTCGAACGCGAACTGCGCCTGACCGCGCGACGGTCCGGCGCCTATTGGGCCCGCAGCTTCACCGCCATCGCCGGGCTGGCGATCGCCGCCGGAACAATGGCCGCGCAACTCGGGGCCGGCAGCCTCCCAAGGGAAATCGGCGAGACGCTGTTCTTCGTCCTCTCGCTGATCGCCTTTGGGCTCGCCCTGTTCGTCGGCCCCTTCATCACCGCCGACTGCCTTGCCTCAGAGAAGCGCGCGGGCACGCTTGGCCTGCTCTTTCTCACCCGGCTCCGGAGCCACGACATCGTCCTGGGCAAGCTGGTTTCCACCTCCCTGCCCGCGATCTTCTGGCCGCTGGCGCTCATCCCGGTCATGGCTCTCTGTTTTCCCCTGGGCGGGCTCAACCAACCGACCTTCTGGCGGATGGCGCTGAGTCTCCTGGTCACCCTGGTGTTTTCCCTGAGCTGCGGCCTGTTCATGTCATCTTTCTGCCGCGCCGGCTATCGCGCCGTCATGGCGACGCTGGCCGCGGTGGTCGCGATCAGCTTCGGGATTCCGGCGTTGGTCCTGCTGACTCCTTCGGCGGAAAGCCTCCTCCCTCTGAGTCCCGCCGCGGCCTGTTGGTTCAGTTTGGACGTCAATCATGCGGCGGCCCCGTGGCGCCATCCCGCGTCCATCCTCGGCGTGCTCCTTGAATCCGGGTTGTTCGTCGCGGGCGCCGTCAAGATCCTGCCCTTGTCCCGAGCCGCCGCAGCCCGAAAATCGTCCTTCCTGCGCCTGTCTGAAGTCATCGGGAACATCGGCCTCGCCCCCCCCGGGGACAAGAACGGAGCGAAATGCTGACCGAGAACCCCATTCTCTGGTTGGCCGCGCGACACCGTCGCAGGCGCGGCTTCCTCTGGTTCGCATTCGCCGTCGTCGTGACCGGGGCGCTGGGGGCCATTCAACTCCTGCCCGCCGGTCTTCCCCGCGCCCCCCTGCTCTTCTTCTCCCTCTTCGGCCTCCACACCGTCGTGAAGCTCTGGATCGCCAGGACCGCCTGCCACCAGTTTGCCGATGACCGACAAAGCGGCGCGCTGGAACTGCTCCTCACCTCGCCCCTGCCGGAACGCGCCATCATCCAGGGCTGGCTGTCCGGCCTGAAGAAGCGCTTCCTCGGGCCCGTCGTCGCCATCGCCTCCATCGACCTCACCCTGTTTCTCACCGGACTCGACGGCGGCGTCAGCGCCGGACTCGACATCGCATTCCTCGCAACCATCGGACTCTTCATCGCCGACACCTACACCCTCTGCTGGGTGGGATTCTAGTTTGGCCTCAATGCGCCCACGGCGCCCCGCGCTTTCTACCGCACCATCGGCTTCGTGCTCGCGCTGCCCCGGGTGGCCTTCCTTGGCGTCATCGGCTCGTTGGGGCTGTTCTCACCCACTGGCGGCGCGCCGTCTCCCAGCGGCCTGGCCATCATCTGGTTCATCGCCGGCTACCTCACCGACCTCGCCTTCTGCGGCTGGGCCATCAGCCGACTCGACGCCGGCTTCCGCGAAGCTTCCGTCAGCCGGAAACCCTCTGAGGAAAAAAGAAAAATCTGGGACGCGCTGCGCTGGCCGACCTCGTTCACCCCGGGTTCCTGATCCGGATTCCAACACCAGCCCCGACACTTGGAGCTGGGAGGCGGGAGCCCGCCGCCCCGCTATTTCTCCTCGTCCTTCTTAGCTCCTTCCGCCAACGGCGCCGTCTTTTCCTTTGAGGTCACGCCCGGCGGCAACTCCATGATCTGGATGTTGCGGAAATGGATCTCCGCGCCTTCGGATTCCAGGCAGAGATAGCCCTTCTTCACCGAAGCCTTGCTGACCCCGTTCACGAACTTCCCGTTCACCGAAAGCTTCACCACCCCGTCCACACAGACCACGTCGTAGTAATTCCACTCGCCGGCCGGCCGGCAGCGCCGCTCGATGGACTTGCTGCGACGCCCGCGCGGATTGTCCGGCACGGTGGTGAGGCCGTTGGCGCCAAACAACTCGCCATGCACGTAGTCGAAGGTCCG
>JAYPGD010000494.1:0-4357 GCA_038126655.1 Verrucomicrobiales bacterium
GGGGGGGGGGGGGGGGGGGGGGGGGGGGGGGGGGGGGGGGGGGGGGGGTGGGGCGTGGGGCGTGGGGCGTGTCAGATCGCCAATGGCAGAATCCTGTAGTCAGTAATCAGTGGTCGGAAGTCGGAAGTCGAGAATCCGCCTTCGTTCCGCAAAGCCGGAACTTCGTCGCGACAAGCCGAGAACCCAGAACCGGGCGGGACGGGCCGAGAACTGCGCACGTTCCGTTTTCTTCCAGAAATGGGTTGATGTTTCCCTTGGCAGCGGGTCTATTACCGCCTCCCTCGAGCACGCCAACCAGCCATGTCCGACGACGTTCAACCGCATCCCCCCATTTCCAGCGAGCCCACCTCCGTGGTCACCGGCGCCGCGGGATTCCTGGGGTCCCATCTGGTGGACCTGTTATTGGAGCGGGGGCACAAGGTGGTGGGCATTGACAACTTTGTCACGGGCACGGTGGACAACATCGCGCATCTTGGCGGCAATCCTAAATTCAAGTTCATCGAACAGGACGTCACGGAGTTCATCTTTCTCGACGTGCCGGTGGATTATGTCTGGCATTTCGCCTCGCCGGCGAGTCCGGTCGATTATCTGGAACTGCCGATCCAGACGTTGAAGGTGGGGTCGTTGGGGACGCACAAGGCGCTGGGCCTGGCCAAGATCAAGAAGGCGCGCTTTCTGCTGGCCTCGACGTCCGAGGTCTACGGCGATCCGCTGGTGCACCCGCAGACGGAGGACTACTGGGGCAATGTAAACACCCTGGGGCCGCGCGGTTGCTACGACGAGGCGAAGCGCTTTGCCGAGGCACTGACCATGGCCTATCACCGCGAGCATGGGGTGGACACCCGCATCGTGCGCATCTTCAACACTTACGGTCCGCGGATGCGGGCCCGCGACGGCCGGGTCGTGCCCGCCTTCATCAGCCAGGCGTTGGAGGGGAAACCGTTGACCGTCTTCGGCGACGGCAAGCAGACCCGGAGCTTTTGTTATTGTTCGGATTTGATCGAGGGCATCTACCGCCTTATGCTGGTCAACAACCACATGCCGGTGAACATCGGGAATCCCCACGAGATGACGATGTTGGAGTTTGCCGAGGAAGTGGTCAGGCAGACAGGCTCGGAAAGTGAGACGGTATTCAAGCCCCTGCCGGAAGATGATCCGAAGCAGCGACGGCCGGATATCACGCGGGCGCGGAACCTGTTGCAGTGGGAGCCGAAGGTCCCGCTGGAAGACGGTCTTGCCGCCACGATTGAATACTTTCGCGGGAAGCTCGGCGGGTGAGCCCGGGCGCGGATCGGGATTTTTGTTTGACCGCTTGTTGGATTTTCAGTAACCAGCACGCTCGGCTCACACAAAAACCGTTGATGCGGTTGTTTTTGCGGTGTTGTGACGCGTTCCTGTGGGGACGAATCTGATGGGATTAAATGCTTAAATCGAAGTCATTTATTTGCGGCGATCTTGGCGCGGGAACGCTCAAGTTGGCGGAGTTCGAACCGAGTGAATCGGGATCGTTGCGTTTGATGCGTTTTGCGCAGCGGTCCCTCGGCATTGACGGCTCGGAGGACTCGGCGCGCCACGACGTCCTGTTGGCCGCCATTCAGGAGACTCTGGAGACCCACGGTTTCGAATCCCGCGCCATCAACATCTGCGCGGCCGGATTCCACGTCTTTTCCAAGTTTGTCAAACTGCCTGCGGTGGACACCGCCAAGGTTTCCCAGATCATCCAATACGAGGCGCAGCAGAATGTGCCGTTCCCGTTGGACGAGGTCGTCTGGGACTACCAGATCATGGGCAGCACCGCGTCCGGTGAACTCGAGGTCCTGCTGGTCGCCATCAAGCAGGACATCGTGGAAGGGCTGTTCTCCCTGGCCAACGAGGCCGGGCTCGAGGTTCAGTTGGTGGATGTTTCCGCGGCCGCCCTCTGTAACACGTTCCGCTACAATTACGGCGACGAGGAGGGCTGCACCATGCTTCTCGACATCGGCGCCAAGACCAGCAATCTCCTGTTCTTTGAGGGGGATCAGGTGTTCGCCCGCAGCATCAACATCGGAGCCAACGCCATCACCCAGGACTTTGCCTCGGAGATGGGGATGACCTTCGACGAGGCCGAGCAACAGAAGATCGAGGTCGGTTTCGTCAGTCTGGGCGGAGCCTACGAAGAGCCGGACGATCCCAATGCGGCCGCCGTTTCCAAGATTGCCCGGCAGGTCATGACCCGCCTGCATATCCAGATGAATCAGACGATTCAGTTCTACCGCGGGCAGCAGGGCGGTTCGACGCCGCAGCGGCTCTATCTCGCCGGCGGCGCCTCGGTGATGGCCTACGCATCCCAGTTTTTTGCCGAAAAACTCAATGTTCCGGTCGATTATCTGAATCCGTTCGTGCACATCGAGCTGGATGAGGAGCTGGATTTGGAAGGGCTTTCCGCAATCGCCCATACCATGGGCGAGGTGGTCGGGTTGGGCATCCGCAACCTGGCCCAATGCCCGGTCAACCTGAACCTGATGCCCAAGAGCCACCAGTCCCGGGTGGCCTTCCAGCAGAAGAAGCCCTACTTCATTTCCGCCGTGGTCAGCCTACTGCTGGTCGTGTTTGCCTACGGATTCTTCTACGATCGGGTCCGGGCCGCCAAGGCCAGGCAATTGGCCGATATCACCAAGGAGCTCGCCCCGCTCAAGCAGAAGAAACAGAGCCTGGACAGCGCCATCAAGGCGATGAACGACAGCAAGGCTCTGGCTGAGGAGCAGTTTGCCATTGTGGACAGCCGGGTCTATTGGGCGCAGACCTTGAGCAAATTCCGCGACATGCTCCTGGAATTTGAAAAAGGCCAGACGATGGGCGAGGGGGCTGACGCCAGCCACGCGGGCGTCTGGATCGAAAACTTCGTCCCCCTGGTGACGCCGCCCACCAAGCCGGCGGCCGGCACCGCGGCGGCCGCTCCCCAGCAGGTGCGCTTCCAATCCCAGATGGGTGCCGCGCAGCAGCAGCAGCAGGCCTACCTCGGCCCGAGCACCGTCCATTACGTGGATGTCACCTTTCGCGCCGTCAACCTGAAGAGCCGGGCCCCCGCCGCCAACGATGAGTTCGCGTTCGCCCTGCAGGGGATCATCACCGCCAATACCGAACTGTTCGTCGCCGCCGGAACTCAACTGCAGGGGATAACGCCGGCCGAAGAGGGCGATCTGACTTTCACCTTCAAGATTCGCATCCGCCTGAAGAACCCCGTCACGGTTTATTGAGCTGGAACGCAACGAATTCCCGTCATGGTCTGGATCAAACGCAATCTGTTTCTCATTCTCTTCATCGTCGGCACCCTGACGATGACGGGGTTGGCGGTGTTCTACCTGATCAACCGCATCGCCGCCGACAAAAAGGCCACCGCCGACCTTGGCGCCGCAACCACGGAATGGAAGGGCTTGGCGGGCCACAGCCCCGCCCTCACCGACGAGAACATCGCCGCCGCCCAGAATGAGGCGGAACGCCTGAAGCAGCTCTCCACCCAGGTGGCTCCACTGTTGGTGACCGCTCCGGAATCGCCGCTGCAACCTGTTGAATACAAGACGCTTCTGGAAAATACGATCGATGAGTTGACCAAGCGGGCTGAAACCCTCGGCATCGATCTTCGTCCGCGCTATTCCTTCACCTTCACTGCACAGCGCGCCATGGTCGAGTTCCCGACCAACAGCATCCCCCCGCTCACCACCCAATTGAAGGAGGTCAAGGAAATCTGCCGGATCCTCTTCGATTCCAAGGTGCATTCCTTGGACACCCTCAAGCGGGTCAAGGCCTACCCGACCGAGGAGGCCGCCGGAGCCGAGGACTACCTCCGCGACAAGATCGTGGTGACCAATGCCGTTGGAGCCGTGATCACGCCTTACCAGGTCGCCTTCAAGGGTTTCAGCTCCGAATTGACCTCCGTTTTGGAAGGATTTCAGACCTCGCCCGTCTTTTTCGTGGTCAAGACCGTGGAATCGCGCCAACTGGACAAGAATCTGGGCGGCATGGCGCCGGCCACCGGCGAGGACGCCATGATGGAGGCCGAACGCGCCGGAACCGGAGCCACGGCCCCTCCCGCCGGCTCGATTCCCGGCAGCGCCGCCACTCCGCCCGCAGCCGCGACGCCGCCAGCCAACGCCTCCGCGCCAGCCAATGCAGCGCCCGCCGGGGGCGCCAGCCTGAAGACCGTGCTCGATGAGACTCCCAAACGATTCATCCTGAGCCTGGAGGTCGTCAAAACCTACGCCAATTAAGCCGTCATGGGATTCCTCAAACGTCATTACGAGAAGATCATCCTCAGTGTCGTGCTGCTCGGCCTCGCCGGAGCCGCGGGATACCTCACGATCAAGGTCAACAAGGTCAA
>JAYPGD010000495.1:0-1495 GCA_038126655.1 Verrucomicrobiales bacterium
GAAGGCGCGCGAGGAGGCGATCACGCGCACGAGACGATGCAGGTCGAAGCCGTTTCCGATCAGATCGTCGGAAAGGACTTCCATGGCTTTGGGCCAGGGGCCGTCGAGCGGGATTTCATGGATCGGATGGACCAGAGGCTTGTTGAACAGCAGCGCCCAGACGCGGTTGACCGTGGCGCGGGCAAAGGGGCGGTTTTCGGCATGGGTCACCCAGGTCGCGAGTCGTTCGCGCAGGCCTCCCTCGGCGGGGAGGAGTTCCTGGTTGAAGGGGACGATCGGGGGGATGACGACCTCCTCCGGGGTCCTGAGGTAGCGGAACCGGTATTCCCTCTTCGGATCGTCCTGGACGCCGGTGAACTGGACTTCCGACTGCGCGAAGAAGGAGGCCAGTTGGTGGAAGTCCTTCTGCTTCCAACGATCGCCGAATTTGTCGTCATGGCACTGCACGCAGTCCAGGCGCACGCCAAGGAAGGCCCGGGTGACCCGGGCGGCCAGTTTGACTTCATCGGGGCCCTTTGGATCCTCGCCCTCTTCGGGCTTGTCGTTGGGATCGATGGTGACGGTCAGGAAGTTGGCCTCGGGATTGGAGGTCCAGTTGCCTTCGGCAGTGATGAGGTTGCGGACGAGTTCATCGTACGCCCGGTTCTCCTGGATCTGGTCGCTGAGCCAGCTGACCATGCGTCGGCGTCGATAAACGAGAAAGGGGCCGTTCTCGACGCCGACATAGGCGCGGGCGAAGCGCTCGGCCAGGTAGTCGCTGTGGCGTCGGTCCTCCAGAAGCCGGGTTATCCACCAGTGGATCCGGTCGTCCTCAGGCTGGGTCTCCAAGGCGCGGATCTCCTGGAGCGACGGAACGGAGCCGGTCAACGCGAGCGACAGGCGTCGGGCGACGATCAGGTCGTCCGCCTTGGGCGCGACGTTCAGGCCGGCCTGCCGCCAATCGGCGGCCATGGTTTCGTCGAGTTCGCGCACAACACCGGCAAACGCGGCCTCCTGATACTGGGCTGGATCGAAGGACCTGACGGTTGGGGCGGGGGGCGGGGTCAGGATGCGCCCGACGGCGACGCCGACGCCGGCGAGGCAGAGCAGGAAGAACAGCAGGTTGCGGTCCCAGATCCTCCGGCGCTGCGGGGGGGCGGCCGTCGCCGGGGCCTTCGGCGGAGGGTCCGGCTGTGTCGGCATTGGCGGAGGTTCCTGCATGGTCTGACAAGGATGAGCGCGAATTGATCCGACTGCAAACAAGCAATCCGTTCTGATGGATGATGACGAGGCCGGCGGTTTGCGGTTACATCGGGCCACAAAACTCCGGGCGGCGTAACCCGAAGCGTTGGTCGCCGTCATCAAACCCGAACCCATGGAAAAGCAAACAAGTCCAAGTCCGCCGCTTTCGGGCGTCGCCGCCGTCGAGCCGGCTGCGGCGACGGTGGAGAATTCCCTTGAGGCGGGGGCGCTGGCTGCGTCGGCGGAGCCGGAAAAGAGACCGGGGGTGATCGCG
>JAYPGD010000495.1:1505-4306 GCA_038126655.1 Verrucomicrobiales bacterium
CGAGAGATCGCCAGGAGCCGCGGCGGAAGCCAAGGAGCGGCGGGGGCTGTTTGCGCGGGGCTGGCGGGCCCTGGCGTCGGCGGTGGACTGGGTGTTTGGCTGCCTGACCCTGCTGTTCGGGCTGGCGGTGCTTTCGGTGATCCCGATCCTGAATTTCGCCAGTCTGGGCTACCTGCTTCAGGCGAGCGCCAATGTCGCGCAGTCGGGGCGGTTGCGCGACTGCTTCGTTGGCGTGAGCAAGGCGTCGCGGATCGGCAGTCTCGTCGCGGGAGCCTGGTTGGCGCTCCTGCCGCTCCGCTTCGTCGCCGGGCTGTGGCATGAGCGTGAGATCGTGGCGCCGGGGACGGGGGACGGTTGGCGGATAGGGGTGGGAATCCTGACGGTCCTGACGGTCCTGCATCTGGTCTGGGCCTGCCTGCGGGGCGGCAGGCTGCGGCACTTTCTCTGGCCGGCGCCGATTCGACTGTTCAAGTGGCTGCGGCGGCCGGACAGCTATTTTTCCATCCGGGACGCCGTGCTGGATTACCTGACCAGCCTGCGGCTGCCGCACTATTTCTGGCTGGGCGCGCGGGGATTTGCGGGCGCCTTTGTCTGGTTGATCGGTCCGGTGGGGGTGATGATCCTGGCGTCGAAGCTCCCGCCCGGCGGCGCGGCGGTCCTTTCCTTCCTGGCGTCGCTGCCCCTGATGTTTGCGGTGATGCATCTGCCGTTCCTGCAGACGCGGCTTGCCTGTGAGAATCGGTTCGGGGCGATGTTTGAGGTCAAGGAGACGCGGGCGCTTTTTCGGCGGGCTCCGATTGCGTTCTGGTGCGCGTTGGTCGTGACTTTGTTGTTTGCGATTCCGCTGTATCTGTTGAAGGCCGAGCTCACGCCGCGGGAGGTGGCCTGGCTGCCCGCGTTGTTTTTTGTCGCGTTCATTTTCCCGGCGCGGGCGCTGACAGGCTGGGCGGTGGGGCGGGCGCTCAGGCGCGATCGGCCAAGGCTCTGGCTTTCCCGGTGGTTGGCAAGGTTGGCGGCCATTCCGGTCGTCGGCATCTACGCGTTGATCACCTATTTCACGCAGTTCGTTTCCTGGCACGGCGCCCCGGCGTTGCTGGAGCATCACGCCTTCATGGTCCCGGCGCCGCTGTTGGGATTGTGACGCGGGAAACCGGGGTATCCCCACGGAGGGGTAAGCCGGCCTCGCGGAGGGGAGAGTTGCCCCACGGATGGCAAAGCCGACCCACGGATGGGGAACGGAATCGGCGGGGATGCGCCCCGGAAAGGGACGCCACGAAATTGCCGCGTCCATGGAATGTCTTTTAGACGCTATTTGACGCTTGAGAAAATGCGGGATTGAGGCGATGGTAAGTCCCGTCAGCAGGACGCGGATTAGGCGCCCGTAAATGCGCCGATTGTTCTTTCCAAAATCTTAGAATTTACCCTGCCCATGCTCGTGCTCAGAAACCATGTCCTTTGACCTTAATCACGAGAACTCGGAGCCTCAACCACTGGTTGGTGGCCGTCAGGCCTTTGTTGGAAGGCGAAAGTCACCATGCGGGTTCCACCTGTTTCTACCCAGTTCAAAGGAACTGTTACACACGGCATTTACGGCGGGGTAATCCTTTCAAAGGCGTCTCGGATTTTCCGAGACGCCTTTTTTCATGCTACTGATTACTGCACACCCGGGCTCGACCTTGGCGGCGGTTTTTTCCAGACTGTCCGCATGCCCGATGACGATCTTTTTGCCGCCAGCGGTGTTTCCTCGCCCGACGAGGAAGCGGCTGAGGAGAAGGGCTTTGCGGCGACGCCTCTGGCGGAGCGGATGCGGCCGCGGACCTTGGCGGAGTTTGTGGGGCAGACGCATATTCTGGGATCGGGGCAGTTGTTGCGTCGGGCGATCGAGGCGGACCGGATCCAGTCGCTGATTTTCTATGGACCGCCCGGGACGGGGAAGACGACCCTGGCGCAGATCATTGCCCGGCAGACGAAGAACAATTTCGAACGGCTGAGCGGTGTGGAATCCAATGTCGCGGACATGCGGCGGGTTCTTGCCGGCGCAGCGAACCGCCGACGGAATACGGGGCAGCCGACGATCCTGTTTGTCGACGAGATCCACCGGTTCAACAAGTCGCAGCAGGACGTGCTGTTGCCGGATGTGGAGAGCGGGGTGGTTCGGTTGATCGGAGCCACGACGCACAATCCATTTTTCTTCGTCAACTCGCCATTGGTGTCGCGCTCGCAGATCTTTGAGCTGCAGTCATTGGGAGAGGAGGCGTTGCAGGGCTTGTTGGAGCGCGCGCTGGCGGACGGCGAGCGCGGGCTGGGATACATGAAGGTGGAGGCGACGAAGGAGGCCTTGGCTCATCTGGCGGCGCTGTCTGACGGAGACGCCCGCAAGGCCTTGAATTCCCTGGAGATTGCGGCCCTGACGACGGAGCCCGGGGAAGATGGCGTCGTGGAGATTGACCTTGCGGTGGCGGAAGAGAGCATCCAGCGCAAGGCGATTGTCTATGATGGCGACGGCGACGCGCACTACGACACAATTTCAGCGTTCATCAAGTCGATGCGCGGCAGCGATCCGGACGCGACGCTTTACTGGCTGGCAAAGATGATCGAGGCGGGGGAGGACCCGCGCTTCATCACGCGTCGGATCGTGATCTGCGCGGCGGAGGACGTGGGCCTGGCGGACCCGATGGCGTTGGTTCTGGCGAATTCGGCGCATCAGGCGGCGGAGTTCATCGGTTGGCCCGAGGCGCGTATTCCGATCGCCGAGGCCGCCATCTACATCGCCACCGCGAACAAGAGCAACACTGCGATGG
>JAYPGD010000496.1:0-4297 GCA_038126655.1 Verrucomicrobiales bacterium
GGACGGGTTCTTCAAGGAGCCGCGCGGGCTGGAGATCATCCCGGCCGACCCGCTGCCGGGGAATTAGTTGGGAGAAGAATTGAGTTGAGAGTTGAGAGCCCGGCCGATTGGCCGGGCTTTTCTCTTCAATGTAGCGTCGTCTGTTTCAGACGAGGGACCGCGTAAACGCGGAATTCCGAACGGGGCAGCGTCAAAGGACAGGCCGCAAGGATCCCCCTTGGGGAGGTGTTTCACTTGTTTCCGTCAACGTCTGACGGGTTGCAGATGTTCCAACAGGTAATCCGTCATCAGTTTGCGCAGGTGCATGGTTGTTCCCTTGCGTTCCCGGATGGAGTGGGTGCGGTTGGGATAGGCCATCATTTCGAACTGCTTCCCGTGCGCGATCAGTTCGTCGATCAGTTTCTCCATGCCCTGGTAGTGCACGTTGTCGTCGGCCGTGCCGTGGACGAGGAGCAGGTTGCCCTTCAGATTCTTGGCGAAGTGGATGGCGGAGCCCTCTTTATAGCCCTCCTTGTTGTCGCCGGGCAGGCCCATGTAGCGTTCCTGGTAGATGGTGTCGTAGAGGCGTTGATCGGGAACTGGCGCGATGGAAACGCCGGTCTGGTAGAGGTCGGGGTATTTGAACATGGCATTCAAGGTCATGGAACCTCCGCCGCTCCAGCCCCAGATGCCGACGCGTTTGGGATCGATGAACGGGGAGTCCTTCAGAACCTGTTTCAACGCGGCGGCCTGGTCCTTGGGCGCGAGGACGCCGACCTGGCGATAGACGCTCTTTCGCCAGGCATTGCCGCGCGGGGCGGGCACGCCGCGGTTGTCGATGCTCATGAGGATGAAGCCCTTCTGCGCCATCATCCAATTCCACATGCCGCCGCCGCCTTTCCAGCGATCGGTCACGGTCTGGCCCGCAGGTTCGCCGTAGACGTAGAGGAGCAGAGGATACTTCTTCTTCGGATCGAAGTTGGGCGGAAGGATGCGCCAGGCGTCGAGTTCGACGCCGTCGCCGATGTCGATGCGGAGGAACTCGGACTTGGGACGGTCGAGCGTCGCCAGCTTCTTGCGCAATTCCCGATTGCGCTCGAGTCGACGGACGACCTTGTGATCGGGCAGGCTGATGAAGTTCTGCCGTGGCGGGTTGTTGAAATCGGACCAGGAGTGGACGGCCCATTTGGCGTCGGGTGAAATGGAGTAGCTGTGGGAGCCCTCCCGTTTGGCGGGGGAAACGCGGGTCGCGCCCTTGCCGTCCAGGCCGACTTTGTACAGGTAGTTTTGCGTCGGGTTGTCCGGGGAGGCGTAGTAGTAGAGCAGGCCCTTGGCATGATCGATGGCGGCGGCCCGGATGACATCGACGCCCGCGGGGGTGATCGGGAGTGGTTTTCCGCCGTTGCGGGGAATGAGCCAGACGCGTCGCCAGCCGTCGCGTTCGCTGACGAAGGTGAAGCGCTTGCCGCTGTTCACCCACTTGGTGAAGTCGAAGCGCACATCCACCCAGGCGTCGTCGCGATCGGTGAAGACGGTTTCGGCGTCGCCGGTCCAGGCGTTGGCGAGCATGACCAGGTTGGTGTTTTGCAGGCGGTTGAGTTGTTGGATGAGCAACTGGCGGGAATTGTCCGCCCACTGCATGCGGGCGAGGTAATGATTTCGCGGATCGCCGGGGATCTTCATCCAGGTGGTTTCGCCGGATTGGAGGCTGGCGACGCCGACGCGGCCGTGGGCGTTGCGCTCGCCGGTCTTGGGATATTTGAAGGTGATCACCTTCGGGTAGAAGCCGGTGAGATTGTCCATCATGCGCATCTCCTTCACCCCGGACTCAGTGATCTGCCAGTAGGCGATCAGTTTGCTGTCGGGGCTCCAGCGGAAGCCGTTGCGCAGTCCCAGTTCCTCCTCGTAGACCCAGTCGAAGGTCCCGTTGATCTCGGTTTCGGACTTTGCGTCGGTCAACGCCTGGATGGAGCCGTCGGCGAGGTTCTCGACGTAGAGGTTGCGTTCGCGGACGTAGGCGACCTTCTTCCCGTCCGGCGAGAAGGTCGCGAACATGAGGGTGGAGGGCTTGGCGTCCTTGCCTCCGAGTTGGCGGAGTTTCCTGGTCTGGCGATCGAGGACCCAGTAGTCGCCGCGGGTGTTGGCGCGCCAGACACGCTTGGTGTTGGTGAAGATGAGGAGTTTGGCGAGATCCTTGGAGAAGGTGTAGGAACTCAAGGAAAGCGAATTGGTCCGGCCCTCGGGGATCAAGAGGCTGGCTGCCACGAGGATGTTGGTCGCGCCGGTCCCGGGGTCGTATTGAACGATGTCACGGGCCTTCTCGGTCTTGGCGGATTTGAGGGTGCGAACGAAGCCCTGCCCCGGCTCCAGCCACTTGACGCTGTAAGACTTGCCGCCGAACTCCGGTTTTCCGTAGATCCGTTCGAGGGAGAGTCTGGGATTGGGTTTTGGTTTGGCCTTCTTCTTGGCGGGGCGCTTGTCTGCGTCCGCGGCGAAGCAGGGGAGGACGAGGGTGAGCAGGAGGGCGGCGACGTTCTTGATCTGGTGTCTCATGATCAGCTATTGCGGGCGATGTGCCGTTGTTGCGTTTGGATCGCCGAGCATTGCCCGGCCTTGGCTGTCGATTTGCGCACATGCCGAGCAATGCTCGGCGTTCCGATATGTTGGTGACGAGGCCAAAGGGCAAGTCTGGGCGAACCCACCCCGATTCTCATTCGTCGACGCTTCCGCCTTCGCTGCGCTACGTCGCGACAAGGCGCTGCGAATGAGAATATCCCCTCCCGAGAGGGGACCTACGAGATTGACTCGCGACTGTTCATTTCAATCGGCGGACGTTTTAATACGCGGCTTATGAGACATGCGCCAATCAATTCCAAGCTCTTCGCCTCCAATCGCAAACGCGTTGCCGGGCGGCTGGAAAAGAATTCCCTCGCCGTCGTGAACGCCAACGATGTCCTGCCGACCAACGCGGACGGGACTCTGGTCATGCAGCCGAATGCGGATCTGTTCTACCTGACCGGCATTGAGCAGGAGGAGTCGATTCTGCTGCTGGCGCCGGACGCCTTCGATGAGAAGCATCGGGAGATCCTGTTTCTCCGCGAGCCGAGCGAGCATCTGAAGATTTGGGAGGGGCACAAGCACAGCAAGGAGGAGGCGACGAAGATCTCGGGCATCAAGCAGGTCAAGTGGCTGTCCGAGTTCGACACGATCTTCCGGATGCTCATGTGCGAGGCGGAGCAGGTGTATCTCAACAGCAATGAACACAAGCGCGCGGTGATCGAGGTGGAGACGCGGGACGCGCGGTTCGCGAAGGAGTGCCAGGCGAAGTATCCGCTGCACGACTATCGACGGCTGGCGCGGATCATGCACGAGATCCGGCCGGTGAAATCGAAGTATGAAATCGACCTGATCAAGAAGGCCTGCGGGATCACGAAGGCGGGGTTTCTGCGGGTGTTGGATTTCGTGAAGCCGGGCGTGAATGAGACCGAGGTGGAGGCGGAGTTTGCGCATGAGTTCATCCGCAATGGCGCGAAGTTCGCCTACACGCCGATCATCGCCTCGGGCGCAAATTCCTGCGTGCTGCATTACCTGAAGAACGACCAGAAGTGCAAGAGCGGCGATGTGCTGTTGCTGGATGTGGCGTCCAGTTACGCCAACTACAATTCCGACCTGACCCGCACGATTCCGGTGAAGGGGAAGTTTACGCGGCGGCAGAAGCAGGTCTACAGGTCCGTGCTGCGGGTGATCACCGGGATGATCGAGGCAACGACCGTGGGCAAGCTGGTCAAGGACTGGCAGAAGGAGGCGGAGGCCATGGTCGAGGAGGAGTTGCTGAAACTCGGACTGCTCAAGCCGCGGGACATCAAGAAGCAGGATCCCGACAAGCCGGCGCTGAAGAAATATTTCATGCACGGACTGGGACATCCCATCGGGCTGGATGTGCATGACGTGGGCTTCGCCAGCACGGAATTGGCGCCCGGGTGGGTCATGACCGTCGAGCCGGGGATCTACATTCCCGAGGAAGGCTTTGGCGTGCGTTTGGAGAACGACGTGCTCGTGACCGAGGATGGCGCGGTCGACCTGATGGCGGATATTCCGATCGATCCGGATGAGATTGAGGATCTGATGAATCGGTGAGGGGGGGGCGCGTTGTCAGGCCGGGCGGGTTCGTTCGGATTGACAACAGGCATCGAAACGCGCCGCCGTGGTCTTTCGCGCGCACACGCCCTTTGCGTTGATCTCTCAGACCGGCGCCATTACATCCAGCCGCCGCCTTGCCTGGCGGTGTCCGGCGCGCAGTTGCCGGCATCCTTTCAGG
>JAYPGD010000497.1:0-1335 GCA_038126655.1 Verrucomicrobiales bacterium
GGGTGAAGGCCCTGCCCGTCGACATCGGAACGCCCCCCAAACCGCTGTTGACCGAGATCTCGCGCCGCACACAAAACCCGCGCCTGACGACGCTCCTGCAACCGGACAACAAGGAACAACTCGCGGAGTATCTCGAGGGTCGCCAGATCCACGATGTCCTGACCGAATTCGACGACGCCCGTTTTCGCCCCCAGGAGTTCATCGCCCTGCTTCGCAAGCTTGCGCCGCGCCTCTACTCCATCTCCTCCAGCCTGAAGGCGCATCCGGACGAGGTGCACCTGACCGTGGGAATCGTCCGCTATAAAACACACGGCATGGCCCGCAAGGGCGTCTGCTCCACCTTCTTGGCCGACCGGGTCGGGGAAACCGGGACCGTGCCCGTATTCATCCAACCGTCGCACGGCTTCAAGCCGCCTACGGAGGGAGCCACTCCCATGATCATGGTCGGATCCGGCACCGGAATCGCGCCGTTCCGCGCATTCCTCGAGGAGCGGGAGGCAACCGAGGCCCCGGGCCCAAACTGGCTCTTCTTTGGAGACCAACACGCCGAATCCGATTTCCTCTACCTCGAACAGCTCGAATCCTGGCGCGAGAAAGGCCTGATCACCCGTCTTGACACCGCCTTCTCCCGCGATCAACCCGAAAAAATCTACGTGCAGGACCGCATGCGCGAACACGCCGAAGAACTCTGGAAGTGGCTCGAGGACGGCTCCCACTTCTACGTCTGCGGCGACGCCAAACGCATGGCGAAGGACGTCGACAAAGCCCTCCACGAGATCATTGAAACTGCCGGCGGCAAGTCCCCCGAAGATGCCGCCGACTACGTCAACCAGCTCAAAAAGGCCAAGCGCTACCAGCGCGACGTTTACTGATGAATCCATGAACACCGCCCTCCCCATCCAGAATATCGCCGGAGAAAAACTCACCGAAGAACAGACCGCCTACCTCGACGGCCTGTTCGCCGGCTTGAGCAACCGCGGATTCCGTTTCGACGACATCCAGCCCGACCCCGTCAAGGAAGCCGCCCCGGATCTTGGCGACCTGATCGCCGAGGAGCGCACCAAACGCGAACTCCATCCCCTGGACGCCTACGGGGACCTGCTCGAGAAGGCCCGCGCCAACCATGCCCCCGACAAGGAGGACATCTTCCGCTTCAAGTGGAACGGCCTTTTCTGGCTCTCCCCGAACAAGGACGCCTACATGTGCCGGCTGCGCATCCCCGGCGGGTTCATGAAGTCCGCGCAACTGCGCGAACTCGGCCGCATCTCAAAGGAACTCACCACCGGCTACGTCCAGATCACCACCCGGGCCAACTTCCAGATCCGCGCCATCCAG
>JAYPGD010000497.1:1345-4290 GCA_038126655.1 Verrucomicrobiales bacterium
CACTTTTCGCCCGCCCGGCGCCGCACTTTTGGACCGGCGTTCACAAGCCCAAGGACGCGCCCGAGGTCCTGCGCCGCCTGCAGAATGTCGGGCTGTCCAGTCGCGGCTCCGGGGCTGACAATCTGCGCAACATCACCGCCTCCCCCACAGCCGGCGTCGATCCCCACGAATTGATCGACGTCGCCCCCTACTCCGCGGAACTGGCCCAACTGATCGTCAACTCCCGCGAGTTCTACAATCTGCCCCGCAAGTTCAACATCGCCTTCGATGGCGGCGGCCTGATCGGCACGGTCGAGGACACCAACGACATCGGCTCCCGCGCCGTGATGGTGGGCGAGAACGAACAGGGCATCAAACCCGGCGTCTGGTTCCGCATCGCGCTCGGCGGCGTCACCGGTCACAAGAAGTTCGCCAACGACTCCGGCCTGCTCGTTCATCCCGACCGACTCCTCGACGTCATCCTCGCCATCGTCCGCAACTACATCGATCACGGCAACCGCGGCAACCGTAAGCGCGCCCGCATGGTCTATCTCCTCGAGGAATGGGGCATGGAGAAATATGTCGCCGAAATCGAACGTCGTCTCGGTTTCGAACTGCCCAAGGCTCCGCTCGACGACCAAGGAGAATCCACCTTGGAAGAGATCCGCAGACTCCCGGAAACGCCCCACTCACACATCGGAGCCTTCCCGCAGAAACAGGACGGTCTGAACTACATCGGTGTCGGCCTGCCCGCCGGACAGATCTCTCCCAAGCAGATGCTGCGTCTGGCCGACCTGGCAGAGAACTACGGCAATGGCGAAATCCGCCTCACGGTCTGGCAGAACCTCGTCATCCCCAATGTCCCCGACGCCTACGTCGCCACGCTGCAGAAAGCCGTCCGCAAGCTGGGCCTGCTCGAGCGACAGTCGCATATCCGGAGCGGCATCATCGCCTGCACCGGCAACAGCTACTGCAAATACGCCGGCGCCAACACCAAGGGCCAGGCCGTCCAACTCGGCGAGTAACTGGAAAAGAAGATCGAACTCGACCAGCCCATCAACATCCACATCACCGGCTGCCCCCACTCCTGCGCCCAGCATTACATCGGCGACATCGGTCTGCTCGGAGCCAGCGTCAAGGTGAACGGCGAGCCCACTGAAGGATTTCACGTCTTTGTCGGCGGCGGCTTCGGAGCCAACCGGGCCGTCGGCCGCCAAGTGTTCAAGGGCGTGCCCGAAGGCGAAATCAAGTCCACGGTCGAGAACATGCTGCGCGGCTACCTGAGACACCGGGAGGATTCCGAGAGTTTCCAATCATTCTGCAATCGCCACGACCTGAATGCGCTGCAAGGCATCTTCAGCAATGGCGAGTAGACGCCGGCAGTTCCGGACTTCTTGACTCGGCCGTTTGCTCCATGCCAGCTTGACGCCCGCGCTCTTCAATGGACGACGCCGCGGCATCGCTTCATGGCAACCGATCAATTCAAACCCGCCTGGTGGCTTCGCGGCCGACACGCCCAGACACTGTGGCCCACCCTGGGACGCCGCCGCCCCAGGCTCCGGCTCACAAGCGAACGCCTTGAGCTGCCCGACGGCGACTTTCTGGACCTGAACTGGACCGCCGGGAATTCCGGGCCGATTGTGGCGGTGTTCCACGGCCTGATGGGCTCCATCGATTCGCCCTATGCCCGCGGCATCCTGAAACAGATTCACGCCCACGGTTGGCGCGGGCTGTTCGTCCACTTCCGCAGTTGTTCCGGCGAGCCCAATCGCAAGGACCGCTTCTACCACTCCGGCGACACCGCGGACATGGCCTTTGTCATCGAGGAACTCAAGCGACGCGAACCAGAGGCGACCATCGCAGCGGTCGGCTATTCGCTCGGCGGCAATGCCCTGTTGAAGTGGTTGGGCGAAACCGGCGACGCCAATCCCCTCGCCGCCGCCGTCGCCGTTTCCGTCCCCTTCAATCTTCAATCCGTCGCCGACACCATCCACGAGGGCTTCAGCCGGACCTATGAGAAACACCTCATCGACAAACTCTGCGCCTCCGTGCGCGCGAAGATCCACCGGAATGGCCACGACATGCCGGTCACCGAGGCTGAACTGGCTCGACTGAAGACCTTCTGGGAATTCGACGAAGCGGTCACCGCCCCGCTCCACGGGTTCAAGGACGCCCGCGACTACTACCTCACCTGCAGCGCGCGGCAGTTTCGTCCGGCGATCCGCCGCCCCGCCTTGATCCTGCACGCAAAGGACGATCCCTTCATGACGCCGGATGTGATTCCAGCGGAGGACGAGCTTTCAGGATCGACACACATGGAACTCAGCGATCAAGGAGGCCACGTGGGCTTTGTCCACGGCTCCTATCCCTGGACGGCGCGGTATTGGTTGGAGGAACGGATCCCGGAGTATCTGGGATCCTTCTTGAACAATGGAAACGCCGCGTAGCGCGGCCGTCTCGGCTGCGGGTTCCGGCGGAGTCCCTTCGCCAATTCAGAACAACTCGTCTTCGCAGAAGAAGCGCTTGATCTCCGCGGCCGCGGTTTCCGGGGAATCGGAGGCGTGGGCGATGTTGCGCATCTTGTCCGTTCCCAGATCGCCGCGGATGGTGCCCTTCTCCGCCGCCGTCGAATCCGTCGGACCGAGCATGTCGCGCACCTTCCCGATCGCGCCGTCGCCCTCCAGAGCCATCGCAATGATCGGCGCCGATTGCATGAATTCAACGATCTCGGGGAAGAACGGCAGGTGAACCAGATGGGAGTAATGCTCGCGCAGCAGATCGTCCGTAAGGCGCATCATCTTGCAGGCCTTGACGCCCAATCCGGCCTTTTGAAAACGGTCGATGACCTCGCCAACCAGGGCCTTTTCGTAACAATCTGGTTTCAACAAAATGACGGTCGTTTCACTCATGGGGCGGACAAGCTACGGATTCCGCCCCCCGATGGAAGAAAAAACTTTGTTCAGGCG
>JAYPGD010000498.1:0-4282 GCA_038126655.1 Verrucomicrobiales bacterium
GCACACCTACGAGGTCATGCAGGCCTGCTCGGACCATCTGCATTGGACCGGCGAAAAATGGCAGGACTCACGCTCGGGCGACGAGCACCTCCAACTCGGCGGCGGCCACTCGCACTGCGGCGGCATGATCTACGCCGGCGACAACTGGCCGGAGAAATACCGGGGCCAGTTCTTCATGAGCAACACCCACGGTCGCCGCCTCATTCACGATCGATTGGAGCGCAAGGGCTCCGGCTACGTCGCCAAGCACGTGAAGGATCCCTTCATGATGGCCAACGACCCATGGTTCCGCGGCGTCACCGTCGAATACGGCCCTGACGGAGGCGTCTTCGTCTCCGATTGGAACGACTTCGGCGAATGCCACGACCACGACGGGACCTACCGCGCCAGCGGCCGCATCTACAAGATCGTCCACGGCAAGGGCAACAAGCTTGAAACCTTCGACCTGAAAAAGAACAGCGACGCCGAACTCATCGACCTGCTCAGCCACAAGAACGAGTGGTTCCGCCGCCATGCGCAACGAATCCTTCACGAACGCGCCGCGAACGGCTCCATCGCTCCCGGCGCCTTCAAGTCCATCCGCAATCTCTACCAACAGGAGACCAGCCTTCCCCAGGCCCTGCGCTATCTCTGGGCGGGCTACACCGTCGCCGATGCAGAGGGAAGAAAGACCACAAAACAACTCCTGCAATTGACCGAACATGAAAGCGAATACACGCGTTGGTGGGCCGTGCAATTGCTCATGGACCACGGCGCGCCCGGACAGGAGGTCGTCGCACGATTCAACGAACTGGCCAAGACCGACGACTCCCCGCTCGTCCGCCTTGCGGTGGCGTCGACCCTGCACCGCCTCCCCCTCGAACAACGCTGGGACATCGCCGCCACGCTGCTCTCCAAGGAGGAGGACGCCCAGGACCAGAACCTGCCCCTGATTGTCTGGTATGGCATCGAACCCGCCATCGCCAAGGACCGGGTCAAGGCCGTGCAACTGCTCGGCAAATGCAGACCGACCAACATCCGCCAGCACATCACCCGCCGAATGACCGCGCCGGAGTAAACCCCGCGTCTGCGCCAACCGCGGCGACGACGATCAAGACGGGGCGCAGAATCTATCCCGCTTCAACCTCCGACAACCCGAAGCCAGGAGAATCGCCGCTGACTCTGATTTCATCCAGCGTTGAAGCGGAATGAATTCCGCGCTCCTCCACCCGCCTGCAATCGCACGCCTCGATCAGTATGACCACAGTGTCACCCTTAATTTCCTTACTTTCATTCCTTACTTTGACCGCATGCAGGCAACCATTACCGCCAAAGGCCAGATCACGATTCCCTTGAAGATCCGCCAGAAATTCCACCTCAACCCGGGCGACCGGATTGAGTTCGACGAAAACGCGCCCACGCTTACCGCGCGGCGTGTCGTGGACCGCGGACAATGGAAGGGAGCCATCGCCAAATGGCGGAAAGCAGCCGACAAGTCGCTCAAGAACCACCCTTGGGAGAAGAAAACATCCAAGGAGATCATTGACGAACTGCGCGATGGAGCTTCCTCGGGCAGATCCCGTTCCCGCAAGTGACAACCGCGGTTGATTCATCCGTCCTCTGGGCGATCCTCAAACAGGAATCCGGGCATGAAGCCTGGCTCGAGACGCTCATCCAGGCGGCATCCGAAGGACCGCTGATCGTCAACCCAATCACGTTCGCCGAACTCGCCCCCTCAACGACCGACGAAGACGAGTTGTTCGCGTTCCTTGAGGCGCTCGGCATCGGTTGGTCCGACATCTCCCCTGCCGCCGCGCACGTCGCCGGACAGACCTTCAAGCAGTATCGCAAAGCCGGCGGCCCGCGAGCCCCGCTCGTGCCCGATTTCCTGATCGCCGCCCATGCACAACTCCAGGCGGATCGCTTGGCGGCGACCGATCGAGGCTATCTGCGCATGTGGTTCCCCGACCTCGAACTGCTGAAGCCCGCGTAGACAGAACAATCGTTCTCATCGCTCGGAAACCAACTCCACCTCCGGCTCCCGCCCCGGGCGCAAGATCACTCTCTCGATCCGGATGCCGATCTCGCTCGCGTCCTCCAACTCTTCTCCAAGCAGATCGAACAGCTCTCCATCGCGTTTGCGATGGCAGTCTCCCGACAGATACACAAACGTCTCGTTGTCACGCCATCCGCTGTCCGATTCGCCGAATCGGCCCGGTGCATTTCCAAAACGCCATTTTGTCAATTCCGGGTATGGCAGCGCATCTGGCTTCTGGAAATCGAGGAGAACACAAACCGCTTCCGTCGTCTCGGAGTGAAGCATCCATCCGAAGACCGCGAGACGATCGCCGTCCAGTGAAGGACAGATTCCATCCCATCCGAAACTGACGCCAGGATCTTCACTCGCCGAGCAATGGCTCCGGATCTCCCCCGTTGTCAGGTTGACCGCCGTATACCCGCCGTCCGTCTGCCCCGACAACAGGTATGAATTGCCGTTCGAATGATCAACCCACGCCCACCGAAGCGACGCCGCCTCCCGCACGACCCGCGCAAGCGGCTTTCCAGATTCCTTCTCCCGCACGACGCCCCGACAAAGCATGCGACCCACATCCTTCTTGATGATTGTCGTTTGTGTCAGTTCCGGGGGAGCGGCAGCGAAGCGCGTCATTTCCAGCACATATCGCCCGCACGGAGAATCATCCACACAGGTGGAATCCGGATCAGGGAATATCTTTTCGATTCGCTCCTCGATGGCGTCTTGACCCTCACTTTGACAGCCGTCTCTCACAACGGCACTGCAGCGGAATGGATTCGGATGAGGAGAACAATCCGCGCGAGAAGCGCAAGGAGCGCGTCCAGAAAATGCTCACGCCAACAGTCTGGTGGATCAGCGTGGCCGGCTGCGCCTTCTTCGCTTTGGCACTTGTGTTTGTCCTAGTCGCCCAGGATTCGATCCGCGAGCGCGCCCGAGAGTTTCTCGCAAAACGTGTTCACGAGGAGACGCTCTTCCGTGATCCCAACGCCGGGAGGGAACTGGCCAGACTGGTCGTCGCAATTGGAAGGTCGGAACCGGGAGAACCAATCGAAATAGACAAGGTCCAACTTGATGAGCCGTCCGATGACAAGGAGCCCGGTCTTGGCGCCGCGCTGAAGGACCGTCTCTCGGACCTGCAACAGAAGGCCGCTGAAAATGCGCCTGCAGCATTCGACAAGGCCTTGGGCAAGGATCCGGAAACGCGCGAGAAGTTGTCCGAATTGATCGACGAGAACCTGGATCTCATCCTTGAAAAGACCTTCGCCAGGCCAGCCTCATCCACCAACCGGCTCCAGGAAGCGATGATCGAAACGATTGAAGAGAAATCGCCGCTGCTGGGCGGAATCTTCAAGGCATTTGTTCTGACCTCATTCAAACAAAGGGTCGAGGAACTGGATCACTGGCAGAGAACCGTCGAAGACGATCACGCCAAAACTGTCGATCACCTCATCCATGAATTGGCCCTCTTCTGCCTGATGAATCTGGCCGTCTACGCTGTCGTTCTGGCGGGTCTCCGCCTGACCGATCCACGAAAACTGGCATTGCCGGCGTTGGTCATGATCCTGGCCACGCTCACCGTCTGCGGCTTCTATTTTTTAGGACAGGACTGGTTCAACAGTATTATGTACGATCGATATTGGGGCTGGTCCTTTCTGGGCTACGTGGGAGTCGTGCTTCTCATGACTATCGATTTCCGGTATTTGAATGGCACGCTGACGTCTGTAGCTATCCAAGCCTTCGGAATGGCCTTGGAAATCGTGATTACGACAACGCTGGCATTGGTCGCAGCGCTTGCCGGAGCAGGGTGAATCTCCTCTGTGTTTCTCTGTATTCTCCGTGTCCTCTGTGGTAAATAGTCTTCGCCTCGTATCCAGGACGGCGACCGGCATTGGGATTTGGAGCTTGGGATTTGGAGCTTCCGCCGCCAATGCGGTCTGCGACCGCTCCAACGCCTCCCGTAGTCCGTCACTCACGGGGCTTCCCTCGCCTCCCAGGCGGCGGCAATTCCAACATTGCCAATCCGCCCAAAATCACTACCCTGCCCGCTCCTTTGCCCCGACAGGCGGGGAAGATCACGATTTTTTGACAAGAACAACGTAAGAGAACCAAGCCATGCCCATTGCTGATTTTGATCAATACAAGCAGATGCTGACCTCGGCGCGCGCCGGCAAGTATGCCTACCCCGCCATCAACGTCAGCAACCTGGAAACCCTCGCCGGCTCGATCGAGGCCTTCGCCGAGGCCGAGACCGACGGCATCATCCAAGCC
>JAYPGD010000499.1:0-2554 GCA_038126655.1 Verrucomicrobiales bacterium
CCCTCCCGCCAGTGCGATGCCTTGGCTGCGCATGGCGCCGACCTGTCTCCACCCCGCCACCAGGCCCGTGCGCGCGCAGGCCAGCCAGGCGATGACGACCGCCAGCGTCAGACCGACCGCCCAGAGGAAAAACTTCAGGCCGCCGTGCATCTTCTCGGGCTTGATGAGCTTGTCTAGTTCGGGATTGGACATCGTGTTCTACGGCGTTGCGGTGATCGAATTGGACGGCTATGAGGCGGCCGGATCGCGGCGCGCGCAAACCATTTCTTTCAGAAAACAACCCGCGGTTGAAGTTGTTTCGTCGGAAGGCCTCAAAACTGTTTTCCTCGGGGTCGTCTCCTGCCAGACTGCGCCCCCATGAAAACAGCCTCACAGAAAACCGCGGCCGTCCTCCTTGGCATCGTCGGATCGGTCGCCGTCACGGCGGCGGCGGTTCCAAAGTTCGCCCCCGGAGTGAAGGTCGACAAGTTCATCGAGGTCCCCTCCGGGACGAAACCGGCCCGCGTCCGGGATGAGATTCCTCCGGGGATCGTCGGGCAGACCGGCGTGGTGTTTGGAAAGGGCGGCGACAGGGATCTGCACTCGATCTCTATGCTCCCGCGGCTCCGGGCGACGGGCCATTTCCGGGAGTGATCGTCATCCATGGCGGCGGTTGGTCGGGCGGCAATCGACTGTCGTTTCGCGCGATGGCGCAACGACTGGCGACGCAGGGTTTTGTCGCGGCGACCATCGATTATCGGCTTTCGGGCGAGGCGCAGTTTCCGGCGGCGGTGGAGGATTGCAAGGCGGCGGTCCGATGGATGCGCGCCAACGCGAGGAGGCTCCGGGTCGATCCTGGGCGAATCGGGGCCGTGGGCGGTTCGGCCGGGGGGCATCTGGCGGCCATGGTCGCGCTGACCGGCGATGCGGGGCTCTTCGAAGGCGTGGGCGGGCATCCGGACGCCTCCAGCGCGCCGGCGTCGATCAGGTCACCCGGGCATTGGAGGCAAAAAGGCCGATCCGCAATCAGCTCGTCTTCTTTGGCGGCCCGTATGAAGAGCGGAAGGAGGCCTACCGACAGGGTTCGCCGATCACTCACATCTCCAAGGGCGATCCGCCGATCCTGATCATCGAGGGGCAAAAGGACTCGCCCGGATAACGCTATCCCGAATTTCGAGGCAAACTCGATCAATCCGGAGTTTCCCATCGCCTTGTGATCGTGCAGGGCGGCAGACACGGCTGCTGGAACAGCCACCCCTGGTTCGCCCCGATGGCCGACGAAATCGCGACCTTCCTCCGCGAGAAACTTGTCGCAAAGAAACGTTGAGCGGCGAGGTTGACCTGAAGACAGAAAATGGCGCCCCCGGGAAGAATCGAACTTCCGACACGCGGTTTAGGAAACCGCTGCTCTATCCACTGAGCTACGAGGGCGGCCGGCCGGAGACGGTGGCACAGGGCGGGGGCGAAATCAATGACGGGGTTGCGGGCAGGGATTACCGATTGCCGCGGTTTTGCAACCACTCCGGCTTCTTGTTGACGGTGAGGAAGGCTCGGTTGGGATCGTGATGGGGATTGGGGGCGGTCGGGCCGACGCCGAGATCGCGCATCCACTGGTGAAGCCGGCGGCGGAGTTGTTCCGCCCTGCGGGCATCGGAATCCGCGAGGTTGCGGGTTTCGCCGATGTCGTTGCGCAGGTTGTAGAGTTCGATGCGGCGTCCGGGGACGTATTGATTGCCGGCATCGAAACGGTCGCCAAAGAATTCAATCAGTTTGAAATTGCCGCGGCGGATGGAGGCGCAGGGCGTGAGTCCCCAATTGAGATCGTAGAAGGGCATGTATTGGTGGATGGGGCGGTCTGCCAGCAAGGCCGAGCCCTCTCCTTGCAGCAGCGGGACGAGGCTGGCGCCGTCGAGGATGTGGGATTCCGGCAGTTTCACGCCGGCTGCGTCAAAGAAGGTTGGAGCGAGGTCAATACCGTGGACCGGGGTTTTAATCACGGTTCCGGCCTTCATACGGCCGGGCCAGCGGAGGATCATCGGGACCCGTACGCCGCCTTCGTAGACGGAGCCCTTGCCGGCGCGCAAGGGAGCATTGTCGTATTCCCGCAGATTGACCGGCAGCCTGGGCGCGTCTGGATGGGGCAGGGCCATGGAGCGGTGTTCGAGTCGTTCATCGATCCCGCCATTGTCACTGAGGAACACAACCAAGGTTTCTGCCGCTTCGTCCAGTTCTTCGAGCTTCGCCATGAGTCGTCCGATGGAACGGTCCATGTGCTCCAGGGCCGCGAGGTAGACCGCCTTGTTGTAGCCGACCTCGCCGCGGCCGAGGTCGCGGTACTTTTGCGTGAGTTCGTCCGGCGCGACGACGACGCCGTGGATCGTGTGGTGCGAAAGATAACAGAACCAGGGTTTGTCGCGGTTCGCGGCGATGAAATCAATGGCCTGGTCCGTCAATTCGTCGACGCCGCGGTCGTTGCCTTCCCTGAATTCAGAGCGGGGCAGTATCGGTGGGGCGTGGTCGAAGCCGTAATGATGCGCGGCATCAGGTTTGTGGCCCATGGAGTGGCCGTCGTCGT
>JAYPGD010000499.1:2564-4272 GCA_038126655.1 Verrucomicrobiales bacterium
ATATTGCCCGGTGAGAATCGTGGCCCGCGTCGGCGTGCATTGGGTCGTGACATAGGCGTCGGTGAAGCGCGCGCCTTCGGTCGCCAGTTGGTCGAGATTGGGAGTGGGGACGTTTCTGCCCCCGTAGCAACCCTGCGTCGGCCAGCCCTGATCGTCGGTGAGGATGAGAAGGATGTTGGGTTGCGAGGCTGACGCCTGGGCTGCGGCGCCGAAAGCGAGCAACGCAAGCATCATCAGATTGGGGATTTGATTGAGCATGAACGATGCGATCAACCTTCGATTCACTTTCCGTGCGGTTCTGTCGAGACGATGGCGTAGATGGCGTCGGGGGGGAAGGTGAACCGGCCGTCGGTGAGGCTGCGTGAGCCGATCGGGTAGCCGTTGATGTCGAGGATTCTCGCGCTGCGCAACCGCCTGTTCTTGAAGTGGATCTCCACCTTTGCCTTGGCGATGCGGAAGGGCGGCCTGCCGATGCGGACGATCTGTTCGCCCCGGACCTCGTAGGCGCGTTCGCCTTTGCCGAGCTGGAAGGTCGCGTCCTTCGTCCGCCAGCCGGTGAGGCGGTTGACGGTGACGACCTGGACCAACACCCGCTCTGATTCGGCGATGGGTTTGTCGTCCAGAGGCACGAGATTGACGGTGGCGTAGTTGTTGTCACTGAAGATGACGGCATCGCGGAGTTCGAAGCGGCCGCCGGCGCGTTTCAGGAATCCGGTCACGCCCTGCGCCTTGGGGGCGTTTATGGTCGCGAATTCCTTGCGGTAGTCCCAAAGCATTTCGCCGGTTGAGCTGCGGATCGTTCCATTGGCGGGATCGAAGTGTGTGGCGATGTCGCCGACCCGGGATTCCTTGGGATCGCCGCCGGTCCTGGTCATCACCGGACCGATCTGGTAGGCGGCGCGGTTGATTTCATCGGGGCGGGGTTTCCAGCCCGGGGCCAGGTCGGGGAGATTGCGTTGATCGCCGTAGGCTTCGTTGTCGTCGATGCGGGGATGCTCGCGATTGAAGAGGGATTGGAGCGCGCGAACGTTGCGGACGATGGGCTCGGCCTGGCTGAGGTAGCCCTTGCGGAAGAGCAGCGCATTGGCGGGGAAGCCGGCCATCATCCCCGGGTAGCAGTGATTCCACTTGTGGGTGGACATCTGGTCGCCCGTTCGCCAGAAGGGTTTGCGGGGATCGGTTTCATAGCCGGGAGTCTGGCAACTGAACCAGATCACGCCGTCGAGTCCGTTCAGGCACTGGTAGGCGGCGACGAGGAAGGGGCCCTCGCTCTGGTAGCGGTTCGGATTCTTCCAGGCGGTTTCGGTGAGGATGAAGGGATGGCCTTTCTCCATGCGATAGTTCGTGCACATCTCGAAGGGTTTCCCGAGGACGGACTCATTGACGAGGTAATGGCCGGGGTCGACGCGGTAGCCGTCGTTGGGGCCTTCATGCTGGTAGTCGGAGCCGACATATTCATTCTCCGCGTCGATATCGAGCGCGTGGTAGCTGAAGCGTTCGAGCGCCTTGAGTTTGGAGTCGTTGGCGGTGCGCCAGTTGGTGGCGTTGAGCAGGTGTTTGCAGCCCAGTTCGTCGCGTAGGTAGCGGCCCATCCGGGCGTAGAAGTCGCGTTGAAATTCGGCGAGGAACCGGGCGGTGTCGCGGAGACGGTTGGCGTAGGCTGGGGATTCCGGCTCCAAGGTGAGGTTGTAAACCGGGAGGCAGCCGA
>JAYPGD010000500.1:0-4255 GCA_038126655.1 Verrucomicrobiales bacterium
GCGTCTGCATGGCGGCCTGGCTGTGGTTGGGCTGGTCGCAATGCATGCCGCGCAGGAGACACATTTCATCCGCGTGCCGGCTGACATTGGGGAACAGACTGGAGATCCAAAGCCCGCCCTGGCCGTGTTGCTTGAACTTCCACGGAGATCCCAACAGGTTGGGGCCGTATTTGCCGGGCTTGCCGGTGTCGGCGGTGAGCTTGGGCTTGTAGTCGAAGGTGTCGACGTGCGAGGGGGCGCCTCCCATCGAGAGAAAGATCACGTGCTTGGCGCGAGCCGCGAAATGCGGCTGCTTTTGGGCGAGCGGATTGGCGGCCGCGGCGGCGCGGGCCTGTTCGGTCGCCATGGCGGCGAAGGCGATGGAGCCGAGGCCGCTGGTCGTGTATCGGAGCGCTTCGCGGCGGGTGAGTGACGTCTTCATGATGCTTCCCGGGTAATCGGATCAGTTCAACACGCGGAATTCAGCGCTGGCCATGAGGCCCTGACAAAACACGGCGAGCGCTTGTTCCGCCGCGGACATCTGCGGAATCTCCGGCGCGCTGGCGGGAGGGATGTTTGCGCCCGGTCTCATGCCGCCCATGCCTCCGGGACGTCCGCCCGCCATGCCGCCCCTGCCGCGCGGTCCGCGGAACTGCCCCTGGCCTTGTCGCGGTCCGCGTTGAAAACGACCTTGTGGTCCCCGGGCGTTGGCCGCGGTTTGTGCGACCGGTTGATATTGCGCGAAGAAGGCCCTGGCAGCGCGCAGGTCTGCGTCGTCGGGTTCGCGACCATAGACGCGCAGGAAAGCGGCGCGTATCTGCGACTCGCGATCGGGATTGGCCTTGATCAGGAACTTCGCCATGGCGGCGGCTTCGGCGAGGACCGCGGGATTGTTCATCAGGTAAAGCGCCTGGGCCGGGACATTGGTGGGATCGCGTTTCGGTTTGGACGCGTTCGGATCCGCGAAGTCGAAGAGACCCAGGGCGTCGGGGAGATCGTCGCGCAGGATTGGAAGGTAGACCGAGCGATACCGGACATCGGTCGGGAATCGATCCTGATTGAAGCCGCGCCCGACGCGATTGTCGCCGACCTCGGAAACCATGGAGCCGTAGGGGCGCCGCAGTTCGATGCCGCCGCCGATCGTGAGGATGGAATCGCGCAGGGCCTCCGCATCGAGGGGCCGCGGACTCATGCGCCAGAGCAGGCGGTTGTCCGGATCGCGGTCATAGTTGGCCTGACGCATCTCCGAACTGCGCTGGTAGGCGTCCGACAACATGATGCGCCGGATGGTCTGCTTGACGGACCAGCCGTCGTTCATGAACTGCACGGCGAGGAGATCGAGCAGCTTTGGGTGGGAGGGTTTCTGGCCGGTCGTTCCCCAGTTGTTCGGTGAGGCCACGAGGCCCTCGCCCATCAGTTTCAACCAGATGCGATTCGCCATGACGCGCGCGGTCAACGGGTTGTCCTTCGAAGTCAGCCAATGGGCGAGTTCGCGCCGGCCGCTTTCACCGGGCTTGATTCTAGTCGGGCCGCCGCCGGGCAAGACCTGGAGGAAACCGCGGTCCACTTTCTGCGCGGGTTTCTCGACATCGCCGCGCACGTACACGGCGGCGTCCGCGGGTTGGCGTCCGTCCTGAACGCCCATGGCCATGGTGGCCGGAACGCCGTCCTCGCCGAGCGCCGCCAGCTTCGAGTCGATCTCCGCAATGCGTCGACGAATCGCCGCCATCATCTGCTGGGAGCCGCCGTCGCTGTTGCGGGCGTTGCGGCGGGCCGTCTGGAGCTGTTGTCGTTGCTCCTTCATCTGAGTGATCTCGCTTTGACTCATCCGCTTGCGGGCGTCCATGCGATCGGCGATGGGCAGTTCGATGAGCCGGCTCGCGCGTTTGTTCTGCGCCGAGCTCACCGTTCCGAAGTAGGTGTCCGTGCTGAGGAAGATTCCCGCCAGCGCGTAGTAATCCGTCGTGGGAATGGGATCGTACTTGTGGTCGTGGCAACGCGCGCAGGAGACGGTCAGTCCCAGGACGGCCTGGCTCACAGCGTCGATCTGCTCGTCGGCCACATCCATCCGGTGTTGCCGCGGATTCGATTCATTGAGGCTCTTCGTGCCCATGGCGAGGAAGCCGGTGGCGATGAGATTCTCCTGCCATTCGGCCTCCGACTTCACCTTGAGGAGATCCCCGGCAATCTGTTCGCGGATGAACTCATCGTAGGGTTTGTCGGCGTTGAAGGAGTCGAACACGTAGTTCCGATACCGCCAGATGTGGGGATAGGTGACATTGACATCCTTGCCGGCGGATTCCGCGTAGCGCGCCACGTCGAGCCAGTGGCGTCCCCAACGCTCGCCGTATTGCGCACGGCCGAGCAGTTCATCCACCTTGCTTTCCACCGCCTGTTTCGGATCCCGCTTCCAGGCCGCGAGAAAGGCGGAAATCTCCTTGGGATACGGCGGCAGTCCCACGAGATCGTAGTTGATGCGGCGCAACAAGGTCGCCGGGTCGGCCGGTCCGACCGGAGTAATGGAAGCCGCCTTCAGTCCTGCGGACACCAGCGAATCGATCGTCTCCCCGGCCGGAGCGACCGGCGGTTGAAACGCCCAGTGTTTCCGGCCTTTCTCGATATCGACCCTGGAATCGACCACCACCTTTTCGCGGACGCGCGGGTCCGGCGCGCCCATCTGCAGCCAGCGTTGGAAGTTGCGGATGACGTCGGCGGGCATCTTTTCCTTGGGCGGCATTTCCAGATCGCCCCAGGTGATCGCCTCCCAGAACAGGGAGTCCTCGTAGGTCTTGCCCGCGAGCGCGTTGCCATTGTCGCCGCCGCGCAACAATCCGTCCCGTGTGTCGAGCAGCAGTCCGCCGCGCGTCTTTCCGGTTTCCTCGGAATGACAGTCGTAACAGTAGAGCGACAGCGCCGGCCGGATGTGCCTCTCAAAGAAGGCGGTCTGTTCCGGAGTCAGTTTGTCCGCTGCCGCTGCATTCCACGCCAATGCCAGGATCAGCCCCGCGCCCGCTGTGATTGTCGCCCTTGTCCGTTTCATACATCGAGTGGTTGTGTTCCCGATTCAGGGGAAAGGACGTTGGCTGGGGCGGTTTGGTAACAAGTTTTCTTCGATTGCGCCCGCGCGAACGGAGCATTCCGGATTTCAGGACAAGGGAATGAAGGCAAAGGAATGGTTGAGGCGCGAGGCGCGTTGAGGATTCCGGATCAACGGATGGGGGTCGCCACCTCGTCCTGCGCATGCCTTGATTCCCTTGTCTCGTCCTCACCGTGTCGCGCCCAGCGCCTTGACCAACTCCGGGAAGCGGCAGTCCTCGCAGATGGCGTTTGAGTGGCAGCAGAAGTCGCGCACGACCTGCATCAGGCCCTGTTGGATGGCGGCGGTGGTGAGACGCCGTGAGTGCGCGCCGCCGAGGAGGCGTTGTCGGGCCAGGCGCAGCGCCGCGTTGTCCTGCGCCTTGGGCCAGGCGAAGTAGCGCGACTCGGCGGTCCTGCGCAGGCCCTCATCGCCGCCGCTGGCGCAGCGCGTCCAGAACCAGGGCAGGATCACATTGACCGCGATGTCCGTGACCCGGGTTTCGCCCAACAGCGGTCTCGGCTGTTCCATCGGCTTCGACTTCAATGTCCAACGCGATTCCCAGAATGGATCGGGTTTCGCCTTGAGAACCGTCGCCAACGACGCAACCAGTTTTCCCTCGCGGATCGGAGTGGAGAACCAATCGACGATGCGCGACGGGAGGTCGGGTTTCGCCAGCCAATGCGCGGCGAGGGCGAGCCGACGCTGCGGATGATTCGCGGGTCGTTGACCGCCCATTCGCCAGACCGATCGCGGCAGGATCGCGTCCGCAAGGCCGGCGCGTTCCCGCCACCATTGGTCCCACACGCTGCGGACATAGCGGTTTGTGGTCCGGTCGGCGCGGGTCTCCTCCGAGCCGTCGGGCAGCAGGCCGCTGACGCCGAGGAGCCGCGCCTGCCAGACGCGAGGCGGTTCGGCGGGGGCGCCGGGTTCAAGGCCCATATCGGGCAACAGTTCGGCGAGTCGCTGCATGGGCCAGGGGTTCTGCTTGTAGCCGAGGGCGCGGAACAGGCCCTCCCACAGCGCGCGCTCCCAACCGACCTGGCGCGCGCGGGCGTTGAATTGCGCCGCCTTCATTTCCAAGCGGCAGAGCGCGCCCTGCCGGAGCAGCTCCACCACCGCCTCGCCGGACAGCTCCTTCAGCGGCGCCATGCACTTGCCGCCGAGTTCCTCCGGCAGCAGGCGGGCGGTGTCGCCGGA
>JAYPGD010000501.1:0-4230 GCA_038126655.1 Verrucomicrobiales bacterium
TCCTTCCGGGCCCACTCGATCTGCTGCTTTCCGAGGAAGGGTCTCGTGCCCTCGCCGTCCTGCGTGTTGAGGCAGAGAAAAAGCGTATTCTTGTAGAGGAAGGAGTAGTAGCGGACGCCAAACTGCTCATCCCAGATCCGGTCCATTAAGCCGTTGCTGACGTCGTGATTCCCCGGGAGGTAGAAAAAGGGCATTTCGAATCCCTTGATGAATCCGTTGAACTCCGCCCACTGCCGGCGAATTTCCTTCTCATTGCGCTGGCGGACGCCGCCCGGGATCAGATCGCCCACCGTGATCACGAACTCGGGCTGCAATTCGTTCACCTTCTTGACGGCGCGGGGAAACACTCCCGGTCGCAACCCTCCGGTTCGATCCGTCACGATGGCAAACTGGAAATTGTCCGGATTGTTGAGGAAATCCCGCTTCGTCCACGGTTTCTTCGCCGTGGTCACGCTGTGGGAGAACGCCTTGTCGCTCTCCGGACCGGATTGCGAGTGAAGAGGCGATTGCAGGCAGACAAATCCAATGGCGGCGAGAAACCAGTTTTTCATGGCAGTTCTTGTGTGATCGGCATTCCGACTTACTTTATCGGGTCATGAGCGAAGTCCTCAACCTAACCGGGATTAGAAAAATGACCATCCGACAATTTGCCTCATTGGCGTTGGTAATCGCCGGGGCGTTGTCCGCTCTGCCCGCGAAGGGGCAGGACAAGGCGCCTGAGCTTCCCAAGGGCTACCGCGAGGTGAGTCCGGACAAGGCGAAGGCGTTGCGCGAGCTTTGCCAGGCGACGGCCGAAACAGGGTTGTTCTCGGGAGCCGTGCTGGTGGCCGACAAGGGCGAGGTGATCTACAAGGAAGCATTCGGGTTGGCGAACCGGGAGTGGAACATTCCGAACACCACGGACACCAAGTTTCGTCTCGCTTCGGTCAGCAAGCAATTCTGCAGCATGCTCGTGATGCAACTGGTTCAGGAGGGAAAGCTAAAGCTGACCGACACGATCACTGAGCGCCTGCCTTATTACCGCAAGGACACCGGAGATCGGATTACGCTGCACCATTTGATGGCGCATCAGTCGGGCATCAAGGACTTCACTGCCAGCTTTAACTATCGCGGCTCCGTTTCCCGGCTGCCTTCGGGCAAGGATGAATTCATCAAGGAGTATTGCAGCGGCGACCTGCAGAACGATCCGGGAACATTCTATTCCTATTGCAACGCGGGCTACATCATCCTCGGGCGGATCATCGAGAAAGTAACCCGCAAGAGTTTCGAGCGGAATCTGAAGGAGCGCATCTTCGACCCCCTGGGCATGAAGAACAGCGGTTATGACCGCAACCGTTACGTGCTGGAGAAACGGGCGTCCGGATACAAGCGCGGTCCCTTTGGCTATGACAATGCCGATTACATGGACATGGATTCCTCGCCAGGCGCCTCGGGTTCGCTCTATTCCACCGTGGAGGACATGTTCCTTTGGGATCGCGCCCTGTATACGGACAAGCTCCTGGATAAGAAACATCGGGATCTCATGTTCAAGCCGAACCGGGAGGCGCCGGAGGTCAAGGCCGCGGGCGGACGTCCTCACAGCCGCTATGGCTATGGTTGGCAGATCTACACCCGCACTCACCCCGTGACCAAGCGGCGGACAAAGGTCATCAATCATGGGGGCGCGATCAACGGTTTCCGGGCCATGGAGAACCGCCTGGTGGATGACGACGCGTTCGTCATCGTCCTGTGCAACCAGGGCGACGCTTTCGGGAAGAGCGACGTTTGGCGCGCGGTGATGAACCTGAGCGCCGAATTGATCCACGTCGTGACCGGGCAGCCCTTCAGAATGCCCGGCAAGGCCCCCGTCACCCAGGAACAGCGCATGTACCGGATGGTGAAAAGCCAGGGAGTGGATGCGGCCATTGAATGGTTCAAGTCCAAGGGCAGGAAGGCGGCCTGGGGCGGTGCGAACCTGGCCCTGGCAGAACAGTTGATCAAGGATGGGCGAGTGGACGATGGGATCCGGTTGATGGAATTCGACCTTGAGTCGGCGCCGGGGAAGGTCTGGATGCTCCGGAAGGCGGCCCAGGCCTGTTTGAGCAACGGTCGTCCCGAAAAGGCGCTGTCCATGGCGGCCAAGGGGCTCGAACTTCGGCCTGACGATGAACGTTTCGCGACCATCAAGCGGGAGGCGGAACAGGATCTGAACAAGCCATAGCGCGCCTGCAGGCTTGAGGTATTTGCCGGCCTCCACAATGGTCGGCTCCATGTTGACGCCGTTTCATCTTGCCGTTCAGGTTCGCGACATTGCCGAGGCCCGTGAGTTCTATGGGAACAGACTGGGATTCTCCGAAGGCCGCAGCGCGGAGACCTGGATCGATTGGAACATGTATGGCCACCAGGTGGTTACCCACTTGAATCCGAACCTTGGTCCGGAAGGCAAGGTCCCGAATCATCGCAATCCCGTGGACGCCAAGTCCGTTCCCGTGCCGCATTTCGGCGTCGTCATGACGATCCCTGAATGGGAGGAACTGGCGGAGAAGGCCCGGACCTTCGTCGATGAATTCATCATCGAGCCCTACGTGCGCTTCAAGGGAGAGCCGGGCGAGCAGTGCACGATGTTCTTTGAGGACCCGTCTGGAAACGCGCTGGAATTCAAGGCCTTCGCGGACATTGAGGGGCAGTTGTTCGCCACGTGACGGGCGCCTGAGTCCGGTATCCTGGCAAAGTAACCAATTTTCGCTGCCGCGCGTCTGTTTTGGTCGCAACATTCAACCCGCATGAAAAAAGCAATTCGAACCACTCTCCTTGGCCTCCTTGCATCTGTCGCTTTGTCAGCGGCAACAGCGGTGGCGGACAAACCGAACATCATTCTCGTCATGGCCGACGATCAGGGGTGGGGACAAGTTGGCTATAATGGCCATCCCGTCCTGAAGACGCCCAACCTCGACGCCATGGCGGCGAACGGCCTTCGTTTCAATCGCTTTTACGCCGCCGGACCGGTTTGTTCGCCGACCCGGGCCTCAGTCTTGACCGGCCGGACCCACAATCGCACGGGCGTGCCGTCGCATGGTCACAATCTCTGCCTGCAGGAGAAGACGTTGCCACGGGCGCTGAAGCGCGCCGGCTATGCGACCGGTCATTTCGGCAAGTGGCACCTCAATGGTGTGCGGGGGGCGGGCGTTCCCATCCTGGGAGACGACGCCAATCACCCCGGGCGCTACGGCTTTGACGAATGGTTGTCCGCCTCGAACTACTATGATCACGACCCGTTGCTGAGCCGGAACGGCGAGTTTGAAGAGTTTGAAGGCGATTCGTCCGTCATTGCGGTGAAGGAGGCGTTGAAGTTCATGAAGCGCAGCCACAAGGCGGGTTCGCCTTTCCTTACGGTCATCTGGTATGGCTCCCCGCACAATCCCCAGAAAGCGGTGGAGCAGGACATGAGTGGACTGCCTGACCTCGGGGACAAGACCTTGGCTAATCACCTGGGCGAGATTGTCGGCATCGACCGCAGCGTGGGCCTCCTGCGCAAGGGGTTGCGCGACATGGGCGTCGAGCGCGATACGCTGATCTGGTATTGCAGCGACAACGGCGGCCTGAAGACTGATCCCGATGCGGTCGGCAATCTTCGCGGCCACAAGGGGAGCCTGTATGAGGGCGGCATCCGCGTTCCCGGCATCATTGAATGGCCGGGGCGGATCAAGCCTTCGATTACCGACTTTCCGGCTTCGACGATGGATATCATGCCGACGATTGTCGATCTGCTGGGACTGCCGGAGGATTCCCAGTTGAAAGTGCGCGACGGTGAAAGCATTGCAGCGTTGTTCGAGGGGCAGACCCCCAAACGCGCGCACGCGATGCCGTTTCGCTTTACGAGACGTACGGCCCTCATCGACGGCGATTTCAAACTCGTCGGTTCCAGTCAACGGGGAGGAGGCTGGGAACTGTATGATCTGGGTAAAGACGCGGGCGAATCAACAAATCTGGCGGATAAGTTCCCTGATCGACTCGCGAGAATGGCGACCGAGGCGGAGGCGATGATGGCATCCGTGGAGGCGAGCGCCGCGGGCAAGGATTATCCGGAGGGCAGGGTCGTTCAGTCGCCGCGAAACGCGTTCTGGCATACGCTGGAAGAATATCGGCCCCACTTCGAGCGCTTCTTCAAACGACCCGAATACTCGGGTTACAAGAAGAAGGTGGAAGGCGGTGAGAAGAAACGGAAGAGAAAGAAATGAGATTGTTCAAGAC
>JAYPGD010000502.1:0-4202 GCA_038126655.1 Verrucomicrobiales bacterium
GCCGAGGGCAAGGTCCACGGCATGCCGCCGGAGGAGGTCCACTTCCACGAGGTCGGCGCCGTCGATTCCATTGTGGAAATCATCGGCGCCTGCATTGCGCTGGAAATGCTGGGCAAGCCGCGCGTCCTGGCGGCCCCGGTGGTCGAGGGAACAGGCTGGGTGAATTGCGCGCACGGTCGCTTCCCCGTCCCGACCGCCGCGACGCTTGAGATCCTCGGCGCGCGCGGCGTCGCGATCACCCAATGCGAGGAGAAGTCCGAACTCGTCACGCCGACCGGCGCCGCGCTGCTGGCGGAATTCGCCGAGTCTTTTGACGGTATGCAGGGACTGATTCCGGACCAGATCGGCTACGGTCTCGGAACGCGCGACTGCAAGACCCGACCCAATGTCCTCCGCGCCTGCCTTGGCGAATCCGAATCTTCCAGCGAAGCCCCCGCGCTCGACTGGGAAACCGATCGCATCGCCGTCCTTGAAACGAATCTCGACGACATCAGCTCCGAGGTCCTCGGCCATTTCCTGGAGCAGGCGCTCGCCGCCGGCGCGCTCGACGTGTTTCACACGCCGATCCAGATGAAGAAGAGCCGGCCCGGCGTCCTGTTGACCGTCCTCTGCGCCGAGGCCGACGCCGATCGCTTCACCGAATCCATCCTCCGCGAGACCACGGCCTTCGGCGTCCGCCGCGCCGTCGCCGAACGCCGCAAACTCAAACGCGAGATCCGGACCGTCGAAACGGAATACGGCCCGGTCGAAGTGAAGATTGGATTGCTCAACGGCAAGGCCGTCCAGGTCGCGCCCGAATACGAATCCTGCCGCGCGCTCGCGGAGAAAATCGGCGCGCCTCTGAAAGTCATTCAGGTCGCCGCTTTGAAGGCGGTGGGTTTGTGATCAGTAATCAGTAATCAGTAATCAGTAATCAGTAATCGGTCATCGGTAATCGGTATTCAGTAATCAGTGACTGGTGATCAGTTATCAGTGATCGGGAATTTGAGATCTGAGATTTGAAATCGCCATCCGCCTTCGTTCCGCAAAACCAGCCCTACGGCGCGACCAGCCAATCACCAATCACCAGTCACCACTCCCATGATCGACAAGGAACTCCTCGAAATCGTCCGTTGCCCGGAGACGAAACAGAAGCTTTCGCCGGCCGATGACAAACAGATCACCGACCTGAACGCCGCGATTGAAAAGGACGCGCTCAAGGACCGCGGCGGCAATGCGGTGAAGGAGAACATCGACGGAGGCCTCGTCCGGGAAGACGGGAAGTTCCTCTACCTGATCCGGAACAACGTCCCCGTGCTCCTGGTCGACGAAGCGATCCCGTTGGAGGGAAGCCCCAAGGCTTCGTAACCGCAACCTCGCAACCGCAACCTCGTAGCCGCAACCTTCAGGTTGCGCCGCGAGCGCGCTGCGCGAGCGGTTCACCTCACCCATTCATCCAGAAACCGGTTCACCAGCTTCACCCGCCTTGCGTCATGAAACGCCTTCCCCCCATGCGCGGCCCCATGAACGACTTCGAATTGAACGGTCAATCCCAGCTCCTTGTATTTCCCGTGGAGTTCGTGTGATTGGTTGATCGGCATCTGCGGATCCTGGTCGCCGTGGATAAGCAACAGCGGCGGGTCGTTCCTGTCCACGTGAAACACGGGGCTTGCGAGCTTCGCCAGATCGGGAACGTCCTCTGGCCGGCCGCCGATGAACAACTCCAACGCCGGAACTCGCACACTCAGGCCATGCGACGTGGATTGGTCCAGGATGGTCATGAAATTGCTCGCCCCGTAATAGCTCAAAATCGCCTGCACATCGGATGACTGATCCAGGTTCCCGCCGATCTCGCCTTCCAATGCCTTGTGTCCGTTCGTCGTCCCGACCAGGGCGACCAGATGCCCGCCCGCCGAGGCTCCGGCGATCGCAATCTTCTCCGCGTTGAAGCCATAATCCTTCCGCTTCGCCCGCAGAAAACGGATCGCGCCCTTGATGTCGTGGATCGCCGCCGGGAACTTCGCCACCGGCGAAAGCCGATAATCCACGCTGGCGACCGCGAACCCCTCGCGGACCAGATCTGTCAACGGCATCTTGTTCTTGGACCCCGCCCGCCAGGCCCCGCCATGCACCCAGACGATCAACGGCGGGTTCTTTGCTTCGGGCGGCAGATACAGATCCAGCTTCAACTCATGCCCGTCGATCTCGGCAAACCTGATGTCCTTCATTTTCTTGAACTCCGCGCCCAGTGAACTCGTCGCCAAGGCGACCATCAGGACCGCGACCCACGAACCGATCTGTTTCTTGCCGTTCGTCTTCATGGGGACGCAGTCTAGCGATTGCCGCCGATTGTAGAACGGAATATATTTCGTCCTACACCCCTTCCGGCCAATCGTAGCTCCCCGGTTTGATCAACAGGGCCGGGCCGCCTTCCGCTGGCCGCAGCCACGACAACCCACCGATCGCGCCGACCGTTTCGAATCTCGTCCAGCCCATCTCGTCGATCACCGCTCGCGCCGTGGCGCCGCCTTCGAGCAGAAGCCGGTCCACCCCGGTCATCCGAAACGTCAACGCTACGACCTCGGCCAACCGCTTCGACAAGGCTTCAGGTCGCGCGCTCAGCAGATCAGAGCGCCCAATGGCGACCATCGCGGCGTCGTATTCCACCATTGCGCCGCAAACGCCGCCGGCCCACTGATGGACAAACGATTCAGCCGTCACGTCGTCGTGCGCCGCCAACTCCAGCGTCTTCGGCATGGACACGCAGCGCATGCCTCTCCGGGCAGCCCGCTCTTTCCGACCCGCAGCCCAGGCCGCCGCGCTGCCGCAGACCAGCAAACAGGTTCCCGCGGTTTCCGACTGTCGCGCAGCCGTCCCGGTTGCGGGTTCCAACGGCGTCCCGTCGTTGGCAGCGCTCCCATCCAACACAGCCCCGAAGAACTCCGCGCCGCCCGCCGGGAGGACGCCTTCGTCCACCTCCGCCGCGCGCCGCTTCAGATCCTCGACGGACTCCACGTCCGGAATGGTCACCCCGCTTACAAACATTGCATCCGCCGCGCGCACCGACGAAGTGCCCCCTCGCTTCGATGGCCCCAGCAGTTCCAGCGCATTGGACGTCCAGGCCGGGTGCGTCGGATCGTTGGCAAATGTGGTCTCGGCCAAGGCAACGCCGTCCACGAAATACTCACCGCCGCGAATGATCCGCCTCCGCGAGGGGTTCGCGGGAACGAGCAGGGCGCGACGCATCCCGGCCGCTTCCGTGATGGCGTCGATCTCCGGAATGATGGCGCCGCGCAGGACGGAATCCGTCTTCTTGTAGATCAGCGTCGGTCCCGAATCGGCAACCTCTCGCGCGATGGCGCCCACACGCGCCGCGGCTTCCTCGGGAGCCAGCAGTCGGGAGTCGGTGTCCAGGGCGACGACCTCCGCATCCGAGGCCGGATCGAACCGCGTCTGAACCTCGGCGGTAAAGCCGCGCTCAAAGGCCACGCCGGCAAGCTCAGCCGCGCCGGAAATGTCATCGGCAATGACAACGATCACGGCGCCAATCGAAAAGCATCTTCCCCCATCCGCAACTCAAAACTCCAAACCCGGGCCGATTTGGCGCAATTCGCGGCGATTCGATGACCGAATTGTCTCAATTCAGTCCGAATCCAAAGGCGCGCCATATTTGTAACCCATTGATGTTGAACAAGAACGTCATAATGCCTGTCTTTGGCACAGAGATTGTTGCCATCCGGAACGAACCCATTACGGGAATGCGTTGAACGGATCACTCGGGCAACGCGACAACGAAGAACACTTTCGAAAGGCAGAACGATGTTTGGATTGATCATTGCAGATTATTGGTGGGTCGTGATTCCCGGCTTTTTGCTGGGGCTCTACGCGCAGTTCAAGGTCTCCTCCACCTACAACCGCTACGCGCGGATTGCTTCCGATTCCGGCATGACGGGCGCGGAGGCGGCCCGCGCGATCCTGGACAACGCGGGACTTTACGATGTGCCGATCCTCGCGACACACGGTCGCCTCACCGACCACTACGACCCCATGCAGCGGCGGCTTGTCCTGTCTGAAGAGAATTACTCGGGGCGATCGATCGCCGGCGTGGCTGTGGCCGCGCATGAAGCGGGACACGCGCTGCAGCATCAGGCCGCCTACGCCCCGCTGCAATTGCGCATGGCGATCGTGCCCATCACCAACTTCGCCAGCATGGCCTACATGGG
>JAYPGD010000503.1:0-4200 GCA_038126655.1 Verrucomicrobiales bacterium
CGACGGCGAACAATACGGCCTTGGCCGGATCGGATTACACGGCGCTTACGACGACCACGCTGAACTTCGCGGCTGGCGATTCGAGCAAGACGGTTTCGGTGACGATCCTCAACGACACCCCGGCGATCTACGAGGGCGCTGAGAACTTCAATCTGAACTTGGCCGCCGCCTCAGGCGCGAAGATCAGCGACGCGCAGGGCGTGGGGACGATCCTGGACGACGGCTCGGGTTCTGGCGGTTCGGATGACGACCGTCCGCTGAGCGTGAACGACGTGACGGTGAACGAAGCTTCGTCCCACGCGGTGTTCACGGTGAGCGGCGCGGCGGGACAGTTGGCCAGCCTGACGACAACCGAGGGCACGGCGACTGCGGCGGACTTCGGCCCCGGGTTGCAATACTTCGATGGCGCCGTCTGGCAGGACTACACGCCGGGGTCCAGCGTGGCCTTGGACGGCGCGGGTGAGTTGCTGGTCCGCACGCCGATCGTGGCGGACGAGGAAAATGAGGGCCCGCACAGCTTCATGTTGAGCGCGACCAACACCGGGGGCACGTCCGGAACCGGCACGGGGACCATCACGGACGACGGGACTGGCGATATCTTCAAGGAAAACGGGACGACCGATCCGGACGTCACGAAGGACGACGACCGTCCTCTGAGCGTGAACGACGTGACGGTGAACGAGGCTTCGCCCCATGCGGTGTTCACGATCACCGGCGCGGCGGGACAGTTGGCCAGCCTGACGACAACCGAGGGCACGGCGACCGCGGCGGACTTCGGCCCCGGGTTGCAATACTTCGATGGCGCCGTCTGGCAGGACTACACGCCGGGGTCCAGCGTGGCCTTGGACGGCGCGGGTGAGTTGCTGGTCCGCACGCCGATTGTCAATGACGCGTTCCCGGATGGGCCGGAGACCTTCACGCTCAGAGCCGCCAACGTGGGCGGCAGTGTCTTCACCGGCGCGGGCACGATTGTTGATGATGGCGCCGGGGAAGTCTTTGGCGATGACGGCCAACCTGACGTCACCGCGGCCAAGGACACGGATCTTCCCGACGTCGAGGTTTCCTTCACCACACCGGAAGACACGCCGCATTCAGGACAACTCGCCTACGAACCCGATGGGAATCAGTTGAGCTACACGTTGATGGCCGGGCCGACACACGGCGATGTCGTGGTCGATCCGGACGGCTCCTACAGCTATCTACCGAATGAGAACTACCACGGGCCGGACGAATTCACGGTTGTCGTGGTGGATGGGAAAGGCGGTTCGGCGCTGATCACGGTCAGGATCACGGTGACACCCGTCAACGATCCTCCGAACGCGGATCCGGATATGGCGTCGGTGGATGAAGGCAGCGAGAACAACGTGATCCAGGTCCTGGGCAATGACAGCGATCCGGACGGAGATGACCTGACGGTCGTTTCGGCGATGTCGGTCAACGCGAGCGTGTCGGTGAATCCCGACGGTTCGTTGAAATACACGCCGCATCCCGACTTCTACGGCGTGGATGTGTTCACTTATTTGATCCGCGATCCTGACAGTCTGACGGACACGGCGACGGTGACGGTCATTGTTTATGCCAAGCCGATCAATGCGCTGCCTGAGGTCGAATTCGACGGGGCGGGAGAACCGATTCCGCAGAAGGTGTTCCAGAACACGTCGTTGATCTTCTCCGCGACCAACACCCCGCCCAACGGGATCTCGGTGAGCGATCCGGACAGCGAGGCTCTGACCGTGACCGTCGGTGTCACCAACGGCGTGTTGATGGCCTCCCGCACCCTGGGCTTGGAGTTTGCGGGGGGCGTCAGCATGGGGACGAACATGCTGGTGATGAGCGGATTGAAGGCGGACCTGAACGCCGCGCTGGAAGGGCTGGCCTATACCCCGGCTCCCGATTACTTCGGCCCGGACTACCTGTCGATTCTGACGGTGGACGAAGGCGGACGTTTTGACGCCGACAACGCGGGCGTCGCGATCTTGGTCGAAATTCAGGCTCTCGGCGGCATTCCCAATGTCGATCTCACGGCGGCCGCGATGCGGCCCGGACTGACGGTGACGAACGTGGCTCTCACGCGGGTCGACAATCCCGAGTTGATCCAGTCGGTTGAACTGAATTCGACCAACCTGACAGTCGAGGTGTTGCCGATGGCGGGCCAGGACGGCAGCACGAACCGGACGACCGTCTATCTGACGATCACCTACGACGACGGTTCCAGCATTCTCACGCCGGTGCCGGTGATCATCTACCAGCCCCTGTTGACGAGTTCGGCCGACGGTTTCTACAACGCGACCTACAGCGCCCCGTTTTTCAATCCGCAGACGAGCCAGTATGAGCAGCGGGTCCGCGTGGTCAATGGCACGCCCTTCGATTTCACGGCCTTGCGCATCACCTCGACCAACCTGCCCGCGACGGTGACGTTGCGTAACGCCACGGGGACCAACGCTCTGGGGCCCTACGTGGAATACAATCTCCCGGTTCCGGCAAACTCGGAGCAGGAGCTGAACCTGGAGTATTTCAGCCAGGACCGGCAGGCTTTCACTCCCGGCTTGAAACTGGAACTGCTGAACCAGGCCCGGACGATCGAGACGCCCGCGTCGTCGAGGCAGATCTCCGTCCAGGGATTCCGGGGCTACAACCCGGTCACGGGGCGGGTGAAATTCTATGTGGAGTTTCCGACGGAGGCCGGATTGACCTATGTGGTGCAGTATCGGGATACCATGACGCCGGGCCCCGGTTCGGAGTGGAAGACCTCGCCCGTCTCGATTCCCGGCACAGGACAACGACTGCACTGGCTCGACGAGGGCGCGCCAAACACCGATAGCCCTCCGGGCGCGACCCGCTTCTATCGTGTGTTGGTCATCGAACAACCCTGACCCGACATGATCATGCATCTCAAAGCACAACACATCTTCCTCTCGGCAGTTCTGCTGGCCGGCGTCGCGCAGGCGCAGGAGCGGTCCCAATCGCGCCATCAGTTCGGGATTCAGGTTCCTGTCTGGTTCAACGCCAAGGCGAGCTTTTCCGCGCGTCGAGCCACAAATCCCGGGCCGGATGACGGCAGTCCCACAACGGACCGCTTTTACGACGACGGTTTCAACCGGGTCGATTCCACCGGCAACGCGGTCTCGCCCGCGCCGCCCGCGAACTACTCGTTTCCGCGGACATCGTTCTTTGGATACGTGAGCGACGCTCAGGCGACCAGCATTCCCGGGGTCACGCCCGCGACGGATCCGGATCCGGCCCTGACAGGCGGGACGTTGGCATTGCACAGCGTCGCCATCAATGGCGGCGAGTACACGCGCCCCTTCTCCCAGAAAGCCCTTCCCGGCATTGAGTTCTTTTACCGCTACGACTGGCTGGAGAAGAAGGATTGGTCGGTCGATCTGGAGGCTGGCCTTTCCTACCAGCACGCGGACTGGGAGCAGTCGGGGACGGTCGGGGCCACCGCTGGCGTGCTGACGGACATTTACGGATTGGGCGGCGTCGTGCTTCCGGCGGGGACGGCGCCTTTCAGCGGACTCTTTGCCAACACCGTACCCGGCGCTCCGGTGATTAGCAGCGCTCCCGCGCGAACGGAGGCGACTGTGCCAGCAACCGTGACCGGACAACGAAATCTGAGCGTGGACACGATTCACCTTCGCCTGGGGCCTTCTTTGGAATGGCGGTTTTCCGAACGCTGGCGGGCGCATGCCTTGGTCGGGGTCGCCTTCGGATGGTCGCACAGCCAATTTGATTTCAATGACAGCGTCACGGTGGCTGACCCGACGGTCCCGACCTTGAACCAGTCGGGATCGGGCAGCGGTTCTCGTGTCTGGGTGGGCGCCTACACCGCGGCGCGCCTGGAACGGAAGCTTTTCAAGAAATGGGAGGCGCACGTCGAGGTCCGCCGCATCTGGCAGGATAGCTTCCAGCAGGATGCCGGTCTCCGTTCCGCCAGGATCGATTCCGCCAAGGGGCTCGGGGCGGTGATCGGATTGAGTCGGCGGTTTTGACTTCGAAGTGTCGGGCGTGAATCTCACAATGCGCCTTGACCTGGACTCCGATGCCGCGTAGTTAGCTCGCCTTGTTTTGAATAAACGGCGCGTGTCGCCGTCTTCAATTCCGACTGTTCCGGGCATTCTGCCTTGAACGGTCCCGCTGCGAAAGTTGCAGCTCGTTTTCCTCAAAGTCCGGCGGACGGAGAATTCGACATACGCCGGA
>JAYPGD010000504.1:0-4196 GCA_038126655.1 Verrucomicrobiales bacterium
CTAAAGGTTGCGGCGCCGGCGATTCGAGTCACCCCTTCTTGTAATTCGCCGGGGTGGGGATGAGATAGCCGCCTTCGGCGAGCGGTTCGATCGGCGCCTTTGATTCCCACATTTCACCTTCGGGGGTGATGCGTTCGTTCTGCTTCAACACCTCATCCCACATCAGTTGTTGCCCGGAGTAGGCGGCCATGCGTCCGAGGATGGCCGCGAAGGAGGCGTGGGCCCCGTATTCCGCCTCGTTGTGAGGTTGGTCTTCCCGAATGGCCTTGAACAAGACGTCGTGCTCGATTTGGTAGGAGTTGGCGAGTTCCTTGCCGCGCCAGAGCGGCTTGTCGGAATCGTGCAGGGTGATTTCGCCGATTCGTTTGGCGACCAGCGAGGCCGAGCCCTTCGAGCCGTCGGCGTGGGCTGAGAAGGTGCCCCAGCATTTGGGGATATGGCGATGCTGGGTCAACAGCTTGGAGCCGTCGGCGAAATCGTACTCGATGAAGAAGTGGTCGTAGACATTGCCGTAGTCCTTGCCGGCGCGGACGAGTCGGCCGCCCTGACCCTGCGCGCTGACGGGCAACGCCTGTTTCATCCAGAGCGCGATGTCGTAGTCGTGGACGCTCTGCTCGGTGTTGAAGTCGCCGCTGAGCCAGGCGAAGTAGTACCAGTGCCGGACCTGGTACTCGAGTTCGGTCTCGCCGGGTTGGCGTTCATGATACTTGCCCGTGCCGCCGCGGAGATTGTAGAGGCGCAGGGTGTTGAGTCGCCCGATCGCGCCGTCATGAATGCGCCTGATCGTGTCCTGATAAAGCGGACTGTGGCGGCGGTTCAGGCCGACGCCGACCTTGAGGTTCTTCCGCTTGGCTTCGCGCGCCGCGGCAAGGACACGATTCACGCCATGCGGATCCGTCGCAACGGGCTTTTCCATGAATACGTGCTTGCCGGCCTTGACCGCCGCTTCGAACTGCGCGGGACGAAACCCCGGAGGCGTCGTCAGAATCACGACGTCGATGTCCTTCAGATCCATGACCTGGCGATAGGCGTCGAGGCCGATGAAGCGGCGTTCGGGCGGGACGTCCACCTTGTCCTTCTGCGGGCCCGCGTCGGGCGACTGGCTGAACTTGCGCGTTCCGGCGACGAGGCTTTTCAGGCTTTTCTCAAGCTGATCGGAAAAGGCGTCGGCCATGGCCCAGAGCTTCACCGGCCCGGAAGTGCTCAGGGCTTGGACGGTCGCGCCGGTGCCGCGTCCGCCGCAGCCGATCAACGCGATCTTGATCTCATCGCCGACCGAGGCGTGGACCTGGGGCAGGGTTGAGGGAAGGAGCGAGGCGCCGGCGGCAACCGTGGTGGAACGGCGGATGAATCCGCGGCGGGTGAGGGGATAGGGCGGCTGGTCGGTGTTCATGGTTTCAAAGTGGCAGCCCCACGGATGGCAGAGCCGACCCACGGATGAAGGCGGGGATATCCGTGGGTCGGCCTTGCCATCCGTGGGGAAATTCTTGGCGTCATTGCGCGGCCTTGGCCTCGGGCGAGGTATCCAACAAACCCACCACGGCCCAGGCTGTGCCCCAGTAGATGGAGGTGGGTTCGGGGTTTTCGTCGTTGGCCTTTTTGGTGGAAGGGACTTCCCAGGAACCGTCGTCGCGCTGGGTCTTCGTCAGAAAGGCCCGGGCTTTTTGGATGGCCTCTGTGTGCGCGGAGGGATCGGAGGCGCGACCGATGGCGTGCAGTGCGAAGCCTGTCCCGAGCGCGTCGCTCTTGGCGCCCAGGATCCAGCCCCAGCCGCCATCTTCGTTCTGCGTGTTCAAAAGTTTCTGGATCGCTTTGTTTGTCTGTCTCTTCTTGCCTGATTGTTTGGCGAGCAGGGCGCGGACTGCCCACCATTCGGCGCTGGTCCCGGGTTTGGCCTCCTTGAGCCATTGCCTGGTCTGCTTTGGGTTGGGAGCTTTGGAACCGTCGGACTTGAGCGCGAGCAGGGTCCACATGGTCGTGGCTTCATCGGTTTCGCGCGCCGGTCTTTTCTGCCGGGGCAGCTGGCCGCCCGCCTTCCAGAAGCCGTTGGTTTGTTGCTTGGCGATCCAGGCGGGGAACTCCTGTAACTGCGCGGGAGGTGAGACGTCGGCGGAGTAGGTCTGTCGTCCCAGCATCATCTGGATGAGGTTGTCGACCGGCGGTTGACGCTTGGGGTCCTTGTCGATCGCGGCCATCTTGTCGGCGGACCATTGGGTCCACTCATCGAGTTTCTCCTGGCTGACTTCGAAGCCGTGATTGCGGGCGTGATTCAGGCTCCACAGCATGGCGGGGATCTGATGGCAGGAGACGCACTTGCGCTTGGTCATCCACTTGACGCCCTCCTTTTCGAGGAATGGAATGCTGCGTTCGACGGCTTGGCGGACCGGGGCGTCGGATTCAGCGGCACGAGAGGCGGAAGTCAACGCCAGTAGAGCTGCCAAAGCGAATACTCTCAACACGGAGGGCGCGGAGGGAAGGAGGACCACGGATGAAAGACCGGAAATCTTCCCTGTGGTCCTCCTTTCATCCGTGTCCTCTGTGTTTGAAATGGAACTCATGATAATCGGACGAATTTGAAGTCTGGCCCTATTCTGTCGAATTCAACTTCCGGATGAAAAAATCGGAAACAGACTTGTAGGTCGGCATGGCTCCGGGATGTTTCAGGTCCGCCTCGATGTTCAGGGCATCCATCTTCGCCTTCAGTTTCGTGCCGAAATTGACGTGATGCACCTTCCAGCCGTTGGCGCGCTTCGGATCGCTTGGGATGGGGGCGTCTGGCTTCATGCCGTAGGACATGTGGATGGGCGGATCGTCGGCGCTGATGAGATCCAATGCCGCGAGTTTGCTGATGCGCTTCAGCAGTTCCGCCTCGGACAGGTCGCCGAAGTATTCGGCGCGCGGTCGATGAGGGCGATTGTAGCCGGGAATGTTTTCCTGCCACCAGTTGAGGTTCATGGTGGTCTGTCCGCCGGAAGTTGAAACGGCCGTCAACCGGGTGGACTCCCGCTCGATCGGATCCTTGCTGCCGGGCGTGGCCATGTCGTCATGAAAGGCGAGCCACATGCAGATTTGCGCCCCGGCCGAACCGCCGAAGGCGCCGACGCGCGACTTGTCGATGTTCCAGCCGTCGGACTTGGAGCGAAGGAACTGCAGCGCCCGTCGGGAATCATGGAAAGCCGCGGGCAGCTTGGCCTGCGCGAGGAGGCGGTAGTGGATTGCGGCCACGGAAATCCCGGCGTCGAGCAATTCCTTGAGTGTCTTGTCGTTGATGGAATCCTTGCTGCCGCTGCGAAACCCGCCGCCGTGGATGTAGATCGCCAGGGGTGTGGGTTTGTCGGACTTGGACTGCCAGAAATCGAGGATGTTTCGCTCGTACGATCCGTAGCGGACGTCGGCGAATGTCGGCTTGGGTTTCGCGGCGCGGTTTCGGTTTCGATTCGCGTTGGATTGCGCGGTTGCGAACGGCGCGGTCGCCAGGCAGAACGCCAAGGCGCCGAGCAGGAATGGGTTTGTGTTCTTCATGTCTGAATCAGGCGATTCGTGGATGGCCCATTCACAGAGTTAACCTGCATCTGCGATTCTGGGAAAGGATTTCCATGGCTTGGTGTGAATGATTGTTCCAAACCCATGGAACGGAATAATCCCACGGATGGCAGAGCCGACCGATGGGTGAAGACGAGGCTATCCGTGGGTCGGCTCTGCCATCCGTGGGGCAAGAGATAACCGATGGAGGATGCCGCCCGCTCAAGGATGAAACGGCGGAATCTCGGCGACGCGTTTGCCGTCGATCATTTCCTGCAGGTAGGTCGACACGCGATCGACGATGCGGGTGATGAATTCCTGGCCGCTTTCGGCGGTGGCTGCCGAGGGTTTCTGATCTTCCTGGTCGGTCCACATGTCGGTGCGGACGTTCTCAGGGAAGGCGGCGAGGGCGAAGGCGGTTTCGAACTCCTGCGCGTGGCCGGGCAGGTCGTGCGGCAGTCGGTGTCCGCTCGTCAGCAGTTCCTTGGCGTCGTCCTCGGTCAGCACGTCCCAGTAGGGGAAGAAGTGAATGTTGTACTGATGGCGGCGGAGGATCTGGTCCCAGATGCCTTGGACCGGCTTCACGTTGCCGCCGTGGCCGTTGAGCACGAGGATGTTGGTGAAGCCCGCGCGGACCATGCTGTCGATCATGTCGCCCAGCACGGCGATGAAGG
>JAYPGD010000505.1:0-4193 GCA_038126655.1 Verrucomicrobiales bacterium
TGGCGGCCAAGACCGGCAAGATCGGCGACGTAATGGTATTGGTCCTGCCAGTGGTGTAGTCCATCAGCATCCTGACCTACGAAACGGGCGACGAGGCGATCTGAAGCGACTCCCAATCGAATCAACACAAGGCGCGGGAGCGATCCCGCGCCTTTTCCGTTTTCGAGACAATGGAAGCGGGCGGCAGCCGCCGCTCGACAAGGAGGTTTGCGATCCGCAAACTCCGGGTGTGAAACAATCGATTGTCACCTTGGATTTGGAAGGGGTTCTGATCCCCGAGATCTGGATTGCGTTTGCGGAGAAGACGGGGATCGAGGAACTGCGTCTCACGACCCGCGACATTCCGGATTACGATGAGTTGATGCGTGGGCGGTTGAAGATCCTGGATGAACGGGGACTGAAGCTCTCGGACATTCAGGAGGTGATCGGGACGCTGGCGCCGCTGGATGGGGCAAAGGCGTTTCTCGATGAGCTCCGTTCCATCACCCAGTGCATCATCCTGTCGGACACCTTTCTGCAGTTTGCCTCGCCGCTCATGCGGCAACTCGACTGGCCGACCCTGTTCTGCAACAGCCTGGAGGTGGTCGATGATCGGATCGTGAACTACCACCTTCGCCAGCCGGACCAGAAGCGGAGATCGGTGATGGCTCTGAAGACCCTGGAATACAAGGTCATTTCGTTTGGCGATTCCTTCAACGACACGACGATGCTGAAGGAGGCGGACGTGGGTTTCCTGTTCCATTCGCCGAAATCGATCCAGGAGCAGTTTCCCCAGTTCAAGGCCTTCGAGGAATACGCGGATCTGCTCGCCGCCATCAAGGGCGAGCTTTGAGCCTGGGGGGCGTTACGCGGTCTTCATCTCGGGGCGGGCGAGGCAGACGCTGAGTTTGCGCCCCTCGTATTCCTGTTCGTTGAACAGTTCGATCGCCTTCTGGGCGGAGGGGCTGTCGGCCATGTCCACAAAAGCCATGCCGTGGGAGCGGTCATTGCGGCGGTTGCGGAGGACATGCACATCGGCGACATCGCCGGCCTGCGCGAAATGGTCGCGCAGATCGTCGTTGCGGGTTTTGAAGGGCAGATTGCCCACGTATAGTTTGTTCGACATCTGGGTAGAGCGGGGAATATGGGACAAACGGCGGACGAGGCAAGCGCGCAGTCGTTGTTCAGTCGAAAAGCCCCTTGATCTCCTCCCAGCTGAGGCTTTCGGTGAAGGCGGTTTCATCGCCGAGCATGCCCTTGGCGATGTCGCGTTTGCGTTGTTGCAGGCTGAGGATCTTTTCCTCGACGGTGTCGCGGACGATGAGCGTGGAGCTGGTGACCACGTTCCGCGGACCGATGCGGTGGGCGCGGTCGGTGGCCTGATCCTCGACCGCGGGATTCCACCAGGGATCGAAATGCACCACGGTGTCGGCGCCGGTGAGGTTGAGCCCCGTGCCGCCGGCCTTGAGGCTGATGAGGAAGACGGGGATGGAGGCGTCCTGTTGGAATTTTTCGACGACGGCCTGGCGGTCGCGGGTGGAGCCGTCGAGTTGGCAGAAGGGGATGTCCTCGGCCTCAAGGCGTTCGCGCAGGAGCTTGAGCATGCTGACGAACTGGCTGAACACGAGCACGCGGTGGCCGCCATCGATGGCCTCCTCCAGCAATTCTCCGAAAAGGTCGAGTTTGGCGGAGGATTCGTCCTCATTGGTTCCGGGAAGGTTCAGCAGGCGCAGGTCGCAGCAGATCTGGCGAAGTCGCAGGAGGGCCTGGAGGGCGACCATCCGGCCCTTGGCGGAGCCCTGTTTTTCATCGGCTTGGAGGATTGCCTGGCGGCTAGAGGTCAGGACCTGTTCGTAGACCGAGGCCTGCTGTGGCGTGAGGGCGCAGTAGGAGACCTGTTCTATCTTCTCTGGCAGGTCCTTGGCGACTTCGGTCTTCAGGCGGCGCAGGACAAAGGGGCGCAGTCGCCGGGCGAGGCGATCCCGGGTCCCGGCGTCCTTGTCGCGTGTGATGGGGACCTCGTAGCGATCGCGGAAATCCTTGGCGGAACCGAGGTAGCCGGGCATGAGAAAATCGAAGATGGACCAGAGGTCGAGAACGGAGTTCTCCATGGGAGTGCCGGTGAGCACGATCCGGTTGCGGGCGCGCACGGCCTTGACGGCCTTGGCGTTCTGGGTTTGGCGGTTCTTGATGTGCTGGGCCTCGTCGAGCACGACCGTGTCGAATTCGTGCTTGCGGTATTGCTCGAGGTCTCGCCGCGCCAGGGCATAGCTGGTGATGACGAGATCGGACTCCGGGATGCGGGCGAAGTCGGCGTGGCGATTGGAACCATGGAGTTTGAGCGATCTCAATTCCGGGGTGAATCGGGCGGCTTCGGAGATCCAGTTCGCGACGAGGCTGGTGGGACAGACGATGAGGGAGGGACGGCGATCTTCCTTGCTGGATTCCGTTGCGACGGCGCGCAGCAGGGCCAGGGTCTGGAGCGTCTTGCCGAGGCCCATTTCATCGGCCAGGATGCCGCCGAAGCGGTTGGTCCGAAGGAAGTTGAGCCAGCCGACGCCGTGTTTCTGATATGGGCGGAGAACCTCCTCGAGGTCGCCGAGCGGCGGCGGTGTCAGGTCGGTGTCGCCGCTCGCGGAAAAGGCGCGTTGTCTCCATTCCTGAGGGGCGGCGACGTTCTCGAATCCCATGCGGGAAAGCGTCCCGGCGAGATAGCCGGCCTGGCGTTCGTTGATGCGGTAGCCGCCGTCGGTCTGATCGGGTTCGCAGTCGAGCAGGACCTGGTTCAGTTCCTCAACGGTGCCGGTGTCGAGGACGGCGTTGCGTCCATTGGGGAGTTTTGTGTGTCCGCTTCCGGACAGAAGCAGGCGCTGGATGTCGGCGGGCGAGAAACTGTGGCCGGACCCGGACTTGAAATCGATTTTCAAATCAAACCAGCTTTCGCCGGAGGCCAGAACCTGGAATTCAGGTTCGATGCGGTCGATGCGCTCGACGGCCGGCTCCAGGGTTCCTTTGAGTTCGCAATCCCAGTCCTTTTCCAGATGGGGGTAGAGTCCGGCGAAGAAGGAGAGGATGGCGGGTTCTCCGCTGAGTTCGAGGCGCCCCTTGCGGTTGGGACCGTGGAAGCCCGCCGCTTGAAGCTGCTGGAGGGCGGCGATCTCGGCGCCCGGATCGCGGGTGGTGTAGCGCCGGGGATTGTCGGGATCGGGCAGGCAGTATTCCGTCATTGGCTCGCCGCCGCCGAGTGTGAAGATCCGGTGGTCGTAACGGCACTGGAGCAGGGCCTCGAGTTTGTGCAGGGAACCGCGCAGGCTGAGGAGAAACCGGGGAGCAAGGGCGTCGATGGAGAAATCATCCAGGACGAAGTCCGCCTTCAGATCGCACTTGGCGACCAGTTCCGGCCAGTCGGCGTTGAGGAAGCGCGGGACGTCGGCGCGGGGGATGACGACCGGTCCGTTCATCGCGGAGGCGCAGGTCGGGGGGATATCCAGTGGGCGGAACTCATCGCCGCCGAACAGCCACATGCGCTGACCGGGCAGCGGGATGGCGTCGCCGCTGCGTTGCCCGGCTTCGAGGGTGATGACACCGTTGGGTTTGAGGCTCGCAGTCAGCGGGGTCAGGTAGGGGGACTCAACTACCTGCAGGTCGCGATCCTTGCCCAGGGTGATGCGGGGGTGGTCGCGCAGATCGGCGAGGAGGTCGGCAAACTGCGCGACGCGAAGCATGAGCATGCCGGGCGTCTCCCCTTCGGCGAGTTCTTCAATGGCGTCCAGAAGTCGGAGGTCGCCTTCGTCCAGGAGGAAGGGCTCATCCATCGGCAGGGTGTTGAGCGGTTGGCGGCCCCGTGTCCAAGCCCCTTCGAAGTAGATCATGACCTTGTCGGCCGCCGCGGCGCGTTCGAAGTTGGGCGGGAGGACGACATGGATGCTCAGCGGTTCGGCCTCGGTGTCCGCAATCTCGGCTCGCAGGAGGCATTTGTCGGGATTGCGCTGCGGGGAATTCGGTTCGAGGTTCTCCGGACGAGCGGGCCCTCTCCGGGATGCTGCCTGTGATTCCAGTTTGAAATCGCCCTTGATCGCGTGGATTCCGATGGCGAGTGAATGAGCGCAGATGACTCCCCAGTTTCGCGATTCCTTGCAGCGGCAGAGGTTCTCGACATCGATGGCGCTCTTGATGACGAGACCGGATTGATAGGAGGTCGAGCCGGCCTGGAC
>JAYPGD010000506.1:0-4190 GCA_038126655.1 Verrucomicrobiales bacterium
CGCTCCGGAGGCGGGGCTTTCATTGCCCAAGGTCCTTTTCTTCGCCTTCCTTGGCGGGTTGATCCTGAATGTCATGCCGTGCGTCCTGCCGGTGATTGCGTTGAAGATCCTGGGATTTGTGAACCAGAGCAAGGAGGAGCCGGGGCGGGTGAAGACATTGGGCTTCGTTTACACGCTGGGCGTGTTGGCGTCGTTTCTGGCGATGGCGCTGTTGATCATCGGCGTCCAGCAGGCGGGCAAGGTTGCGAGTTGGGGGATGCAGTTCTCCAATATCTATTTCCTGGTCGGCCTGACGGTTCTGGTGACCCTGGTGGCGTTGAACCTGTTCGGTGTGTTTGAGGTCACCCTCGGCGGCGGGGCCATGTCGGCCGCGGGCGGGTTGGCGTCCAAGGAAGGCAATGCGGGAGCCTTCTTTAACGGGGTGTTGGCCACGACCCTGGCCACGCCCTGCACGGCGCCTTTTCTGGCGCCGGCGCTGGGCTTCGCCTTTACGCAGCCACCGACGATCATTGTCCTGGTTTTTCTCACGGTCGGCGCCGGGTTGGCGTCGCCCTACCTGCTGCTGAGTTGGAAGCCGGAATGGTTGAGGTATCTGCCCAAGCCGGGGCTTTGGATGGAACGCTTCAAGGTGGCGATGGGATTCCCGATGTTGGGGACGGCCGTGGTTCTGTTCTGGTTGACGCTGGCGCACTTTGGGGAGATCGGGGCGCTATGGTTTGGGTTGTTTTTGGCAAGTGTCGCCCTCTGCGCGTGGATCTATGGCGAGTTCGTGCAGCGCGGACGAAGTCACCGTCCGGCTGCGGTTGTCCTGATGGCCTTGATCCTGTTCTCGTCCTACGGATTCACCATGGAACGACAGCTGAACTGGCGCGAAAAGAAGGCGAGACCGATCGTCGGAGGCTCGGGAGTCGGGGAAACGGATCCGGACAAGATTTCCTGGCAGCCCTGGAGCCGGGAGGCGGTTGCGGCGGCCCGGAAGGAAGGGCGGCCGGTATTCGTCGATTTCACGGCGAACTGGTGCGCCACCTGCAAGTTCAACAAGGCCAGCTTCATTGAAACCGACGAAGTCCGGGCCAAGCTGCGTGAAGTGAACGCCGTGGCGCTGGTCGGAGACAACACCCTGTCGCCGCCGGAGATCGCCGAGGAACTGCGCCGTTACGGTCGCGCAGGGGTCCCGCTGAATCTGGTCTTCCCGGCCGACGAATCTGCCGAGCCGATCGTGCTGCCCACGTTGTTGAGCAAGTCGATCATCCTGAACGCGCTGGACAAGGCCGCAGGCGGTTGATAGGCGATTCTTCGAGATGAACTTCAAGGAAATCAAGTGACCCGATAATGCTTTACGAAGCCCAATAAATGGACATGATTGATTTATATTGTGGCGCTTGAAATGCTTTTAGCATTTCTGTGAATGCAAGGTTGGAACGGTTGACGACGGGGGCGCTGGGGGAGGTTGATGAGAGTCCGCCTGTCGAGCGGGATTGGGCGCGGATCAGGCAATCGCGCTCGTTTCGGATAGCGCTGGGACTGGCTACGGCGGCTGTGGTCTTTTTGGCGGATTTGCTTATGCCGCAGGGCGCGGCTCTGGGGGTGGCGCACGTGTTGGTCATCCTGATTTCGTTGCGCATCGGCGACCGACGGGTGACCTACGGTCTGGCGCTGTTATGCACGCTGTTGACGCTTTGGGGTTTCCATCTTTCGCCTGCAGCGAGCGGGGCGATGGATCCGGTCATGATCCTTACGAATCGACTGGCGGCATTTTTGGCCATCTGGTCCGCGGCGTTTCTCGGGATCCGACTGACGACGGCGATCGCGCAACGAGAAGCGGCAATGAAGGAGATCAAGATTCTCAAGGGGCTCCTGCCGATCTGCGCCCATTGCAAGAAGATCCGGTATGGGCACGAGGCATGGGTGCAGTTCGAAGAATACCTTCTCCATCATTCGGAGGCCATCTTCAGCCACAGCATCTGCCCCGGCTGCATGGACGAGCATTTTGGGGAATACATGGAGTAGTCGGGTGGCGGGCTCCAAGTCTGGTCCGCGAAAGCGACCTCCCAACACCCCAACAACCGGTCACTCCGCTTCTTGAGGAACCTGCTCGATGGCGCTTTCGGGAACGAGAGCGAGGAATTGCCGGATGAACCTGGGCGTCTGCAATTCCGGCCAATCCACGTCTTGCAAGGCGTCCGTTCCGTCTGGCCAGGGTTCTCCGTCGAGCCAGCAGTCCAGGCGGCCGAACGCCGGACCCGGTTCGGCGTGGAATCCGGAAATCGTGATCCAATGAATGGCGTCGCGCTCAAGGTCGTTGTCGATCAGGCTCCGAAGCGCCAGGAAAGGCGGTTGTTTCCGCACGAAGTCGGTCAGGGGTTCGACGCTGGGACCGCCAAACTGATAGGCTCCCAGGAAAACGACCCACGGAGGGATTCGCCAGTCGTGCCCTTCCGCCACGACCTGTGTTCCCGGTCCCACCTGGCCGCCGATCAGAGGTCGGATGGTTGGCAGGTCGCCCTCCACCCAGATGGAGGCCGCCATTGCCAAGGCGTCCTTCAGGGTTTCTCCCAAGCCGTTGATCGGATTGCCGAAGGCCGGCGGCGAGTCCGGCGTCATCCGCACGGAATAGCGCAGTGACACGGTGCGGATCGGTTCGCCGGGAAGGTCGGGGTGCTCGGACTCCTCGTCATGCAGCGTCTCGATATCGACCAAGGCCTCCGCAATCCCCAATCGTGCGCCCTCGTCGGTGAACCCGGCGTCGAGGCCCTCGTGTTTCAGGAACTCGACGACGATGCGCAAGGCGGTTTCCGTGAAGGCGTTCAAAACGGGCAATGACGGGGGAAATGAAAAATCGGCGGGCTCAAGCTGAGCCGTCCAATAAACCGCAATTGCGTTCCGGTCAAGGCTGCCGATTCCGCGGGGCTTCAGATTCCCAGCGCCCTGTCCATTCGTTCGGCCACTTCGCGCAGGCGCGTCTTGTCGCCGCCTTTCACCTCCGCCGTCGCCCAACCGGTGAAGTTCAATGTGTTGAGTTCCGCGCGCACCCTGGCCCAATCCACGTGCCCGTCGAAGAGGTTGCAATTCTTGTCAATGTCCAGATTCCGGTCCTTGACGTCGATCTTGACGATGCGTTGGCCGAGCGTCCGGATCCAGTGATGCGCGCCTCCGTAGCCGTGATGGTTTCCGATGTCGAAGAAGGCTCCGACCCAGGGGCTGGCGATGGAATCGAGATAGGCGGCCCATTGATTGGCGTCGGGGCAGAAACCGTTGCCGACATTTTCGCAGAGAATGCGCACGCCCAGTTTTGAGGCCAGCGGAATGGCTTTGCGAATCTGCGCGATCGAGCGCGCGCGGACCTGTTCGTGGTTCTCCCTTGTCGGATCGGTCACCTTGCCGTTGACCAGCAGAATCGAGCTGGCGCCGCAGTCGGCGGCGAACTTCAACGCGTCCTTCATCGCCTCCAGAGCCCGGGCGCGGACGGCTGGATCGGGATCGGACAGGCGAATCTGCCAATGCACGGCGTCATTGACGTTGTGGATTCGGAGACCGGTCTTGTCCTGCGCGCGGATGGCCTCCTTGAGGTCGAACTTGCCCGGAGCCATCAGGCTGATCCCGTCGAAGCCCGCATCCTGCGACAGCTTGAACTTGTCCAGCAGTGGCATGTCGCCGCGAATCATGGTCGCCTTGACCGCCTTGTAGATTCTGCCGGTGAAGGGGCCGGCCATAGACGAGGCGGGCCGGATGCAGGTTGAGGCGGCGGACGCCAACGCAAGCGCGCAGAACCTGCGTCGGTTGGCAATGATCGCTTCGGGGCTCATGCCGGGGAGCCTGCCTGCGGACGGTGGTTTTGTTAATCCTTTTCCGAGAGCGGCGTTCCTGTGAGACTCGACGGATGTTCGCAGCCGCGGAAACCGGGCTTTCGATCGGCGATCTGATTGTCGGTCTGACGGGCGGCCTGGCGCTGTTCCTGTTCGGGATGCGGCAGATGACGGAGGCCTTGAAGACGGTCGCCGGCGAGGGCATGAAGACCCTGCTGGCGCGTCTCACCGCCAACCGCTTCACCGGCGCGTTTGCCGGCGCGTTGATCACCGCGATCATTCAATCCTCGTCCGTGACCACGGTGCTGGTCGTCGGATTCGTCTCGGCTGGGCTCATGGGGCTCTCGCAGTCCATCGGCGTGATCATCGGGGCGAACATCGGCA
>JAYPGD010000507.1:0-2004 GCA_038126655.1 Verrucomicrobiales bacterium
CCGACAGCGACATCTTCCGCCTCCTGAAGAGCATGAACCCGGGGAAGTAGGGGGCGGGACGCATGTCCTCGAAGTGCGACCATTGCGGCGCGGAAAGCAGTTTGGAGGACTGCTTCTTCAAGGTCCCCAAATCGTTTTCACGCAAGAAGCGGACATTGTGTCCTGTTTGCAATCAGCAGCAACAACATGTTTTCCACAAGCGCCTTTTCCTCTTCAATTTGGGAATCGGCCTATTGAGTTTCGCAACCACACTTGGCTGGCCGGAAATCGAATTGGGCCAGGTGATGTTCAATCTGTTCCTCTTCCAAATGTTTGCTGCGTTGTCGATACTACCCCACGAACTCGGTCATGCCTGGATGGCGCGACTGCTGGGGATGAAAGTATTCAGAATCCTGCTTGGGTCAGGTCCTATCCTGCGCACCTTCCGGTTGTTCGGCTTCGAGTGTGAACTCCGGTCCCTGCCAACCGGAGGATTGGTTATCGCCGGTCATCCGGATATCCCCGGAATGCGCCTCAAGGAATTCGCCTTCATAACTGCCGGCTTGCTGGCGAATGCCTTTCTGATCGCCGCGATTTGGCCGCTTCTGGACGTCCCCCTTATGTGGAGTGTTCAACCATTCAAAGAGAGTTGGCAACCGACGCTGGTCTTCTTCTACGCCAACGTCGTCGTCCTGGCCTCAAACCTGTGGCCCCGCAATATTGGCACGGACTTGGGGGCGCTGCCTTCCGATGGAAGACGTCTTTTCAAGATTTCGCTTCTCTCGCGTCAGGATCGCGAACTTGCCCACGCGACATACTTCCGCCTTGAAGCGGCCCATTGTTATGAGCAGGGAAGACTCGGAGCCGCACGTGATTGGGTAAGAAAGGGCCTGACCACTTATCCAGACAGCTATGAACTCTCGATTTGGGATGGATTCACGTCGCTCGTCGCCGGCGACTACCAATCCGCGCGCACGCGTTACATCAAGCTCCTGGAGATTTGCAAGGAGAACGCGGGGCCTCGGGCTCTCGCGCTGAATTGCATCGCCTACGCGGATGTCCTTATTGGAAACCCCGAACTGCTTACCGAGGCGGACTCGTATTCCCACGAGGCCATGAAAGCGCACGGATGGCATCCGGACATTCGAGGCACGCGCGGCGCCGTCCTTGTCGCGCTTGGCGACTTCGATGAAGGACTTCCGATGCTTCACGAATCGCTGGCAATGGCGACCACGGTCGATGACAAAGCACAGAACGCCTGCCTCATTGCCGAAGCCGAATTCCGACGCGGCAACCGCGACACGGCTCGCCAATACTTGAAACAAGCCCAAGACTTCTCAGCGACATGTTCCTTGCTGTCGCGAGTTGAATTGCTATTGGGCGACGCCTCGCCTCCGGATTGAGAGCCCAAAAAAAACGCGCATTTCCTTAACAGAGAGGGCGAGGAGGGAAGGAGGACCGCGGAGAATGACATCTTCCCCCTCCGTGGTTCTTTGTGTTCTCTGTGACCTCCGTGTTAAGACAGAATCTCAGGTTCACATTTGATTCCTGCCCCCCTGCGCCTCCGAAGCCTCGCCAGCGTCTTGGACTGCGGCGCTGTGCGCCGCTTTGCAGCGCATCCAGATTCCACCGCCACTCGCCCGACCACAGTCGACGCCCCTCTCCCCCAAGGCCGGCTGATTCCACATAGCCCCACTCACCACGCCAGGATAAGCGGCGCGCAGCTCCTCAGTCCAATACGCTCCCTCGCAATTAAAGATCACCGTTGCCTTCATCAGATTCGATCCAACGAAACTTGCCGCGCCTTTCCTTGACACAGAGGGCGCGGAGGGAAGGAGGACCGCGGAGAAAGGCATCTTCCCCCTCCGTGGTTCTTTGTGTTCTCTGTGACCTCCGTGTTAAGACAGAATCTCAGGTTCACATTTGATTCCTGCCCCCCTGTGAACGCCGGTCCAAAAGTGCGGCGCCGGGCGCCGCTTTGCAGCGCATCCAGATTCCACCTACACCTTGTGGTGCACCTCGCCG
>JAYPGD010000507.1:2104-4165 GCA_038126655.1 Verrucomicrobiales bacterium
GCGCCGCTTTGCAGCGCATCCAGATTCCACCTACACCTTGTGGTGCACCTCGCCGCTGAAGCGCTTGCGACCCTGCTCGAGGATCTCCTCGAAGTCGTCCTTGAACTCCAGTTGATCGATGACGGCAATCAGGGCCACCCAGTCCTTCTTGATGTCGCCGGGCTTGGTCTTCTCCAATTCCTCCCAATCGAGGCCCGCCTGTTCCGCCCAGTTGTTGTCCAGCGACCAGGCCGCGTGGATCCAGAGGAGGATCTCGTCCAACTTCAGCCATTCTTCCCCCTGCTCGCGCAGGGTCCGCAGGTAAAGGAGGATGGTGAGGATGTTGGCGATGGCCTTGGTCTGCAGGCGGGCGAGGTATTCCTTGTACGGTTCGCGGGCGGACTTGGCGTATTCGTGATTCACCTCGTTCATCAGGATATCCCACTCCGCATAGAGCGAACTGAGCACGTCCTTGGTGTCCGCGAATTCCTCGAAATACTCCATCAGCTTGTCGGCGTTCTCCTTGGCGGCCTTCTCGCTCAGTTCATTGCGCGACTGGGGACGGTCGGCCAGGGCTTCGACAAAGGGCCGGAGCTTGAGCACGTCCTGCTTCTGGAGCTTCACATGCTTCTTGGGATTCGTGTAGCGCGCGATGTAGGCCTTCACCCGGTCGCTGTCGCCATCCAAAGCCCCATCCTCCACCAGTCGACTGAGGATGCCCGGCGTGGCGCGGGTGGGGTCGATATAGGGCGCGATCTCGATCTCCTCCACATACTGGTCGTGAAAGACCCGGGCAAAATTCAGGAAGGCGGAAAGGTTGGCGTCGATGACGCGGGAGACGGGATCCAGCCGGGTCCAGTTGGAGAAGATCGATTCGGGCCACTTGTAAGCCTTGATCTTCTCGTGATCGCCCTCGCGTTTGATGTCGGCCAATTCCCTGATCGGCTTCATCACCCGGGTGAGATGATCGGTCTCGACGAGCGCAACGAAGTCGTCCATGCGCATGCGTCGACTGGCGGAGGCGGAGGAGAGCACGAGCGAGCCCAGCGTCTCGCGGATCTTCTCCTCGCGTTCATCGCGCTCGAAATCGGCCTCGGAATAGACGAAGTGCTCGAAGATCTTGTAGAACTCCGCGGCCTTGATGTCCAACACCTCGGCCTGCTCGCTCAAGACCACGGCGGTCCGCGTCCGATGCAGCTTCTGGGTCGCGCGGAAGTTGGCGATCAGCATCTCCTTCAGCCCTTGTTCCCGGGCGAACTCCTTCTCGATGTCGTCCTCGGAAAGCCCGGGATTCCAAGTGTAGTAGGCGCCGCTTTCAAATTCGTGCCGGGTGAGGACCTTGGCGCGCCGGCGCTCCGGAATCTGCCAATACCCCATGGCGTTGACCTCCGCGCCGAAGATGGCGCGTTCGCCAAACAGGTCGCCGGGACCGAGCTTCTCGCCCTCCCTGATGGTCGCCCCTTCCTCCGCCACCGAGACCTCGCCGCGCAGGATGATGTGCACCTTGTTGTTCTCCGGGTTCCGCACGTCGTCCTTCTTCTCCAGAATACGGGCTCCCTTGGAATAGACCCGCGTCGAGGCCACCCGGGCCAGCCGCTCGGCCTGCTCCCAACTGACCTGAAAATGCCGGTTCTGAAAGGCGCCCAACGCCAGCAGTTGATTCGAGAAGAACTCCGATTTCTTTCGCCTCTCCTCGTAGGGCTCGATCTCAACGACATCAAAGGGCTCGAAGCGGCGCACGTCCCGCACCTTTTGCGCCAAGGGCGAGTGCACAGACCAAAGGGCTCCGCGCTTGGCATGATCAGGAAACACCCGCACCAACTCCTGCGCGGACATGTGCACGCTGAACTTGCGCTCCTCCACGTCCGCCGCGTCCGCGATCAACAGGTCCACACCGGCCTTCACGCCGAAGAATGCGACAAAATCGTCGTAGCGTTCGTGGCGCCTTCCCTCCACCGACATGGGAGGCATGGCCGAATCCACCAGGTAGGCGAAAGCGCCATGGGGCGTGACCGCCTTCAACGCGTAAGTGGGCATCGGGTGCCCGTAGGTCCGCATCATCTCAAAGGCGAATCCTTCAAG
>JAYPGD010000508.1:0-4164 GCA_038126655.1 Verrucomicrobiales bacterium
TCGACGGTGTGGATCTTGACATTGCCCTTGGCGAGGACGGTGGAGCGCTGGGTGTCATTGACCAGATCGACGTTGGCTTCGATCTCGGGCTGTCCGTCGAGATCGACGCGGCGGAACCGGATGCCGGTGTTGGGTTCCGCCGGCAGAAAGGTCATCGTCACGCGATTTCCTGTATGCAGGCCCACGCCGGCGTAGCTCGCGGGTTGTTCGATGGTCTTCTGGTTGGACACGCGCGGCATTTAACAAGTCGGGCAATCCCTTGGCAATGGGCAAAAGGCGGGGATTGGTCCGGAATGAGGCGGATTGCCAACTCCTGCCTTGTTCCGAATATTGACGGATAACTGGAATCGGAGTGTATTGGGGAGCCAATGAAGGCGGGCGCTTACGAGCAGAAACTGAATGACGATACGGAATGGGCGTTGCGCGAGGGCGGGGCGCACTTCTCCAATGGGAGTTCGGTCCACAGGACGCTGGAGAAGATCGCCAAACGCCTCGACGAATTGGGGATCGATTATGCGGTCGCCGGCGCCATGGCGCTCTTCTTTCACGGCTACCGGAGGTTCACCGAGGATGTCGCCATTGTTGTCACCGCTGCCGGCCTGAAGGAAATCCATGAAACACTGGAGGGGCTGGGCTACCGGCCGTTGTTCGAGGGCAGTCGTGGATTGCGGGATGTGGAAACCGGGGTGAGGATCGAGTTCCTTGTGGCTGGCGAGTTCCCTGGCGACGGGAAACCGAAGCCGGTGAGCTTTCCGATCCCGGAGGCGGTCAAGGTCGACATCGGAGGGAAGATGTTCGTGGATTTCGTGAAGCTGGTGGAGTTGAAGCTGGCATCCGGTTCCGTCGCGCATCGGCTGAAGGATCTTGGCGACGTGCAGGAGGCGATCAAGGTCCTGAAGCTGCCGCTGGATCTGAGCGACAAGCTGGATGCTTCTGTGGCCGACGTTTACCGGGAACTTTGGGATGGAGTTCAGAAAGGCGTCGATCCGCCGGCTTGAACGTGAAGGGGGGGCGATCCAAGTCAGGCGGCAGCGTCCCGTAGGGACGCAAACCGATTGCCTGAATGAGACCACCGGTTGAAACCGGCGACTACCTTGCATCGCGGCTTCGCGGCGGGGCGCCGGTCATGCCGTCAGCTTGGCTCTGACCGCGGAGCGGTCTAGGAGGGTAGCCGGCGATTTCAATCGCCGGAATTCATTGCCGACCGGAATCGCGTCCCGAAAGGCACGCCGCACATTTTGGCGGGTCGCCGCAACGACGCGTTCTTCCGTTCCGGGCCGCTGTCACCCCTGCCGGGGTTTTGATGTGGGCTCGACGGAGTCTCTCCCCACCGGCCTTTTGGATTCGCTGCCGCTGTTCTTACGGCGGGGCAATTCTCGTAGCCGCAAGCTTCAGGATTCACTTCTCGCGAATGGATCGCTCGATGCGCAACCTGAAGGTTGCGGCTACGAAGTTGAGGGGAGGTTACACCTCGTAGTTCAGATAGGGCGAGAGCCAGCGTTCCACTTCGGGCAATTCCATTCCCTTGCGCCGCCCGTAGTCCTCGATCTGGTCGCGGTCGAGTTGTCCGACGGTGAAGTAGCGTGATTCGGGATGGGCGAAATACAAGCCGCTGACGCTGGCGGCGGGCCACATGGCGCAGCTTTCGGTCAGCTTGATGCCGGTCTTGGCCTCGACATCGAGCAGCTGCCAGAGGGTCTGTTTTTCGGTGTGATCGGGGCAGGCGGGGTAGCCGGCGGCCGGACGGATGCCGCGGTATTCCTCTTTGATGAGCGCGTCGTTGGAAAGTCGCTCGTCCTTTCCGTAACCCCATTCCTCACGGGCGCGCTTGTGGAGAAACTCGGCGTAGGCCTCGGCGAGGCGGTCGGCCAGCGCCTTGGTCAGGATGGAATGGTAATCGTCGTGATCCTTCTCGAACTCGGTGCAAAGTTCGTCGGATCCATGGCCGACCGTGACGGCGAAGGCGCCCAGATGGTCGGGGAGTTGAGCGTTTGTGTGAGGTGAGTGTTGAGAGCCCGAACTTGGAGCCTTTGGCGCGATGAAGTCGGCCAGACAGAGATTTGACTGGCTGCCAGTCTTGGCCAGTTGCTGACGCAGGAAGCGGAAGGTGGTCAGAACGTCGCCGCGGGATTCGTCGGTGTAAAGTTCCACGTCATCGCCGACACTGTTCGCCGGGAAGAAACCATAGACCGCCTTGGGCGTGAGGAGTTTCTCCGAGATGATGCGCTGGAGCAGCGTCTGCGCGTCATCGAACAGTTCTTTCGCCTTCTCGTTCTTTTCCAGGATGGCCGGATAGCGGCCGCGCAGTTCCCAGGTGTGGAAAAAGGGCGTCCAGTCGATGAACTCAACGAGATCCTCCAGCGCGACATCCTCGATGACCCGAGAACCGGTGAAGGAGGGCGAGGGGAGGTCGTCGGCGTTCCAATCGAAGGAAGGCTTGTTGGCCCGGGTGTCGGCCAGCCTGGCCAGCGGTTTGCGGTCACGCCGGCCTTCGTGTTCGGCGCGCAGTTCGTCCTGGTTCGCGGCATTCTCCTTCACGAAGCCTTCCCACTGTTCCGAACTCAGCAGCGAACTCACGACGCCCACGGCGCGCGAAGCGTCGAGCACATGCACGACCGGCACATCGCCGGCCGGCGCGATCTTGACGGCGGTATGCTTGCGGCTGGTCGTCGCGCCGCCGATGAGCAGGGGCAGGTCCACGCCCTCTCGCTTCATTTCCTTGGCGACGTGGATCATCTCGTCCAGCGACGGCGTGATCAATCCGCTGAGCCCGATGATGTCGGCTCCGAGTTCGCGGGCGGTCTGGAGGATCTTCTCGGACTGGACCATCACGCCGAGGTCGATGACCTCGTAATTGTTGCAGGCGAGCACGACGCCGACGATGTTCTTGCCGATGTCGTGGACGTCGCCCTTGACGGTGGCCATGACGATCTTGCCGGCGGAACTGGCGTCTCCTTCCGCCTTCTCGGCCTCCATGAAGGGCTGCAGGTAGGCGACGGCCTTCTTCATGACGCGGGCACTCTTGACGACCTGCGGGAGGAACATCTTGCCCGCGCCGAACAGGTCGCCGACCACGCTCATGCCGTCCATCAAGGGACCCTCGATGACATTCAGCGGCCGGCCGAGTTTCTGCCGCGCTTCCTCGGTGTCCTCCTCGATGAAGGCGTCGATGCCCTTGACGAGCGCGTGTTCGAGGCGCTTGCCCACGGTCTCCTTGCGCCAGGCGGCCTCCTCGATCTTGACCTCCTTTTGCGAAGCCCCATCGGCCTTGAGCTTTTCGCCGTGATCGACGAGGCGTTCGGTGGCGTCGGGGCGTCGGTTGAGCAGGACGTCTTCGACCAGTTCGAGCAGATCCTTGGGAATCTCCTCGTAGACCTCCAGCATGCCGGCGTTGACGATGCCCATGTCGAGTCCCGCCTCGATCGCATGGAAGAGGAACGAGGAATGCATCGCCTCGCGAACGACGTTGTTGCCGCGGAAGCTGAAGGAGATGTTCGAAATGCCGCCGCTGATCTTGGCGTGGGGGAGGTTCTCCTTGATCCACCTGGTTGCCTTGATGAAATCGACCGCGTAGTCCGCGTGCTCCTCCATGCCCGTGCCGACGGTGAGGACATTGGGATCAAAGATGATGTCCTCGGGCGGGAAGCCGACTTCCTCGACCAGGATGCGATAGGCGCGGCCGCAGACCTCGACGCGGCGGTCGTAATTATCGGCCTGGCCTTTTTCGTCGAAGGCCATGACGACGACGGCGGCTCCGAATTCGAGGATGCGTTTGGCCTGTTCGCGGAATTTGTCCTCGCCCTCCTTGAGCGAAATCGAGTTCACGATGCCCTTGCCCTGGAGGCATTTGAGTCCGGCCTCGATCACCTCCCATTTGGAGGAATCGACCATGATGGGAACCTTGGCGATCTCGGGTTCGGCGGCGAGAAGATGGAGGAATTTGGTCATTGCCGCGACGCCGTCGATCATGCCTTCGTCCATGCAGACATCGATGACGTTGGCGCCGTTCTCGACCTGCTGACGGGCCACGGCGACCGCGTCCTCGTAGCGGTCCTCCTTGATCATTTTCGCGAAGCGCGGGGAACCGGCGACGTTGGTGCGCTCGCCGATCATCATGAAGGTGTCGCTGTCGTAGATGAAGGGCAGGGAGCCGCTGAGCATCAT
>JAYPGD010000509.1:0-228 GCA_038126655.1 Verrucomicrobiales bacterium
GGATCCGAGCATGCGCATGGTCTGTGTATGGTTCACGACCCAGTAGCCGCCGGAGATGATGACCCAGGCGAGAATGATTACAAACGAGGGGGTCGTTCCCGAGTCGCCGTGATAGCGGCCGATGTGCGGCAGGTCGGCCGCTGGAATGCCGCCGTTGTCGGATGCGGCGTTCAGCTTTTCAATCATGGGGCCCCAACCGCCGTCCGCCTTTCACACGGCGCCGAAAAT
>JAYPGD010000509.1:302-3909 GCA_038126655.1 Verrucomicrobiales bacterium
CATGATGACGCCCTGGCAGGCGTCGGTCATGGCCACGGAGCGCAGGCCGCCCCAGGCCGTGTAGATGGCGGAGAAGACAACGAGGATTACAATCAACGTCCATGCGACAGGCGGCGCGAGACCGACCAGGCCCGTGAGCAGCAGGTAGACCGACCAGATCATCAGGCCGAGCATGCTGGTGCGGTATTGGATCTGGATCAGCGCGCTGAGGACGCGCGTCGAGGCTCCGAAGCGGGCCTCGAGGTATTCGGCGTTGGTGTAGAGGCCCGCGCGATACATGGCCGGCACGATGAAGAAGGCGGCCAGGACGCCGCCGATCGCCGCCCCGAAGGTATGCACCGTGATGATGTGCATCCCCTCCTTGTAGGTCGTGCCCGTGAGCGACACGAGGTCGGCGTTGTCCACATTGGTGGCCAGCATCGATAGCCCGACCACCCACCAGGCCAGCGCCCGCTTGCCGAGGAACCATTCGCCGCTGGTCTTGATGCCCCGGGCCAACCACATCCCGTAGGCGATCACTCCGCCGTTCAGGATCAACACAATGGCCCAGTCAACCGCAGTCATATTGTTTTACCGCGGATTACACGGATGGCGCGGATTCTTTTCCGCAACGCCTGGCGGCGTTGGGTTGGGGTGGCAATGCATTCTCCGCGGGCATTGTGTTTTCGTCGGCCACCTGAACTCGCTTTCATTCATCCGAGACATCCGTGCAATCCGTGGTTCAAATCTCCGTGGTCAAGCGGAGGGCGTCAGTGTTTCGCCGCCGGTGAATCTGGCGATGCCGTCGGGGTTCCATTCGAAACCGAGGCCCGGGCCGTCGGGGATCTTGATGCGGCCTTCGTCGTCGAATTCGACCGGCTTGGCCATCAGTTCCTCGATATAGGGCGCCGGGGTGATGTATTCGACCCAGCGTGCGTTGCCGGCGGCGGCGACCAGTTGCAGATCGGCGGCGAGGCCGACTGCGGTATTCCACCCATGCGGCACGAACAGGATCGAATGGTCATCGGCATACTGCGCGATGCGATGTTCCTCGGTGATGCCGCCGACCTTGGTCACGTCGGGCTGGATGTAATCCACGGCATGGCGTTCGATCCAGGGCAGGAAGGCTTGGCGGCGGGTGAGAACCTCGCAACTGGTGATCGGGATGGGGGAGTGTTCAGTCAACTTGACGAAGCCCTCGATGTCATCGGGTCGCAGGGCCTCCTCGAACCAGGTGACGTTGTATTCGGCGAGCATGTAGGCGGTCTCGATGGCCCACTTGTAGCCGTGCGGCCAGAAGGCGTCGGAGCCGCCGGCGTCGACCATCAGTTCCACATTCGGGCCGACGGTTTCGCGCGCCGCGGCGACGATGGATTCATCCATGGTTTTGTCCACGCGGCCGAATGGCCCCCAGCCGATCTTGAAGGCCTTGAAGCCCTTTTCCAATCCGGCTTCGAGTCGTTGGCGCATGACATCGGGCTCGGCCATGAGCATGGAACCATAGGGTTTGATCGATTCCCGATGCCGACCGCCCAGCAGTCGGCTGATCGGCTGTCCGGCGACCTTGCCGAAGATGTCCCAGAGCGCGATGTCGATCCCGGAGATGGCGTGGGTGAGGGAGCCGCCTCGTCCCTGCCAGAAGGTCTGCTGATGCAGCGTCTCGGAAGTCGCCGCCGGATCGAGGGCCGACGCGCCGATCAGGAACTTTCGGAAGACATCGATGGAGCCTTCCACAAGTTTGGCTGATGTAAAAACGCTGCCGAGGCCGGTGACGCCTTCGTCGGTGATGAGTTCGATCAGGGTGTGGAGGTTGTTCTCCTCATCGAGGAACCGCTCGTCCCAGCCGCCGTCGGGCGTGGCGCCGCGCAAGGGCAGGATGCGGATGTCTTTGATTTTCATTGGGAGGTGGGAAGAGCTGGGAGCGTCACTATGTGCGTCGTCGCGATCTTGGGCTGGATTTGCATTCAAACGGAATTTGCCGTGCGGGGGAAGCAATTCTCTTTGAGGGCTTACGCATGACCGGCAATCGCAACAGCGTCACAGATGTGGCGTCGGCTGTATCAGCCGAGAAGCGGAACGGTCATGCGACAGACGTCGTCTGCGCTGACACCGCGCGCGCTGCAACATGCCATTGGGGATTGCTTTTGCGACTCATGCGAAGCGTTGCAATTCTCCTGGGCTTTAGTCTCTGGAACGAGTCAGCGACTTGACCGCGTCATCCTCGCCTAATCGCGCCCGATGGTCCCGGGGTTTCATCGAAATCCTTTGGCGGAAACGAGGCGTTTCCGTAGGATCGACGGATTCAACAAGTTTTTCCTGAAGTCATGAAACGGAACCCAATCCTCGCACTCCTTCTCCTGATGTCGCTCTGCGCTCCGGTTCATTTGACCGCCGACGATTCCGCCGGGCCGAAGAAGGCGAAAAAGAAAAAGAAGCAGGCCGCCGCGGCGGAGAAGGCGAAGTGGGATGTGGAGAAGCCTTCGGACCAGACCTTCGAGCAGGCGATCGACGCGCAGGAGGGGACCTGGATGAACCTCGACGTCAGCCCGGATGGGAAGGAGATCGTGTTCGACTTGCTGGGCGATCTTTACCTCATGCCGATCGGGGGATCCGCCAAGCCGCGCAAACTTACCTCCGGAGTTGCATGGGACATGCAGCCGCGATTCAGCCCGGTCGGGAAGACCATTGCCTTCACGAGCGATCGGACCGGGAAGAACGGATTCGGCGGCGATAATATCTGGACGGTTTCGCGGGACGGGAAGACGACGAAGCAGATTTCCTCTGAGACCTTTCGCTTGTTGAACGGCCCGGCTTGGCGGCCGGACGGGGAATACATCGTCGCGCGGAAGCACTTCGTCAGTCGCCGTTCGCTCGGGGCGGGGGAGATGTGGCTGTATCACAAGGACGGCGGGACCAGCGGTCTTCAGCTCACCAAGAAGAAGAGTGATCAGAAGGACAGCGGGGAGCCGGTCTTTTCACCCGATGGAAAGTATCTTTATTACTCCGAGGACGCGTCGCCGGGAGGAGCCTTCGAGTACAACAAGGACTCCACCGGCCAGATCTATGTGATCCAGCGGTTGGATCTGGAGAAGGGGGAAACGGAGCGTCTCATCAGCGGGCCGGGCGGCGCGTGTCGCCCGACGCCTTCGCCGGATGGAAAAACCGTGGCCTTCGTTCGGCGCGTCGATGGGAAGTCGGCGTTGCATCTCTGCGACATTGCTTCCGGAGCCGTGCGGATGGTCTACAGCGACCTGGAGCGCGACATGCAGGAGACCTGGGCGATCCATGGGGTCTATCCCTCGATTGCCTGGACGCCGGATGGCAAGAGCATTGTCCTCTGGGCGCGCGGCAAGATTCGCCGCGTGGATGTCGCGACCGGGAAGGCGAAGGTGATTCCCTTTCACGTGAAGGACACGCGGACGATGGTGAAGGCCCTGCGCTTTCCGCAGAAGGTCGCGCCCAAGAGGTTTGATGTAAAGATGACGCGCTGGATGCAGACCTCGCCTGACGGCGACACAGTGGCCTTTCAAGCCTTGGGTCGCGTTTATTTGCGGGGCTTGCCGGAAGGCGAGGCGCAGCCGATGACCGAGCAGCAGGATCACTTCGAGTTCTTCCCCAGTTTTTCGCC
>JAYPGD010000509.1:3919-4161 GCA_038126655.1 Verrucomicrobiales bacterium
GAATGATCAGAAGCTGGGTTCCATTCGCATCCGGACGATTGCGGGCGAGAACGCGGGCAAGGAAACGGTCGTCGTCAAACAGCCCGGCCATTACGCGGCTCCAATCTTCTCGCCGGATGGAAAGACGATTGTGTTCGCCAAGCTTGGGGGCGGTTGGTTGCGAAGTCCGTTGTGGTCGCGAGAGAAGGGGATTTATCGCGTGTCGGTCAAGTGCGGCAAGCCCGAGCGGATCACCAATACCG
>JAYPGD010000510.1:0-403 GCA_038126655.1 Verrucomicrobiales bacterium
ATGTAACGCGGAATTGGAGAAGGCAAAGGAAACCCTCGTGAAACAACTGCCCACAAAGATCAGCAACGGCAGCGACCAGTAGAAACGCTTCCAGCGATACTCGTGAAACTCGTCTTCGCGCGTCAACCACAGCATGCCGAGTATGCCGGCGGTCACCGTCAACAGGATGGTCGCGACCGGTGGCATGGCGGGAACCGACGGTTGAGACTCAGGCGATCCGCATGGTCAGGCCGCCATCGATGGTCACGGTGTCGCCGGTGATGTAGTCGTTCTTCACGAGTTCCGCAATCATGGTGGCGACCTGCTCGGTCGTGCCCTCGCGATGAAGCGGGATGCGGTTGTCGAGGTTGTTCTGCTTCACCTCGGTCGGCATGTCCTTGTGGAAACGGGTGCGGATCACGCC
>JAYPGD010000510.1:413-4160 GCA_038126655.1 Verrucomicrobiales bacterium
GAGCGACGCAGTTGACGCGGATGTTGTCGTCGGCGAACTCGCGGGCCAGGGCGCGGGTGAAATGAGGGATGGCGCCCTTGACGACCTGATAGGCGATGTGCGCGGGCGTGGCCAATTTTCCGGCGGTGGACGAGATCAGAATGACCGCGCCTTCGCCGCGTTCCCGCATGTGGGGGATCGCCGCGCGGCAGAGGTGGAAAATCGCGTGCACATGGATGTCGAAGCCGGCCATCCATTCCATCTCGGTCAGATCGAACAGGCCGCCTGCGACCAAGCCGCCCGCGGAATGGACCAGCACATCGACGGAGCCGAGCTGCGCGACGGCGTCTTCGACGGCTTTCTTGGCGTCGGCGGGGAGGGAAACGTCGGCGACCACGATGGCGCACTTGCGGCCGAGTTCCTCGATTTCGGCCTTCACGGCCCGGGCTTCTTCATCGTCGTAGCGGCCATTGATGGCGACATCGGTGCCCTGGCGGGCGAGTTCCAGCGCGGCGGCGGCGCCGATTCCCTTGGTGCCGCCGGTGACGAGACAGACTTTTCCTTCCAATTGCATGATGGGGGCTTTCGTTTCCGTGTATCGGTGTAAGGTTTGAAAGCGAAATTACACATGGATTCATCGACGACAGCAAACGCAAAAGCGCGGCTGCGGCCGGCGCGCCTGACCGGGGTGATCGATCGCAGCGCGTTCACTCCGAAGGCCCGGGACGATGTGTTTTCCTTCTTTGCCGACGCCGCAAATCTGGCGCGGTTGACGCCGGATTGGCTGAAGTTCCGGATTTTGACGCCGACGCCCATCGAAATGCGGGAAGGCGCGGTGATCGACTATAGGATCTCTTTATTCGGCATCCCGATGTCCTGGAGGACTCTGATCACGGTATGGGAGCCGCCAAACAGATTCGTGGACGAGCAGTTGCGCGGGCCCTACCGGTATTGGCGGCATGAACATACGTTCGACGAGGTGGAAGGAGGGACGGTTTTGGGCGATCGGGTGGAGTATGCAGTCCCCTTCGGCGCCATCAGTGACCGATTGTTTGTCGCCGGAAACCTGCGCCGAATCTTCGATCATCGCGCCAGAGTGATGAAGGAGCTTCACGGGGCGGAGCCCATCAGCGCCTGAGTCGGTCTGCAGCGGTGGGGAGCGCGGAATTCATTCCGCGCTCCGTCTTGATCGTTGTCGTTCATTACATTTGCGTTCCGATGGAGCGTCCCTCCGTTAATCGCCACTCGGAATCAACCACATGCGGCGGCATTGGCTTTGCCAACGAAGTTCGGCGGGGTTAGCCTCGCGGGCATGAAATCAGGAATCAAGTTGCTGGCCGCGCTCGCATTCGGGGCCTGCGTCGTCACCACTTCGATCGCCGCCGAATTGAAGCCGTTGTTCGATGGCAAGAGCCTGGACGGCTGGATCAAACGGGGCGGGACGGCCAGGTATGAGGTCGTCAATGGCGCGATTGTCGGGACGACTGTCGCGGGCAGTCCCAATACCTTCCTTTCGCCGCCCAAGGAATACAGTGATTTCATCCTGGAGTATGAGTCGTGGGTGGATTCGCGCCTGAACGCCGGCGTGCAGATCCGGAGTCATCGGTACAAGGAGGATACGACCGTCTTCACCTTGCGCGACGGAAAGTTGAGCAAGAGGCGGGGGAAGGCGGGGCATATCCATGGGTATCAGGTGGAGATGGATCCGTCGGATCGAGCGTGGTCCGCCGGGATCTATGACGAATCGCGCCATGGTTGGATCGCGGACCTTTCCCAGAATGAGAAGGCGCGCAAGGCCTTCCGGAAGGACGACTGGAACCACTTTCGGATTGAGGCGGTCGGCGATCGGATCCGGACCTGGATCAACGGCGTCGCGGCGGCGGATCTGCGGGACTCGGCGAATCTGTCGGGCTTTATCGGCTTTCAGGTGCATTCGTTCAAGGGGGACAAGCCCGCGACGGTGAAGTGGCGGAACATCAAGCTGGCCGACCTGGGGAGTCATGAGTGGAAGCCGTTGTGGGACGGGAAGTCGCTGGCTGGATGGAAACTTCATGGGGGCGGGGTGGTGAAGGTCGAGAACGGCGCGATTCACCTGACCAATGTGAAGTCCGAACGACGTCACGGCCTGCTGCATTTTGAACGGCAATTTGCGGACGCGACCGTGCGCGTGAAATACAAGGCGGTCGCCGGGAACAGCGGTTTGTATTTTCGTTCCGAGCTGAAGCTGGATCATCCGGTGGGCATCGCCGGATTTCAGGCGGAGATTGATCCCGCCAATGACGCGGGCGGGCTTTACGAGACCTTGGGGCGGGCCTGGGTTTCCCGCACCGGGCCGAACAGTCAGAAGGAGTATTACCACGCCGATGGCTGGAACGAAATGACGGTCGCGGCGCACGGCCGGCGCATCACGGTGCACGTGAATGGCATCCGGACCGCGGAGTTGTTCGACGACCCCGGGCGATTGAAGGGAGTCCTCGCCATGCAGGTCCACGGCGGCCAGGACGTCGATGTGTGGTTCAAGGACCTCGAGATTCTGACGAAGGCTGGAGAGTGAACCTCGTGGGGCAAAGCTCAATTCGCGCAGGGATTCGCATGAACGGAAATCGGTTCATGCTGTAGCGTCGGCTGTGTCAGCCGAAAAGCGGAACCATCATGCGACAGCCGTCGCATGCGCTGACACAGGGTTCGCTGCAACATGCCTTTTGGAATTGCTTTTGAACCTCATGGGTAAGCCTGGCTCAATTCACGTGACACGCGAACGCGGACGGGCTAAACCCTTTCCCATGAAGAAAGAGCCCTTTTCCCATTGTTCTGATTGCGGCGACGTTGTTTCCCGCAGGAAGTTTCTCAAGTCCGCCACGACTGCCGCGGCGGCGACGGCGGTCCTGCCTTATGGCGCGGTGACGTTTTCGGCCGACGCCAAGGAGGCGAAGAAGGCCATGCCGAAGGCGGAGACGCTGGTGAAGACGCTGTATGACAGCCTGAACGAGGAGCAGCGGGGCAAGGTCTGCATGGGCTTCAATCACAAGCTGCGTTCGCGGGTGGAGAACAACTGGCACATCCTGAAGCCGCATCGGATCAACCAGACCTTCAACAAGGAGCAACAGGCGATGATCCGGCGGATCTTCCTGGACATCCACAGCGAGGAGTATCGCGACGATGTCTTGAAGCAGGTGGAGCACGACAACGGGAAGGGCGGCTTCGGGAGTTGTTCGGTGGCGTTGTTCGGCAAGCCGGGCAGCGGGAAGTTTGAGTTCGTCTTCACGGGCCGTCATGTGACGCGTCGATGCGACGGCGATTCGCTGGAAGGCTCGGCCTTTGGCGGCCCGATTTTTTACGGGCACGCGGCGCGGTCGTTCTACGAGAAGCCGGACCACAAGGACAACGTGTATTGGTTCCAGGCGAAGCGGGCGAACGAGGTGTTCCAGATGATGAACGGCAAGCAGCGCAAGCTGGCCTTGCTCGGCGATTCGCGCGGCGAGCATGGGACGAGCACGGTGAAGCTGACCGGCAAGACCTCGGGGCTGGCAGGCATTCCCATGACCGAATTGACAGCGGATCAGAAGGCGCACGTCCGCAAGGTGATGGACGACCTCCTGGCCCCCTTCCGCAAGGAGGACCGGGTGGAGTCGATGAAGCTGATCGAGAAGAGCGGCTTCGATCATCTGCACCTGTCGTTCTACAAGAACGAGGACGTGGGCAAGGACGGGGTCTGGGATGTGTTCCAGATCGAAGGGCCGCACATGGTCTGGTATTTCCGCGGCGATC
>JAYPGD010000511.1:0-4148 GCA_038126655.1 Verrucomicrobiales bacterium
GGCTGGCTCGATCTCAAGCGCACGCGCGACGAATCGCTGCTCGCCATCAAGCGCGCCGGCGCCGACATGATCCTGACCTACTTCGCGAAGGAGATCGCCGGTGAGAGGCGGTGAGACGGCAACCCGTATTCAGTGGGTCAGTATTCAGTGGTCAGAGGCCAAAGCCAGCAGTGTGCAATGAGCGAACGACAATCAAACACTGGTCACTGACTACTGATTACTGACTACTGATTACCGATCACCGAGCGCTGAAGAAATGTTCCCGGCCTTCCTCACCACCATCCTGTTCTCGCTCTCGGCGGTGACGGGAACGCGGACCGCGAAATTGTTCGGCGCGGCGGAGGGGAATTTCTGGAGGTTTTGCCTGGCGGCCGGGATTCTGTCGATCTACGCGCACTCACTCGGACAGGGGATCGCCGGGCCGGGGTTTGCGATCTTCTTCATCAGCGGCTGCATCGGGTTTGGCGGGGACATCGCGCTGTTTCAAGCCTACTTGCGGATCGGTTCGCGGCTGACGATCCTGATTGTGCAGACCATGGCGGCGCCGTTTGCGGCCATCACAGAGTGGGTCTGGCTGGGCAACGCGTTGGCGCCGCAGGAGATTCTCTGCGCCGCGGTCATACTGATTGGCGTCGGCATGGCCTTGGCGCCGGGCGAGCACATCAAGGTGGATCGCCGCGCGATGATTGCGGGCATCGTCTACAGCCTCTTTGCGGCGTATTGCCAGGGCTTCGGCGCCGTGTTGGCCCGCAAGGGCTATGATGTCGTGAAGGCCGATGGCGGCCATATCGACGGCGTCACAACCGCCTATCAACGCCTGCTGGGCGGCATGCTGGTCACCGCCTTGTTCCTGCTGTTCGTGAAACGCCGGGAGATCCTGGAGCGCCTGGGCGTCATCGGGTCTGACGATGACGCCCGCGCGACCAAGGTCGGCGAGCGGGTCAACCTGTGGCGCAAAGGCTGGTATTGGCTGGTCGCCAACGCGCTGACCGGACCGGCCTTCGGGGTCAGTTGTTACCAGTGGGCGCTGCTCTACAAGAGCACGGGCGTGGTGTTGCCGATCGTGGCGATGACGCCGTTGATGGTGATTCCGTTGGCGCGGATCTTCGAAGGCGAGAAACCGACGAAACGTTCCCTCCTGGGCGGCGTGATTGCCGTGGTCGGCGCCGTTGGGTTGACCCTGGTCACGCGTCCCCAGTGACCCGGGCGCGATTCGCAGACTTGCCCGCCTTCGGATACGGACTCATCCTTTCCGCGTCTGTTGCCCCCCGGCAAACAGAAGGCCGTCTGAGGTCGCGCCGCCGGATTTCCGTCCAATCCCGTAATGAATCGAATTCGAATTGTCCTGCTGGCGTTGATAGCGCATGCCGTTGTCGTCGATGCCGCCGAGACGGACCGGTGGGCGCGCATTTTCGATGGCTATGACGCCTGCTTCGTGGTTCACGACGTCCGGAGGAATGAGACGATCCGGTGGAATTCCGGCCGTTGCGCCACGCGGTTCACGCCCTGTTCCACTTTCAAGATTCCCAATGCCCTCATCGCCCTGGAGACGGGCGTCGCCCCGGATGGAGATTTCCGCCTCAGGTGGGACGGTTCGAAGCAGCATTTTTCGGTCTGGGAGAAGGACCACACCCTCCGGTCCGCCATGGCAGTCTCCTGCCTTTGGTACTACCAACGCGTCGCCGCGCTCGTCGGCGAGGGACGCATGCGCGATTTCGTGAACCAGTTCGACTACGGCAATCGTGACCTTTCCGGCGGGTTGACCCGGTTCTGGCTGCAGAGTTCGCTCAAGATCTCCGCGGACGAGCAGGTTGCGTTCCTGCGAAAACTGACAGAAGGCGGCCTGCCGGTTTCCATGCGCTCCAAGGATATCGTCGCGGACGCGCTCGTCGTCAGTCGCGCCGGAAACGAGGTTCTTCACGGCAAGACCGGCACCGCCGGCGATCCCGTGAAGAAGATCGCGACTCTGGGCTGGTTTGTCGGTTGGCACACGAAGGGTCCGGACACCCGCGTCTTCGCCGTCAACCTCTCCGGCGGCGACAACCCCAGCGGCCGCACGGCCAAGGCTTTGACCCGGCGACTGCTGATCCAGTTGGGCGTCATGTCGGCGGATGATTGACGGGCCTGCGGCGCCGCCGTGGATTCTGCTTGGTTCCGATCCTGCGGTTCGTATCTTCTGCGCATGAGATTCGACTCTTTCAAACAGAGCTTGTTCCCTCTTGCCGCGGCGTTCTGTGTCGTCTTCAACCTCCAGGCCGCGGACCCCGGCTTCAAGGTCCTGTTGTCCGACGATTTTGAACGCGAGGAAAAGGATCCGGCCAGGGAGCAGGTCGGCAACGGCTGGGGCACGAACAGTCGCACGCGGGCCAAGGGACAGAAACAGGTCGATCTCGCCGGGGGCGCGATGCGCGTCACCCGGGCCAAGGTCGCCGATCATGGCGTCTCCGTTTTTCACGAGGTCGCGTTCCGCGACGCGACGATCCGGCTGCGCTTCAAACTCGGGAAGGACGACGATCTCGGGATCAACATCGCCGACATGAAGGAGAAGTCCGTGCATGCGGGGCACATCTGCCTCGCGCGCGTCCGGTTGAACCGGCTGGAGATCAGCGACCTGAAGACCGGCCGCATGAAAAAGGAACACCGGGAGGCGCGCAAGGCGGGTCGGGAAACGGCCGATCAGAAAAAGCTGACCAAGGCCCGGACCCGATACTTCGACCTGGATCTCCAAGCGGACGCCTGGCATCAGCTCGAGGTCGACATCCGGGGCGATCGGATGCAGGTCTCGATCAATGACCGGAAGGTTGGTTCCTTTTCCGCGCCCGGCATCGGGCACCCCACCAAGAGCCGCCTGCGCCTGGCGGTCAACAAGGCGGCCTGGATCGACGATGTCGAGATCCGCGGGCGGTAGGCCGGCCTCCATCCCGACCGCAGGCTTTGGTTACCGGGGCGTGAATCCCGGCTCCGGGGCCGCGATCGTCGGACGCAATGCTTCGAGCCATCCTTCGGCGATGAGTTCATGTCCGAGAGCGTTGGGATGGGCGTCGTGGTTGATCCAGATCTCCCAGTGCCCGCGCGCCGCCTGCCGCTCGAAGAGATCGACGTGGGGAACGCCTTCGGCGCGCGCCCAATCCGCAAAGGCAATTCGAATCATGTGATAGGCGTCGTCCAGAAGGGTGGTGTCGCAGGTATTGGCGTAGAGGGTCAGGAGCGGGGTTTCGCGGTTGCGGCAAAGCGCGGCCATCCGGGCGAACGCGGTCCGTGCAAGGCGTCGCTTAGGGTTGTCCGGTTCGAATCCGGCGGTCCAATCGACGTCATAGCGCAGCCGCTTGAGGGGGTGATGTTCGACGCTCCTGTGGAAGAGGTCGTTCAGGGTTTCGCGCGTCCGCTCCAGAAACCAGAAGCGGACATTGCGCAGCGCATGCCGCGGATGAGGCGGGACGGTGTACTGCGGTTCGGCGTCATTCGGACCCAACGTCACCGCGACAACGTCAGGATTCCAGAGGTCGATCTGCTCCTCCAGCAGGGCGCACTCTTGATGAAGGTTGTAGCCGGGCACGCCGAGGTTCACGACCTCGATGGCGCGATCGCCATCGCCCGATTCCGCGGCAACGAGCTCCGTAAACACCTCGTCATCCTCCACGCCCACGCCAAAGGTGACCGAATCGCCCAGAAAAAGTATCCGGAAGCGGCCTGGCGTTTTCCGGGCGGCGATTTCGCGTCCGCGGAAGCCGCGTGAATTGGTCGTCAGGCGCCAGGTGTGGCCAGCCAGGGTGTTCGATCCCGAGTGGTCGGGTTTCATGCGGTATTCGTATTCCCGGTCTGGTTCGCGGATCAGCATCATGCGCGCCTCGTCGTACTGGCGGGCCTCGCGTTGGTATTCGCGCAGGTAAAGCCAGCGGGCTCCGAGCTCGCAGGCGATGAGCGAAAGGGCGAGTCCGACCAGGGTCGCCGTCGCCCTGCTGCGCCAACCGGATTTCCGCCTTTCCTGTAAAGCCATGACGCTTGCGTGGCGTCGTCCGCGCGCTACTGGTTCTTCTCCGCCTCCTCGCGCGCCTTGAGCCGGTCGATCTCCTCCTGGGTGAGTTTCAACTCCCGGCCCGCCATTGCGGCGAACACGGCCCGCATGTCCAGGGTGAAGGCGGGATTCT
>JAYPGD010000512.1:0-4121 GCA_038126655.1 Verrucomicrobiales bacterium
CCTTTTCCATGCCCGGCCAGCCGTGGCCTTTGCCTTCGCGGCGGATCAGCATGGTCGGCACCTTCTTCTCCTCGCATTTCTTGAGGAAGGATTCCGCCTGTTGAATCGGAACCAGGACATCGGCGTCGCCATGGACGATCAGGGTGGGCGGAGTCTGCTCGCTCACGAAATTGATCGGCGAAATGGCGCGTCCGAGCAGTTGGCGCCCCTGGGCTGTGCGGATCATGGGGCCGAAGGCGGCGTTATAGTCGGCCAGCGTTCCCACGCCGACGGCGTCTTCCCCGGGCTTGCCGTAGTTCAGGAAGTCGGTGGGCGGAAAGAAGCAAGCCACGGCCTGGACGGCGCTGGACTCGCGATCGACCGGGTCCTTGGCGTCCTTCCCGCCTTCGTCGCCGCGGGTGGCGAGCAGGAGCGAAAGGTGGCCTCCCGCGCTGGCGCCGGAGACGCCGAGCCTGTCCGGATCGACCCCGAACTTCCTGGCGTTGTGTCGGATGAAACGCACGGCGCGATGGATGTCCTTGTCGATCTCGGCGATCTGGAACTTGGGTTGGGAGCCATGCAGCACGGCGAAGACGGTGTAGCCGCGCTCGACGAACCCGCCGAGGAACTGCGTGTTGATCGCGCGTTTGGCGGAATACCAGCCGCCGCTCACGATGAAGATGACGCCGAGTCCATTGGGTTCCGCAGGGCGAAGCATGTCCAGGATCAAAGCCACGCCGTGTTTGCGTCCGTAGATGATGTCCTCGACGCGGGTGAACTTCGCGGCGTCCTGGGCGTGGGATTGAAATACAATTGCGAAAAGGAGAAAGGCGACAGTCCAAACGGGCAGGATGCTTCTGGTTTCGGAGCGCCGAGCAATGCTCGGCAGTGGCGTTGTTGAAGCGGTTGTGCCGAGCAATGCCCGGCGCGCCGATTCTGAAGGCGAAGAAACGTGTTTCATACGGACGGATTGGACGGGGGAGGAGCCTGGAGCCCAGGCTCAGGCGAGGATGGAGTGGATCGGCATGCCGTGTTCGATGTCGAGTCGCTTGCGGCCGGGGAGTTCGAGCCTGCGGGAATCGAGCCCCATCTGGTGAAGCACGGTGGCGTGAAGGTCGGTGACGTAGTGGCGATCCTCGACCGCGTGGAAGCCGATCTCGTCGGTGGCGCCGTGGACAATGCCGGGCCTGGTTCCGCCGCCGGCGAAGAAGACGGTGAAGCCGTGCGGGTGGTGGTCGCGGCCGGTGCCGACCTTGCGGCCCAGCAGGTCGGCTCCTGGAGTGCGGCCGAATTCCGTGCCCCAGAGGATCAACGTTTCATCCAGCATGCCGCGTTGCTTGAGATCGGCGATCAGGCCGGCGATCGGCTTGTCGATCTGCTGGCAGAGGCGGCTGTGGTTTGTCTTGATGTTCGTGTGGGAATCCCAGGCCCCGGCGTTGCCGGTGTAGCCGTGGAACAACTGGATGAAGCGCACGCCGCGTTCGACGAGGCGGCGCGCGGCCAGGCATTTCCCGCCGAAGTCCTTCGTTTCCTTCTGGTCGATGCCGTAGCTCTCGATGGTCGCCTTGCTTTCCTGGTCGAAACGGACCACGTCGGGCACGGCGGTCTGCATTTCGAAGGCGAGTTCGTAGGACTTGATCCGGGCCTGCAGATCCTTGTCGTCGGGGTATTCGACTCCGGCCAGGCGGTTGAGTTTTCCGAGCAGGCCGAAATTCTGCGCCTGCTCCTCCAGGGACATGGACGAGTCGGCGGGGCGGACGAAAGGGAGCGGGTTTTTCGGATCGACCTTGAGTTTCACGCCGGCGTGTTGCGGGCCGAGGTAGGCGGAGCCGTGGGTCCAGGCCGCGCCGCAGCAATCGGCGCTGGGTTCGCCGAGGACGACGAACTGCGGGAGATTTTCGTTGGCCGTCCCGAGTCCATAGCTGATCCAGGAGCCGACGGTCGGAAAGGCTCCTTCGCGGATGTTGCGGCCGGTGTGAAAGGTGAGCTGCGCGCCGTGGTTGTTGTCCTGCGTCCACATGGAGCGGACCACCGCGATGTCGTCGGCGCAGCGGCCCAGATGCGGGAACCAGTCGCTGACAACGAGGCCGCTTTGGCCGTAGGTCTTGTAACCGGCGGCGAGGGGGAAGATGCCCTTGTAGATATCGCGTTTCTGGGACTGCGCGGCGCCGAGGTTGCGGTTGACGAGGTCGGGGTTGATCAGGTTGGCGTAGCCCGCCTCGTCGATGGTCTTGCCGGCGTGCTTGTTCAGCGCGGGTTTGACGTCGAAGCTTTCCAGGTGGCTGGCGCCGCCGATGAGGAAGATCCAGATGACAGACTTGGCCTTGGGTTGGGCGTGATGGTTTCCGTCGGGCGCGCGCCAACCGGAGCCGTCATTGGATGCGCGGGCGACGCCGTCCTTGAAGAGCATGCCGCCGAGCGCCAGGCCGGTCATGCCCATGCCGGTGTCGGCGAGGAAGGCGCGTCGGGTGTTCTGCGAAATCGGCTGATCGTGTGGGTTCATGCGTTGGCAACTCGATTTGGGGGCGTCGAATTGCTTCGCATACGCCGAGAGCGACGTCAACGGTTCAATGAAGGCGAGGATGGGCCGATCATTCCTGCGCAGTTTCGCGGACGAGGAACACGGGGATGGCTCCGTATTTCTTGGCGAGTTGCTTGGTGCCGACGTAGTCGCAGGTGAACTCCTTCACGCCGTCGGCGGTGGCGATGGCGGCAAAGGCTTCGCTGGAGTAGATCTGGCCTTCCTCAGCGACCGGTTCGATGCGCGCGGTGCGGTTGACGTGGGCTCCGTTGAAGGTGCGTTTCTTGAGGACGGGATCGTAGCAGGGAAAGACGGGGCCGCAGTGGAGGGCGATGCGGATGCTGAGCTCCGGAAGGTCCCATTTGCTCCAGTCGGAACCGCGCACGAGATCGCGGAGCTTGAGCGCGAAGATGCCGGCGTCCGTGACGGTGTCGAACACGCACATGACGGCGTCGCCCCAGGTGTTGTGGTGCACGGGCGGGTGTTCGAGGTTGAACATGATGTCGGCGACCTGACCGAGGAAGTGCGTCACGAAGCCCGGGATCTGGACTTCCGACAACTTGGTGAAGCCGACGACATCGGCGAACACCATCGCCTTGATTTCCTGTTTGGCGGAGCCTTCCTCCTCGGAGACTTCGGCGCCCGCAGGGGGGCGTTCGACCGCGGCGGCCTTGTCATCAATGGGCGGCAGGTCCTCTTCCGGTCCGTCGCCGACATGGATGATGTGGACATCGCTTTTCTGGACGTGGCGCCAGTAATCGACGCAGCTTTGGGTGCCGCCGGCTCCGTCGCCGCGCTTGCCGTCCCAGACGAACAGGGGCGTGACGTCCATGCCGAGGAACTGGCTTTTGAGAAGCGCCAGGCCGCTGATGGCCTGATTGCAGAATTCGAATGCGGCCGCGTCCTGGGCGTCGCCCAATTCACTCAGGATGGTCACGGTCGCCGCGCGCTTGAGCACATTGTCAAAGCGCTCGCCCCAGTCCGTCCCGGGCACGATGTCGACGCTGGCCTTCTTGAAGTCATCGACGTGAAAGGGCAGGACGATATTGACCTCGCCGCCGTGGTCGAGCAGCGATTCGGTGAAGATCTGGTCGGCGCCGCAGGCGAGAGAGGAGTATCCCACGTGGACGTTGGAGCGTTCGATGAAGGCGTCGATGTGTTTCCGGACCTCGGCTTCCTCGGAGGCGGGGAAGCGGGGTGGAATGCGGTCCGGGCGGTCGAACATGTGGCCGGAAAAGACGGCGATCTTGGGGAGGTTGAAGCACTGGTCCAGGCGGTGGATGTCCTCGGCGAGGTATTCGAGGATCATCCGGGCCTGGGCGCGGGTCCGGCTGAGCACGACCGATCCCATGCTGCCGTCCTCGCTGCCCTTGCGGTAGAACTTCTCGGCGCCCTCGAAGTCGCCCATGATCAGGAGGGCTTCCGCGAGCGTGGCTTCCAGCCAATAGCGTTCGCCGGAGTCGGGACTGATATATTCCAGGGTGGCGGAGCAGATTTCGCTGACCTCCTTGGCCAGTTTCTGGGCGTTTTCCTTGTCGCCGTAGAGCAGGCCGGTGGTGGCGGCGTTGATGCCGGAGTAGTAGCCGCCGTTGCGTTCGTAGGCGTCGGCGTAGAGTTCGTA
>JAYPGD010000513.1:0-4091 GCA_038126655.1 Verrucomicrobiales bacterium
CTCAAACTTCACGGGGCCCGGGCGCGGGTCTATCGTCTGGGCGTCAAGCTGACCCAGGACCACGAGGTGGTTGCGGTCGTGAGCCGGGTCGGGGAGATCATGAAGGTCTCGTTGCCCTATGAAATCAACCTGGTCAACCAGGAGCTGGTCCATTGAGCCGCATTCCTATTCTTCATGATTGAACTCATCCATCTGGTCAAAAACTTCGGCGATCTGGTCGCGGTGAACGACATCTCGATCGAGATTCCGGCCGGGCAGTTCTTCTGCGTGTTGGGGCCCAACGCCGCGGGCAAGACGACGACCATCAAGATGCTCACCGGGCTGATCAAACCGACCTCGGGAGCCGCGCGGGTCTGCGGCATCGATGTGCAGAAGGATCCGTTGGAGGCCCGCAAGCGGATGGCCTACGTGCCGGACTTCCCCTTTCTCTACGACAAGCTGACGCCCTGGGAATTCATCCGGTTCACCGGACAACTGTTCCGGATGCCGGACGCGGAGATTCGCTCCAGGTCCGAGGAGTTGATTAAGCGGTTTCATCTCGACGAATACCTGCGCAAGCCGATCGAGGGGCTGTCCCACGGCACACGTCAACGCATCGCCATCTCCGCGGCGCTGCTTCACAATCCGGACGTCTTCGTGATCGACGAACCGATGGTGGGACTGGATCCGCAGCATGCGAGGGTGGTGAAGGACATCCTCAAGGAGCGCGCGTTGAAGGGGATGACCGTGTTTCTGTCGACTCATCAACTCAGCATCGCGGAGGAGATGGCGGACCGGATCGGCATCATCAACCGCGGCGCCTTCGCCGGCGTCGGGACGCTGGATGAACTGCGCGGCCAGAGCGGTTCGGACGGCAGACTCGAGAGCTGCTTCCTGGCCCTGACGGCGGAGGCGGCGGAAACGCCGGCCGGGTGATGGACGACGTCGGCGCCAGAACCGCGGGGCCTTCGCCCATGTTCATGCTGCTGCGGGTGAGCCTGCTGCAGTCGTGGAGGAAGCTTGCCGCGGTGCGCAGCCAGTCGCGGCTGCTCAGCTTCGTGATCTTCGGCTTCATGGCGGGGTATGTGGTCCTCTCCTTCGCGCTCTTCTACAAGGGGCTGCGGTTTGTGGGCCGGTTTCCCGGACTGGGGGAGGTCCTGACGGAGCGGCTGTTGTTCCTCATGTTCGCCTGCCTCTTTGTCATGCTGTTGTTCAGCAACCTGGTGATCGGCTACACGAACCTGTTTCGCAACCGGGAATCGACCTTTCTCCTGACCTGTCCGGTGTCGTTTCAGACGATCTATCGCTGGAAATTCATCGAGACCTGCGCGCTGGCGTCGTGGGCCTTCCTGTTTCTGGTGGCGCCGCTCTTGGCGGCCTACGGGCTGCACCAGGACGCGCCGTGGCATTTTTACGTGATGACCGTGGGGTTGGTGAGCGTGTTCATCATCCTGCCGACCTCGGTGGGGGCATTCTGCGCGATCAATGTGGCGCGGTTCATGGATCGCCGGAGTTTTCAGGTCGCGATGATCGGGCTGGCGTTGGTCGCGCTGGCCGCGGCGGCGGTCTACATGAAGCCCGAGATCGTGCAGGAGGATATTGAGGACACCCGGGTTCTCGGGTTGATGGATCGCCTGCTGGTGCGGACGCGCTTTGCGCATTACCCGTTGTTGCCGAGTTACTGGTTGTCGTCGGGGGTGGTGCATTGGTTGGAGGGGGCGGTGGCCACGGCCGTTTTCTTTTTCCTGGTGATGCTGAGTTATTCGGTGTTCTTCGGGTTCCTGTCCTTCACCTCGCTGGGCGCGATTTTCTACGAGGCGACCTCGGCGGCCCGGAGCCGGGGCGGGGTGTTCGGGCAATGGGAGTGGTTCAAGCGGCGGAGCGCCCGGCAGCGGGCCCTGCCGGCGTCGGACGGGCTTTCCGAGTCATTCCTGAAGCTGTTCTTCTGGATGAGGCCGGATGTGCGCGCCCTGCTGGTAAAGGACATCCGGGTGTTCTGGCGGGACACCACCCAATGGGGGCAGACGCTGATGCTCTTCGGCCTGCTCGGGGTCTACATCCTGAACCTGCGGCACTTTTCCAACCAGATGGTGAACCCGTTCTGGATTCACCTGGTTTCCTACCTGAATCTTGGGGCCTGTTCGCTCAACCTCGCCACGCTGACCACGCGCTTCGTCTACCCCCAGTTCTCGCTCGAGGGGAAGCGGATCTGGATCATTGGCATGGCGCCGCTGGGAATCGTGCGGGTGATCCGGACCAAGTTCTGGCTGGCGGCGTTGTCGGCGCTGGTCGTGACGATCGGATTGATGCTGCTTTCCTGTCGGATGCTGAATCTCCCGGCGGACCGCACGGTCTTCTTCAGCGGGGTGGTCACGGTGATGACCTTTACCCTGACGGGCCTGGCGGTGGGATTGGGCGCGCTTTATCCGAATTTCAAGGAGGACAACCCGAGCAAGATCGTGAGCGGATTCGGCGGCACCCTGTGCCTGGTGTTGAGTTTCGTCTACATCGTGTTCTCGGTGGTCACCCTGGCGTTGGGGGCGGCGTGGTGGAAGGCGCAGCAGGCCTCGGGAAATCCGGGCGCCGGCCACCTGATTGTGTTTCTCGCCGTTTCCGCGGCCTTGCTGTGGCTTCCGATGAGCCTTGGAACAGCCAAGGCTCGGAGCACGGAGCTCTAGAATTCGCCGGCTTTACACGGCGCCCCGGGATCCATAAACTGCGGGCATGGCATCGGACCACGATGATTCCGAATTCGTCGATCGCGATTTCCTGGAGTCCCGCGAGGCCGCGTCGCTTCACGCCGACGCCTCCCCGGATCCCCAGGGAAGCGGGCTGAGCGACGAGGAGTTGATTGAACAGGCCAGCATGGCGCAGCAGCGGCTGTCCCAGTTGCAGCTTGAGCAGCAGGAAATGCAGCAGAAGCTGAGCGACTTGGAGGAGAGCAAGCGGCGGCGGCACGAGTGCGCCGTGGGCCGGGAGGAGGTTCTTCGCGACCTGACCCGGGGCATCGCGCTCCTGGACAAGGCGGAGTTTGACGCGCGCGCGGAGCTCGAGCAGATGACCCGGACCCTGGAAGGTCTGCGTGAATCCATTGCCAAGGTCGAGGCGATCGACGAGACGAACTGGCGCGCGGAGGATTGGAACGTCCAGTTGTCCCGGGATTCCGCCTCGGTGGAGAACGCCCGCATGGAATGGAATGCGGCGCGATTGAAGTGGCCGGTGTTGAACAGCTCCAATCTGCTGGATGACGAGTCGGATCCGGGGGAGAGCAAGCCGGTGAAACCCTACACCGAAGCGCAGTCATTCACGGATTTCTGCCGACTGGGTTTCGCGCTCACCTGGCCGGTCGCTGTGGCCGTTCTGTTGATCGGCGGGCTCATTGTTTTTGCGTTGATGCGGAACTGACCCCCTTGCGGCATGGGCTGGTTTGACCGAAATCGGGATCCAATCGAAGCGCAGCAGCGCGAACTGCAGCGTGAGTTGGATCGCGTCCGCAAGCAGATTCGCCGCCTGGAGACCCACGGCGAGAGCCGCCCGTCGCGGACGCAGACGCCCGAGCACAGGCCGATCGGCGCGCCGAACCCGCAACGCCGGCGACCGGCGCCGCCGACGACGCCGGCGAACGAACCCATCTTCGAGGATGTGCCGACCGAGACGGCCGCGGCTTTGGAGGCGGAGGAAGAGGGCGAGGCTCCGGTTGGCGAGGCCCGTGAACTCTACAACCAAGACGGGGTCCGCAAGTATGATCTCGTCGGCCTGTTCCGTCGCGTTCGGGTGGCGTTGTTCGGCGCGAAGGAAGAGGACAAGAAACTGATCAACTACCTTGCCGCGGGCAGCATCCATGGATTGCGCCCGCTGCGGCATGAAAAGCGCGTTGCGCGCAATCGCGCGTTGCTGGCGGCGGGCGGATTGATCACCGTGCTGTGGATCGTCGTCGCCAAGCTGGTCAGCGTGCCGTAAGGGGAAGGCAGACTCGAAGTTCGAACTTCGAAACAAATCCGAATCTCAAAACTCCAATCGATGAGATTCGAAAGGATCGGGCAGGGGCGCCTCGCGATGATCGGGGATTTGCTGGATCAGCCCAACCTCCCCACACTCCATCACTCCATCAC
>JAYPGD010000514.1:0-4085 GCA_038126655.1 Verrucomicrobiales bacterium
GTTGCCGGACGCCCTTGGTTGAGAGTAAGATGGAATCGCCCTCGATCCGGGCGTCGGCCCTGACGAACTCCGCCTGCTCGCCGATCAACTCGAAGTGGCTGAGCGGCTTCCCGTCGCGGGATTTCAAGCCGCCGGCTGCGTGTTTGAATTTTACGCGAAGTTGGGCGCCTTCGATCTTCAGCGATTCGAACACAGGGCCTGAGGCGACGAGGTCTTGTTTTCCGTAGTCGTTCTTCAGGGCCAGCAGCGCGAGGCGGCGGCCGACTTCCTGTTTGTTCCTGGGGTGGATGTCCTTCACGTTGCCGATGTCGCTGGTGACGATCATGCCGGTGTTGGGGATCTCCAGCGAAGCCGCCTGCGCCTCCCAGAAGCGCGCGAGAATGGCGGGGTCCTCGGAGCCGTAGTGGTAGGGCGCGATCTGGACATAGTAGAAGGGGAAGTCGCCGATGCCCCAGATCTCCCGCCAACCGCGGACAAGGGCCTTCTTCTTCTCGTGATAGAGCATGCCTTCGGAGTGATTGGATTCACCCTGATACCAGATGGCGCCGCGCATGCCGTAGCCGACGATCGGGGCGAGCATGGCGTTGAAGAGCGCGGTGGGATCAGTGTGGCGGGTAAGAGGGGTGAGTTCGGCGGGGAAGGCGGGCGCGGGGCGTTTGGCGACCAGGGTGGTCCTGGTTTCGGCGACCCAGTCTTCGGTGGCGGCCAGGTATTTCTTCAATCGTTGCTGATAGGCGGGGTTCTCCGGGCGGGTGAGGGAGACCTGGTTGAGAATGTCCGTCAGGGCGGGGACCTTGCGGAAACCCTCGATCGGGGTCCAGGGTTCGATGCGGGTGCCGCCCCACGAGGAATTGATCAGGCCGATGGGGACGCCGAGTTCCTGGTGGAGCTTGCGGGCCATGAAGTAGCCGGCGGCGGTGAAGTTGGGAACGGTCTCCGGCGAGCAGACCTGCCATTCCGCCGACAAATCCTCCAACGGAAGTCCGGAGGTCTTGCGCGCGACCTTGATGTGGCGGATCAGCGGATGTTTTGCGGCGGCGGCCTCCTCATCCGGATTTAGGCTGCCACGGACGCTCCACTCCATATTGGACTGCCCCGAGCAAAGCCAGACCTCGCCGATCAGCACGTCCTTGATCTCGATCTTGTTTGAGCCCCGCGCGGTCAGCGTGTGCGGGCCGCCAGCGGGCATCGATTCCAGGGCGACCTTCCAGCGTCCGTCGGCGTTGGCGGTTGCCGTGGCGGTGGATCCGCCGGACAGGGCGACGGTGACTTTCTCGCCCGGTTTGGCCCAGCCCCAGATGGGAATGGGCTTCTCCCGCTGCAGGACCATGTGGTCGTTGAAGAAACCGGGCAGGCGGACATCGGCCTGGGTGGAAAGGCTGATGAGCAGGACGAGAGCGAAGAAGGGGAGGCGGACTTGTTTCATGGAGCTGTGTTTCGTGGGGAGGGAGATTGGTTGCCGGAACGCGGGCGCGCAATGGGAAATACGGTCTGCTCGAAGAGCGAGGAGCCGGGGTTGAGGCGTTTGTTGCGATCAGAGTGGAAGAATGCATCGAAGCCGTCTTTTGTGAGAAGACATGGGAATCCTGCAGAGCTCCTTGGTTGCGCCGTCCGGCGTTCGCCCGATAAGCTGCGCGCATGTCCGACGAAGAACTTGGCGAGAAACTGGTGCGCATGGAATCGCTCATTGCGCACTTGGAACACCAGTATGAGGAACTGAACAAGGTGGTGGTGGAGCAGGGGAAGGTCTTGTCGAAGTCCCTGTCGCAGCAGGAAAAAATGGCGGACACGCTGCGCGAGATGCGGCAGGACGAAATCCGCAGCGACAACCGCAAGCCGCCGCATTATTCGTGACCGGCGTAGGCGGCGGCCGTTGAGTCTTGCGGCGGGTTCCGATTCCATTGCCGATCGATGGCGTCGCCGCCGCGTTTCTGATATTCGGCTTCGTAGACTTCGGGGTCGATCCGTTGCAACGCCTGCCATGCAGCCGATTCCGATTGCGCGGTTATTTCGCCCCTTACGCCCTGGGCGATCATGTCGATGAGGGCAGGGATGGCTCGACGCGCGGCGGGGCCCATATCGCCGAGGACGTCGGGTGTTCTGTCGATCCGCTCTTCGGGCGGTTTGCGGAGTTCGGCGATCAAGTCATCCATTCGGGCTTTTGATTGGGTTTCATCGATCCGGCAGATCGCGGCAGCGGCGGCGATACGGACATGACCTTGGAGGGACTGGTTGGTCCGCAAGGCTTCAAGTTGCGCCAGGGCCGGTCGCGCCTCTCCGGCGAAGAACCCCAAGGATCGGACGGCCGCCCAGACGATCCTGGAATCCGGATCTTGCAGACCGGGCATGATTGCGGGCACGGCGCGCTCGGGAAGAGCGCCGATGTTTCCGAGCGCAAACATGGCCTCAATGCGTTGCGTCATGGAACCCGCATCAAGCGCGGCGATGAAGTGCGGCGCCGCATTGGAAGCCGTGGGGCCCATTTCGACCAGGATCTCCCAGGCGCACCAGCCGCGAATTGCGCGTGATCGCGTTCCCTTGTTTCGGCCGATAAGGGAGCGCCAACGGTCGCCCGTCCTGGTCGTCGCGGAATCGTGGTGTCCAGCAGCCCATACTGAGGCGAGGGTTTCGGCGATCTCGGGTCCGCCGTTGGCGAGGGCGTTGAATGCGGGATCGCTGCGCGGCACGGAGACGCCCGGCGCATTTCCTGCGTAGGGGATTTCATCTAACCAAGCGGATACGCGCTTGCCTTGAACGCGCGGCTCAGCGGGGTTGTTCAGGATGACCATGGACGCCACGATGGCGACGAGGCCGAGCCAGGCGCGGAGGGAGCTGGATTTGATAAACCGCATGGAAGGGCGCTGGCGACGGGTTTTCGGGCATTTTCCACGACGTCGGCGCCTCATCAAGCAGAAGCTGCGCTTCGCTTTGAGGGAAGCCGCTTGACGATGCGCGGGCTCGTCGGAATGGTCGCGCCTGCAATGACCCGCGTCAAAAGTCCGTGAAACGCCCCAACATAGTTCTTCTGATTTCCCACGACCTTGGTTGCCATATCGGGCCTTACGGCGTGATTCGCGACGCCTGCCCGCGATTGAACGCCTTTGCTGCCGAGTCGATGCGCCTGGACTCGCATTTCGTGACCTCGCCGGGTTGCAGCCAGAGCCGGTCGTCTCTGATCACCGGGCGATATCCGCATTCGAACGGGCAGTTCGGGTTGTCTCACCTGGGGTGGACCTTGAATCGGGACGAGAGGTTGCTGCCGACCGTCCTGCGTAACGGCGGTTATCGCACGGCGATGTTCGGGATCTGGCATTTGAACGAATGGACCTTGGAGGGCTTCGACCATGTGTCGGATGACGTCTCCACTCGCGACAGTTCCCCGGAAGGCATGGCCGACATCGCTTCGCAGCGCGCGGCGGAGTGGTTGGCGTCAAATGCGGCTGCCGACGACGACAAGCCTTTCCACCTGCACGTCGGTTTCTGGGAGGCGCATCGCCCCTTCTGCGGGCAGTCGGGCGACCCGGCCGAGTTGGGGGATCTGGATTTGGAGGGCGTCGATGTGCCGGACTACCTGCCTGACAATGAACCGACGCGACGCGAGTGCGCGCATCTGCGGAAATCGGTGGAATCGGTGGATGCGGGGGTCGGGAGGATCCTTGATGCGCTGGAAGTCTGCGGGCAGAGTGGGAACACCATCGTGATCTTCACTGCGGATCATGGACTGCCATTTCCGCGGGCGAAGGGAACGCTTTATGATCCCGGGATCCAGGTCGCCTGCATGACGCGTTGGCCGGGGCGGGTGAAAGGCGGTTCTGGTTCCGTGGCGTTGACGTCGAACGCTGATGTCATGCCGACCTTGTTGGAGGCCGCGGGATTGCCGGTTCCTGATCGCGTCCAGGGACGGAGTTTCCTGGGGTTGTTGACCGGCGGGGCGGAAGGGGCGCGCCATTCCGTCTTCGCCGAGAAGACCTACCACGAACATTACGACCCGATCCGCTGCGCGCGCACGGATCGTTTCAAGTTCATCCGCAACTTTGAGGAGCGGCCGAATCTGGTCATGCCCTCGGACATCTACAACTCGCCCA
>JAYPGD010000515.1:0-4059 GCA_038126655.1 Verrucomicrobiales bacterium
GTCGGCGGCGGCGAGGAGGAGGGGCGCCTGCGCGATCGCGTGATCGATCTGAACATCGGCGCCGAGGTTGAATTCGCCGGCATGCTGCCCGAGAAGGAAAAGGACGCCCGCCTGCGCGATTCCCATTTCCTTCTCCACACCTCGCAGCGCGAGGGCTGGGGACTGAATGTCATCGAGGCCAACGCCATGGGCGCGCCGGCGATCGTGTATCCGGTCGAAGGCCTCACCGAATCCACGCTTCACGACAAAACCGGACTGGTGGCGAAGGAGGAAACCCCGGAGTCCCTGGCCGACGCCATCGAATCGGCCTCCCGACGCGAGGACGACTACCAACGTTGGCGCGCGGCCGCCTGGGAACGCGCCAAGGAATTCCATTGGGACAAGGTGTTGCCCAAGGCTTCCGACTGGCTGGAGGAGATGGCGTGGCGACCCCGGGACTGAACCGCACGAAACGGAAACCGCGTCGTGCGGGCGCCCTCCGCGACAGACAGGAATCGAGAACGTCCACCCCATGCGCCGAACCTTGAGAGCCGCCTTGGCGGAACTGCCCAAGCGCCCGCCATTCTGGTTTGCGCTCATGGTCGCGGCGTTCTTTCACGCGGTCTTCCTTGCGGAGTCGGGCGTCTTCCTCGGGGGCTACGACGTGGTGCGCCAGGACTTCTGGAATCGCGCGTTCATCGCCGAGCGGCTGGCGGCGGGCGAATTTCCGCTCTGGAATCCCTACAGCTACGGGGGCTACCCGTTCATCGCCAACTCCGTCGCGAACCTCTATTACCCGCCCTCGCTGCTGTTTCTGATCCTCCCCCTCCCGACCGCGTTCACGCTCAATGTCCTGTTGCACGTCTTCCTCGCGGCCGAGGGCATGCGACGATTCCTGCGCGCGCTGCTCGAGGACGACCGGGCCTCCGTCGGCGCCGCCGTGGTCTACGCCTTCGGCGGCTTCATGGTGGGTCGGATCGCGGCGGGCCATCTGACCTTCTACCAACCGGCGGCGCTGTTGCCGTGGATCCTCCTCCTGGTCGAGCGCGCCGCGACGACGCGGAATCGGCGCAGCCTGCTCGCGGCCGGATTCCTGTTCGGCGTCCTCATTCTGGGATCGGTCCCCCAGATATCGCATTACCTGGCGCTGTACGTCGCAGTGTTTTTTGTGGCGCGAAGGGCGATGACGCGCGCAACCGAAGACCGGGGTCCCGCCGGAGAGGGGCGTTTCATCGCAGTCGCCGCCGGCATCCCGCCGCTCGCGGTCTTCTTTGCCCCGGCATTCCTGACCGCCGCCGTCCAGATTGTCCCGACCGTCGAACTGGCGGCGATGAGCGACCGTTCGCACGCCTCCTACGAGTTCTCGACCTTTTTCTCCTACCCGCCCGCGGCCTTGTCCCAGTTCGTTCTGCCGAATATCGACGCCGCTTCCGCGCCGCCGTCATTCGAATTCACCGCCTACATCGGCGTCGCGGCCCTCGGCCTGGCGGTCCTGGGGCTCGGCGACCGGAAAGCCCGTCCCCTGACGCTCCTGTTTGCCCTTGCCGGGCTCGGGGCGCTGACGATCATGCTGGGGAAACACACGCCGTTCTTCTCCATCTGGTTTCACACGATTCCCGGCATGTCGCTCTTTCGCGCGCCGTGCCGCGCCGCGGTCATCCTGGTGTTCTGCCTGAGCGCGCTGGTCGGCTTTGGCGTCCGTCGGCTGCAGGCCGGCGACGACGACCGGCGCGTCGGCCGGTTTCTTGTCGGGCAGGCGATTCTCCTGTGCGCCCTGGCTCCGTTGCTGCGGGTCGCGATGAACGACGAGGAACCGTGGACGGGGCCGGTGTTTGCGGCAGCGGTCGGCTCGATGCCGTTGGTTTGTCATCGACTGTGGCAAAGGCCGTCGCTTCGGCCGGTCGCCGCGGTCCTGCTGCCGTTGGTCCTGTTCCTGGATCTGTTCGTTTGTCTGAACCATCGCGCGCCCCTGCAACAGTCCCGCGATTTTGCCGGCGCGTTTGAATGGGAACAGCGTGTCATGGAGACGCCGGGGTTCCACCGGGTCGCCCTCCCGGCGGGGGGCTCGCGGGCCAAGGTGTTTCACTACCACGATGTCAACGGCTACGAAGCCATCGCCTACGAATCCTATTTCCGGTTCGTTCACGAAATGACGGAAACCGAACAGTCGGGCCTCGATCGGCACACCATCCCCCCGGCGATCTTCGCCGAACCACACCCGCGTTTCGGCGAAATCCTGAGCTTGCGGTTCATCCTGAAGCCGGACGGCGCGCTCGCGGAGCTCCCGGCCTTCCCGCGCGCCTACCTCGTCCGGGACGCCCGCATCGTGCCGGATCCCGAGGCGCAATTGAGCGCCCTCAAGACGGCCGGACCGGACCTCGCCGCCAAGGCGCTCGTCGATCGCCTTACCGAAGCGCCGCCTATCGCGCGCGCCTTGGATCCCGCTGAGGACGGCTCGAAACCGACTGCGCAGATCGTCGCGTTCGAGCCGGAGCGCATCGAGGTCGAGACGCGGATTCCCGGCGACTCGCCGATGATCCTCGTCCTCAATGAACTGCATTATCCCGGCTGGCGCGCCTGGGTGAACGGCCGGGAAGTCGGGATCATGCGGGCCAATCACCTCGTGCGGGCCGTGCGCGTTCCCGGCGGAGTCTCAAACGTCCGTTTCGAGTACCGGCCACTGTCCTGGCGCCTCGGGTTGACGATCAGCCTGTTGTCCGCGCTCGGCGCCGGATTCCTTTTTTTCCCGCGCAAGCGGGCCGCTGTTTCTTGAATCTTTCCTTGTTCGGCTTCGTCGGGGAGGTAAAGAATTCACGCCATGTTCAAACCCGCCAAGAACGCTTTCCGGGGCGCCCTCTGCGCCGCATTGATCACGTCGGTGTCCCTGTCCCACGCCGCCGAGGAGACCCTGGTCCCCGCCGACCTCTTCACCACCCTCCCCGGGCTGGAAGTCACGGTCTGGGCCGCCTCGCCGATGCTGCGCAACCCCACCAACATCGACATCGACAAGGACGGCCGCATCTGGGTCGCCGAGGGCGTCAACTACCGGGGCCGCTACGGACGCCGCGCCGAAGGCGACCGCATCGCCGTGCTGGAAGACACGGACGGCGACGGCAAGGCCGACAAGAGTTGGACCTTCGTGCAGGAGAAATTCCTCGTCGCGCCGCTGGGCGTGGCGGTCTTCGACAACAAGATCGTCGTGTCGCAGACGCCGGACCTGATCGTCTACACCGACGTGAACCGCAACCTGAAATTCGATGAGGGCACGGACAAGCGCGAGGTCCTGCTCGCCGGCTTCAACGGCCGCAATCACGACCACAGTCTCCACAGCGTCTACGCCGGGCCGGATGGCCGCTGGTATTTCAGCGCGGGCAACTGCGGAGCGAAGTTCACCGACAAGTCCGGCAAGACCTTCCGCATCGGCGGCCCCTACAATCCGCGCTCCACGCACAAGGAGACGCCCATGCTCTTCAACAACAATGAAATCGCCGGCCAGCAAAGCGATGACGGCCACGTCTGGGTCGGCGGCTTTGTCGCCCGCATCAATCCCGACGGCTCGAACTGCGAGATCCTTGGCCACAACTTCCGCAACAGCTACGAACAGACCGTCACCTCCTTCGGCGACATCTTCCAGAACGACAACGACGACCCGCCCGCCTGCCGCGTTGCCTGGGTCATGGAGGGCGGCAATGCCGGCTTTGCCTCCGCGGACGGCAAACGCTCCTGGCGCGCGGACAAGCGCCCCGGCCAGGACGTGCCCACGGCCGAATGGCGCCAGGAGGATCCCGGCACGATGCCCTCCGGCGATGTCTATGGCGGCGGATCGCCCACCGGCGTCGCCTTCTACGAACACGGCGCCCTGGGCAGGGAGAACGAAGGCATGCTCCTGACCTGCGAGGCCGGCCGCAACGTCGTCTTCGGCTTCAAACCCCGGCTCGACGGCGCCGGCTTCAAACTCGAACGCTTCGACTTCCTCACCTCCAACAAGGAAAAGGCGTTCGCCGGATCCGACTTCCTCGGCGGCCACAACAGCGTGAACAACGAGCTGAAGACCCTGTTCCGCCCCTCCGATGTCTGCGT
>JAYPGD010000516.1:0-2547 GCA_038126655.1 Verrucomicrobiales bacterium
CTTCGGCCATGGCAAATGGCAAAGCCAACCCCGCATCACGCATCCGCAACCCGCATCACGCATCACGCACCACGCAACCCGCATCACGCATCACGCACCACGCACCACGCATCCGCCTACGTTCCGCAAAGCCGGAACTTCGTCGTGACAAGCCACGCATCACGCATCACGCAAACTCTCCAACGTCCGTTCGGCCGACTCCTTGACAGCATCCACCAATTCCGCCGGCTGGATGGGCACGGCGGCGCCGCCCCAGCCAAGGACCCAACGTTGAACCTCAATGAGGCTCGAGAGCTTCATGCTCAGTTCCAGGCCGCCGTCGCGCAGCGTCTTGATCTTCTGCGATGGGTGCCAGCGCTTCTCCAGGATGAAGTCGGCGACGCGTTCATTGAATCGAATCACCACATCGAACTCCCCCTGTCCCGAGATGACGCCGAAGCTGTCCCGCAGCCGCTTCTCCAACGAGAACTTTTTCGGTCGTTTGAAGGTCTCGCCGGTCTCCTTCACCGACTTGATCCGCGCCGGCACAAAAGTCCGCAGATCCTTGCGCAGATGGCACCAGGCAAAGAGGAACCACTCTCCGTTGATATTGGCCAGATGATACGGATCGACGACCCGCGGCTCTGTCTGGCTGCGCCCGGGTTTGCGATAATCCAATTCGATCTGCCGCCGGTTTGCCGCCGCTTTGGCCAGGGCGTCGAAGACCTCCAGGTCAAGGATCGCCTCGGCGCTCGTGCGAAACGAAATGGTCTGCTCCCAGTCCTCAAGGTTGAAGGAAATCGTGTCCGGCAACGACGCGGTCATCTTCTTGAAGGCGCTCACCAGCGGCTTTTCGAAGTTCGTTCCGCGATACTGCTGCAACGCCTTCTCCGCGACCAGCAGGGCGAACAACTCGCCCTCCGTGATCTGCATGGTGGGAAAGGCTCCGACCTCCTCGGTGTAGTGGTAGCCGTTGTGGGCGTGGTCGAATTCGATCGGAAGCTCCATGCGATCGCGCATGAACTCCAGGTCGCGATGAATGGTCTTCGTGCTGTATTCCAACTCGCCGGCGAGCGAGGTGGCATTGGGAAACCTGCCGGTCAGCAGGGCCTGATGGATGCGCATCATCCTCTCCAACGGCGGACGCGCCTGGGGGGAGGCTGACTTGGCTTTCGCCACGGCGGGCGGAGGGCGTTCAGCCCGACATCTTGACCAACAATTCCTCGTTGGTCTGGGCCTTGCGCAACGCCCCGGTGAGCGTCTCCATGGCCTCAACCGGATTGAGGTCGATCATGGTGCGACGCAGCTTGTGAATGGCGTCAATGTAGCGCGGGTCGAAGAGCTTCTCCTCCTTGCGCGTGCCGCTCTTCGGGATGTCGATCGCCGGATAAAGGCGGCGGTCCGAAAGCTTGCGATCGAGGATCAGCTCCATGTTGCCCGTGCCCTTGAACTCCTGGAAGATCAGCTCGTCCATGCGGGAACCGGTGTCGACCAGCGCCGTGGCCAGAATCGTCAGGGAACCGCCGTCCTCCACCTTGCGGGCCGAGGCGAACATCTTGCGGGGAATCTCCAGGGCGCGGGCATCCACGCCGCCGCTCATGGTGCGGCCGCTGCCGCCGTGCACGCTGTTGTAGGCGCGCGCGACGCGGGTCAGCGAGTCCATCAACACGAACACATCCTTCCCCTGCTCCACCATGCGGCGACAACGCTCGATGGTGAACCGCGACAGACGCACGTGCATCTCCAACTCCATGTCGTTCGACGAGGCGATCACCTCGGCGTCGACCGAACGTTCGAAATCCGTGACCTCCTCCGGCCGCTCGTCGATCAGCAGGACAATCACCTTCACATCGGGATGATTGGCGGTGACGGCGTTGGCGATCTGCTTGAGGACGGTCGTCTTGCCCGTGCGCGGCGGGGCGACAATCAGGCCGCGCGTGCCCTTGCCGATCGGGGTGACCAGATCGATGACGCGGGTCTCAATCGCGTCCGGGGTCGTCTCCAACTTGAATTTCTCGATCGGGTCGATGCTGGTGAGATTCTCAAAGCGGACGGTCTTCAGGTAATCGGCGAACGGGGTGTCATTGACCTCGAGCACCTCGCGCAGCTGGGGGCTCGTGCCGCGATGCGGCGCCTGCAGCATGCCCTTGACCTTGGAGCCTTCACGCAGGTAATTGCGCTTGATGGTGTCCGGCGTGACAAAGATGTCCGTCGGCATCGGCTGATACTTGTTCTCGGGGGCGCGAAGGAAGCCAAACCCCTTGTCCGAAATCTCCAGATACCCTGTTCCGGGCTCCGGGAAAATCTTGTCGCCCTTGCCGCCTTTGCGGTTGTCGCGTCGTCTGTGACCGTTCTTAGCCATAAATAAATAGACCCCAAATAGGTTAACCAACGGATGTTGAACTAGGGAATTCGCCGTCTCGAATCGTTTGAAGGGAATCTTGGAGACGGTCGATTAGACCTGAATCGGCAGGTAGCTTTAACTGTTCGCGCGGGGAACGCAACTCCTTTTTGCGTTGCGCCCCCGGGCAGGAAAAACGCCCGCATTCACAGGGAATGCGGGCGTTT
>JAYPGD010000516.1:2557-4028 GCA_038126655.1 Verrucomicrobiales bacterium
GACCAGGATGCCCTCTTCCTTGGCAATCCGTCGCGCCATGGCAAAGGCGTCGTCATTCGACACCTTCACGCATTCAACGATCTGCTGATTGCCGTCGGCGTCCTTCAAATGCAGGTTGCCCGGGATGAAGCCGGCGCCCGTGCCCTGGATCTTGTGCGGCCCGGGCGTCAATTCCTCGCCGGCCAGGGTCTGCGAGATCACCGGCGAATCGGCCGGCTCCATGGCGATGGCCTGGAAGGATTCCTTGCGCGGCTTGATCACCTCGTAGCAACCCGTGATGGTCCCGCCCGTGCCGACGCCGGCGACCAGGATGTCGATCTCGCCGTCCGTGTCCTCCCACAACTCCTCCGCCGTGGTCCGCCGATGAACGTCGGGATTCGCCTCATTGTTGAACTGCTGCGGAATCCAGGAATTCGGCGTCTCGGCGGCCAGTTCCTCAGCCTTCGCGACCGCGCCCTTCATGCCCTTCGGCCCCGGGGTCAACACCACCTTCGCGCCCAGCAGCGCCAGCAGGGTGCGCCGCTCGACCGACATCGTCTCCGGCATCGTGAGCGTCAGCTTGTAGCCCTTGGCCGCGCAGACAAACGCCAGAGCAATGCCGGTGTTGCCGCTCGTCGGCTCGATGATCTGCGTGTCCTTGTTGACCAACCCCTTCTTCTCCGCGTCCTCGATCATGGCCATGCCGATGCGATCCTTGACGCTGCCCAGCGGGTTGAAGAACTCACACTTGAGCAGGACGTTGGCGTCAACGCCCTCGGTGACGCGGTTCAGTTTGACCAACGGCGTGCGGCCGACGGTGTCGATGATGTTGTCGTAGACTTTTCCCATAAACTTTGTTGGTTGCGGTTGTCGGGTGTGACGTGGATACGAAACGCGTTGCGTCGATTTATTCCCGTCCAATCCAACGGGACCACGAATTCTGGAGCAATGCGCCCGCTCGGCAAGTCTTTTCCCCGGCGATGCAACGGGCTTGCGGCGTGCGATTGCGAAGGGGCGGCGGGAGTTTTCCGGCGTTTCCGTAGCTGCGCTCGCAAGAGCGTGGATGGATCAGGGGAAAGGACGGGTGTCCCACCTTCTTGCGAAGGCAGCCACCACCCTCCCGCAATCGCACGCGGGCCGGTGGACGGTTCATTTTCCGCACTCCATCCCTGATTGTTTTGCGCAACGGCTCACGCAGTTGAAAGACCGCGAAGCGGTCGGGGAAGGTAGCCGTCGGTTTCAACCGGCGGTCTTAGCGGCCACACGGCAGGCGTCCCAAACGGGACGCGGCAACGCCCGCGGTTCCCTTGTGGCCTGCCAACGCTTCGGCAGCGTCCCTCCAAGACGCGCTGGTTTTGGATGGAACGAACCGCCGGTTGAAAACCGACGGCTACCTTGCATCGCCACTTCGCGGCGGACGGGCGGACGGTTGCTGGAAAGCGGGATGGAGAACACCGCAAGGAGCGCGACTGTGTCGAAGACCAGTCGCAGC
>JAYPGD010000517.1:0-4002 GCA_038126655.1 Verrucomicrobiales bacterium
ACCTCAAGAAGAAACCCGACGCGCCCCTCGAACTCTACAATCTCAAGACCGACCGCAATGAGACGACCAACCTCGCAAAGGAGAAGCCGGATCTCGCCCGACGCCTGGGACAAATCATGCTCGACGCCCGCGACGAACCGGTCATCAAGCCCTTCCGCTTCGGACGTTATGAGTAACCGCGCGCCCGTCCGCTCATCCGGATCCTGCGGCGCGCCGCCGCGTGATCCCGCAACCGGCCCGACTTCCCCACGCCCCGGTTTTCCAGCAGCCGCGCTCCTGTTGGGCGCGCTGCTCACGACCGCCTGCAATTCCGGCACGGACGAACAAGCCGCCGCCTCGAAGACGACGAATTCCGGACCGACGCCCCCCCGACAACTTGTGTCGCCGCCGCCTCCGGAAAAACCGGACTACTGGGAGGACGCAGTGGATTTCACCGCCAATCTCGCCGCCGCCCCCAATCTCATCGGCGACATCGCCGGCGAAGTCGCTTTTCTCCAGAACACGATGATCGGCCCCAGTCGCGCGGGGAAGAAGCGTCCCTTGCTCGTGACTGACCGCGCCGCCTATCTGTTGTTCTTTCCTCAGGCATTCCATCACGAGTCACTGGAGGCGATCGTCACCGGAAAGAACGGGGAGGAGCTGACGCTGCCGTTGAACCGTCCCGAACGCGGGGTGCGCAGTGATTTCAACAACATGGACGGACGCCCCGCGGTCGTCTTCAGCAAGCGGGCCTGGAACGCCGTCATTCCCTGGGACTTCATGCATCCGGGCGTCAGCATCGTCATCCGCAACCAGGACGGCGCCTCGGGCGAGCTCCCGGCCACGGCCTTCGAGTTTGGCGCGCCGCTCGAGTTGGTGACCCAGCACATCGAACTGGGCATGCTGCTCGAACCCTCCGACGTCCCCGTCAACAAATGGACGCGCCCCGGCGGGAACATCTCGCCCGAACTGGCACTGGACTATTACCAGATGGTCCCGGTCGCCAAGTTCACCGCAGCCCAGTATCTGCCGATTCACCTGCCCAAGGTCGTGCTCCCCAATGGCGCCGTCTACACGAACCGAAGCTCCTATACGGAGGCCGGCGTCTACAAGGGCGACATGCGGGAGAACATCGCCAAGGGACTCATGTCCACCGGCATCAACAACGCCAATGTGGGCGTCGGCTCCTCGTTCGGCGGCAATCAGGGCCAGCCGAGGCCCTATCGGCAGACCACCGTCCCCCCCAGCGCCGTGATCTACACCGGCAAGGACAAACAGGGCAATATCGTCTCCCAAAAAGTCGTCCACGGCCTCAGCGGCGGCGGCGGTCAGTTGACCCTCAAGAACACCACCGGCAACGAGTTCTCCCACGAATACGGCCACGACCACGGATTGGGCCACTACCCCGGAGGCCCGCTCAGCACGCATCGCCGCGACGGTGCATGGGGCTTCAACCAGTTCAAACGCCGTCTGATCGGCAACCTCAACTGGAACGGCGCGCGTTCCGATTCAAAGCTCCCCTACGCCTTCGGCAAGGACGCCATGGCCGGCGGTTCGCCCATGGGCCCGGTCAGTGTGTTCACCCTTCACACGCCCTTTTCCCTGATGCTGATCCAGGACAAGATCACCAGCCAGTCCGGCGTGCTCGATCCGGAAAGCCCGACCGGCTACTCCCGTTGGGATGCGGAAAAGCAGGCGCTGGTTCCGTCGGAGATCGCCACGCCCCGCCCGGACAAGACCGGCATTCCCGTCACCACCCTGGTCGGCGTCTATGATCCGGAACCGCCGCACCAATTGACCTCCTTCATCTACCCCGCGCTGCACGGCAATTGGGGCAATGTGTTCATGCCCTCCACCATTATGAACCACGACGCTGAGCTCGCGGCCTCGAAGTGCTGGCTGGAGGTCCACGGAAAAAGCGGCCAGACGCTGCGTTTCCCCCTGAAAGACAAACGCATCAAGCCCAAGCTGATGAACCAATTCCATGTCAACCTGCCCGCCTCCCTGCAAGTCGCCCGGGCGAACGTGCGCTTTCACAAGGACGACGGCGCCAAAGTCGATCTGGATTCACGGGCAATCGATCCACCGCACGGCAAGCTGCCCCCCCCCGTGACTGTCGGACGCGAACACGGGTTCACCGCCGCGGCCCTCCGACTGCGCGACATGGAAGAGATCCTGATCCCCAACGGCTACCCCAACGCCGGAAAACTCCACACGGCCATGGAGAATTACTACGGACGCATCGCGGACTACGCTTCCGACCTCCGCGTCGATATCGGACGCGTCTACCGGCACGACGGCGCCTACTTCCAGGCGCGGGCCGACAATCCCGATCAAGCGCCCGCCGACGAGCATCCCCATTGGCGCAAACTCGGCGACGCCTCCTCATTCGTCAGCGACAAGCGCCTTGCCCTCGGCGAACAAAGCGTCGACTACGCCCAGGAGGTCATGAAGGGCAAAAGCGGCGTCTTCTACTACGCGCCGGTCGATCACGAACGCGTCCTCGCATCCGAGGCCTATTCGTCCAAGTCAGGGAAATGGTATGGCAAGGGAAGCCATTCCAAGTTGACGGTCCTGGGTGACAAGGCGGACGGAACCAGCGCCAGGATCGTGCTCCGCGGGCAGGTCAACGATCGCCATATCCTGAACTACGGCGCCCCGGTCAATGCCAGGAGCCGCGTGCGCTTCCGTTTCCACAAGGAAGACAACCCGGAACTCCCGTCCGGAAGCTACCAGGTCCGATTCGCCGCCTACGCGCAGGCCTGGCACACAGGGAAACTGATCGAATCGTTCGAGGTCGAGGGCGCGGTTGAAGCGAAGTAGCTCTCACACCTCGAGCCGAGAACCGCGGCGGCAGTTCGTCACCAGCGCCTTGTTGGCAGTATCTTCGGTCACTCCTTCTCGAACAGCACATTCAGGGCGCGCTTGTTGCTGGCTCTGAATCCGGTGATTGTCCCCAATGCGTCACGCTCGAATTCGATGAACTGGATGGGGCAACCCTCCTCGGTGCGGAACCTATTCCCGCTCACCCTCCAGAGGGCGAATCCTCCGAAGCGGGGCATGATGATGCGGGGCCACTCACGTTGGGGGTGGCGCACGATCTGGTAGGTCCTTCCCAACTCCGGGCTGTAGTATCGGCCTGCCAGCGCCCCGACGTAGCCCTCCCATTCCTCCCGCGGGATGCGCTTTCCCGCGACGCTCTCTCCGTCCGCATTCTTACGGATCAGCGAAGGAGCGGCTCCATCGGCGGGCGTTCCAAAGGCGATCTCCGTGCCCGACCTGCTGTCGACGAAGACATGATTTCCGATCGGAATCAGGCTCTTCACTCTCCCGCTCTCGATCTGGCGCAACTTCCCGTTGTGAAAGAATGTGGTGATGGCGGTCTCGTCCTCCAGATAGAAGAGCCCCTCATACGGGGCAAGCTCGTCTCCACCGATTTCGATCCGGAGCTTCTCGGCGTCCGCGATACGTTTTTGGGCCACCGAGGGTTCCGTCGCGCCCGTCGCTTTGCTCTTCGCGGGGGGCTTGTCGAGCAATCGATCGAGAATGCCAAAGGCGAGCTTGCTCGGGCTGATGTCGGAGCGATTCGCCAGCACGACGATCCCGAAACCATCCTCGGGCGCTCTCGCCACGTAGCTCAGGAAGCCCAAATCCCTGCCGCCGTGCCCGATAATCGGCGTGTCACGATAGTCGTAGTGCGCCAGTCCGAAGCCGTAGGAGATGGAGCTTCCGTCGGAGAGCGTCCCGCGTTCCTTCATCCAATCCCGCACCTGCTCTCCGCCCACCTCGCCGGTGTCCAGGTTGCGCAACCAAAGCTCCATGTCCTCCGCGGTGGTCAAAAGGCCGGTCGCGCCGACATTTCCGTAGGCCAGGCCGGCCTTTCTGAAATTCTCATTGCCGGGGAAGTAGGAGTAGGCCCGACCAGGCACGATGTGACGCTGGTCGTCATGAAAATGAGTCCGGTCCATTTGTAAACGCCGCCCGAAAAGTGCGGCGGGGTGACGCCCCGTTTGGGGCGTTCGA
>JAYPGD010000518.1:0-3987 GCA_038126655.1 Verrucomicrobiales bacterium
GGTGACTACTGTCTGGGAGATTGGCGTTGTTCTCATTGGGGCATTTATCGTGGGCAAGGTTGAGTCACTTGTTGATGACCGCATCTCGGAACTTCTCGTGGACAATCACTCGAACTTCCAACTCGCCTGTGTCGAATGATTGTATCTGTGGTTGAATTCGCCGCCGGAAACACTGGTCGCAAATGGGCAGTTTGAAGTTTATCCGCGTCTGAGGACGGCTTGGATCGCCAAGGTTGAATAGCATGGAAAAGAACGGGAACAAGAATGCGAAAATTGACCGGGTTGCAGTGGCAGCGGGGTCTCCGTCGGATACTCTGCTGCCGACCCACCGCCGGGCTGGTTCGCCGCAGTTAAAACAAATTCGTGGAATCTGTTCGCGGCCGTTTAGTAGAAGTAGACACATGCCCGAGGGAGCGCTGCTTACTTCATCTACGTTGTTATTGCAGGCTGGGCAGATTCCGTCACCCGAAGGAATGGTCCGCCGAAAACAGTGTGGACATTCTCGGATTTTCATGGCGGCTCTAATGTCAGGCTTATGAGGGGTAAACTACGGAATACGCGGAATACACGGAAGGAAAGACAGAACCAACTTCAATTCATTTCCGTGTGTTCAGCGTATTCCGTAGTTGAAAAATGAACTTCCGCTACTTTCCGCTCAATCCTTTCAAATACGCGAACACCAGTTCCGGCAGATCGTCGCTGTAGCCGCCTTCGAGGATGCTGTAGGCGGGGATGCCGAGCTCCTTGATCTGTTTGCCGAGCCAGTTGAAGTCCTCGGCCTCGAAGGTCATTTGTCCGAGCGGATCGCGGGCGTAGCAGTCGAAGCCCGCGGAGACGGCGACGATGTCGGGTTTGAATTCCTTGAGCTTGTTCATGGCCTTGAGCATGACGTTGCGATACTCGTCGCGCGGCAGGCGGGCAGGGACGGGGTAGTTGAAACAATTGTCGCCGACGTCCTTGGAGCCGGTTCCCGGATACCAGGGGTGTTGGTGGATGGAGAAGAAGGCGGTGTGCGGCTCGTCCTTGAGAATGGCCTCGGTGCCGTTGCCGTGATGCACATCGAAGTCGAATACGGCCGCTTTCTTCGCGCCTGTATTCAGGGCCTCGAGGGTCGCGATGGCGACGGAGTTCAGGTAGCAGAAGCCCATGGCCCGGTCCTGGGTGGAATGGTGTCCGGGCGGCCGCAGCAGGCTGAAGGCGGTCTCGCCGTTGCGGGCGGACTTCAGGGCCTCCAGCGCGCCGCCGACGCAGCGGCGGGCATGGGCGTCGATCTCGGGATAGGCCGGGGTGTCGCCGTCAAAGAAGTCGGCGGTCTGGACGTTCTTTACATGGTCCTTCGTGTGCGCCGGGAGAACGGTCTCGTCATCGACCTCGGCGGGTTTGGCCCATTCGATTTCCAGTTCCGTCTGTTCCCGAAGTTTGGCCAGGGTGGCGCTGATGCGGGCGGGGCGCTCCGGATGGCCCGGCGAGGAATAGTTCACGCAACGTTCGTCGGTGATCACTTTCATGGGGGCATTGTGGGGGATTGGGGCGATTTGCGAAGTCTTTTGATGCTGGAGGTGTGAGGCGGGCGCTTTCGGAGCGCCGAGCATTGCTCGGCCCGGGGGTTGATCGATAACCTATGCCGTGCAATGCTCGGCGCTCCGTACGTTGTTGCTCACTTGTGAGTTGTTTGTGAATGACTCTCGATTGACTTCACCGCGGCCGGTCGGTAACCCATCCGCATGAATCCATCCATCGGCACTCCCTTCTCTGAAACGGCAACCCGCGTGATGCTTTGCGGCTCGGGCGAACTGGGCAAAGAGGTCGTCATCGAGCTTCAGCGCCTCGGCGTGGAGGTCATTGCGGTCGATCGCTATGAGAACGCCCCGGCGATGCAGGTGGCGGATCGTTCGCACGTCGTTTCGATGTTGGATGGAGACAAGCTTCGCGCGGTGATCGAGCAGGAGAAGCCGCACCTGGTTGTGCCCGAGGTGGAGGCGATCGCGACGGACACTTTGGCGGAGATTGAAAAGGAAGGGCTGGCGACGATCATTCCCACGGCGCGCGCAACGCAACTCACCATGAACCGCGAAGGCATCCGCCGGTTGGCGGCCGAGGAATTGGGCCTCAAGACTTCGCCCTACAAGTTCGCGCAGACCGAGGAGGAGTACAATGCCGCGGTCGCCGAGATCGGCATCCCCTGCGTGGTGAAACCGATCATGTCCTCCTCCGGCAAGGGGCAAAGCACGATCAAGTCCGAGGACGATATCGCTCCAGCATGGAAATATGCGCAGGAAGGCGGGCGGGCCGGCGCGGGCAAGGTGATCGTCGAGGGCTTTGTGGAGTTCGATTACGAGATCACGCAGCTCACGGTTCGTCATGAGGGCGGCACAAGCTTCTGTGAACCGATCGGCCATGTGCAGATCGACGGGGATTACCGGGAATCCTGGCAACCGCAACCGATGTCCGACGCCGCGCGCGAGGCGGCGCAGGATTGCGCGAAGAAGATCACGGACGCGCTGGGCGGTCGCGGGATCTTCGGGGTGGAGTTGTTCATCAAGGGAGACACGGTCTATTTCTCTGAGGTCTCGCCGCGCCCGCACGACACGGGGATGGTGACCATGATTTCGCAGGACCTGCCGCAGTTTGCGCTGCATGCGCGGGCGATCCTCGGACTGCCGATCCCGAACATTCATCAGCACGGCCCCAGCGCATCGGCGGTGATCCTGGTCGAGGGCGAGAGCAAGCAGGTTTCCTTCGGCAATCTGAGCGAAGCCTTTGCGCAGCCGGACACGCAGGTGCGTTTCTTTGGGAAGCCGGAAGTCGCCGGCAAGCGTCGGATGGGCGTGGCGGTCGCGCGCGGCGCGACGATTGAAGAGGCGCGTGAAAAGGCGAAGAAGGCCGCCGGGGCGGTTGAGGTGAGTCTTTGACTGGAGCGCGGCTGTGTCGGAGACCAGCCGCAGCAACGCCGGGCGTGGACGGCATCCAGGTTTGATTCCACGCGCTTCTGCTTTCCGAATTGCTGCGGCTGGTCCCGGGGACGGGACACAGTCGCGCTCCGTCCAGTTTTGAATCATCCTCGCAAACAGCAACGCTTTCCGCTTGCGCAACGCGCCTTATTCCGGCTTGTTCTCCGGCCTTATGTTGAGAGCTGGCATCGTCGGTCTGCCCAATGTGGGCAAGTCCACCCTATTCAACGCCGTCACCCGCACACGCAAGGCGGAGTCGGCGAACTATCCCTTTTGCACGATTGACCCCAATGTCGGCGTCGTCACGGTTCCGGACGCGAGGCTGGACGAGTTGGCCAAGATAGAGCCTTCCGAGCAGATCATTCCGGCTGCTTTTGAGTTTGTTGACATCGCCGGTCTGGTGAAGGGCGCGGCCGATGGCGAGGGGATGGGCAACAAATTCCTGAGTCACGTTCGTGAGGTCGACGCCATCATTCAGGTGGTGAGGTGCTTTGAGGACAGCGACATTCATCATGTCTCCGGAGGCATCGATCCCATCAGCGACATCGAGACCATTTTTACGGAGTTGGTGTTGGCGGATTTGGAATCGGTCAACAAGCAGTTGCACCGAATCGGCAAGGAAGCACGTCGCGGGGACAAGGAAGCCGCTGCACAGGAAGAACTGTTGAAGAAAATCGCCCCGCATCTGGATGCGGGGAAACCGGCCATCACCTTGGATTTGACCAAGGAGGAGAAGGAATTGGCGAAGCCGTTCTTCCTGATGACAAGCAAGCCGACCATTTTCGCCGCCAACGTCAAGGAATCCGATCTCGCCGATGCTGACAACAACCCGCATGTGCAGAAGGTCCGGGAGTACGCGAACACCCACATGGCCTGCGGCACGGCCGTCATCAGCGCCCAGATCGAATCGGATCTGATTGATCTCTCCCCGGAAGAAGCGGCCGAGTTCTTTGGGGAACTGGGGGTTGTGGAATCCGGGGTGGACGGATTGATCAGGGCAACCTTCGACCTGCTGGGCCTGCAGACCTATTTCACC
>JAYPGD010000519.1:0-1190 GCA_038126655.1 Verrucomicrobiales bacterium
AGCTTGCCCAGGTTCTGCTTCAGGCGCTCGTAATCCGAACTGTTCAAGGGATAGATGCCGCTGAAGACCATCGGATGCACCTCCTGAAAACCGGCCAGCGGCTTGGCCTGGTTCTTCGACTCGGTCAAGGTGTCGCCCATCTTCACATCCTTGGGCGACTTGATGTTGGCGATCAGGTAGCCGGTCTCCCCGGCGCAGAGCCGATCCCGCTTGTAGGGACGCGGATTGAAACTGCCGACCTCCTTGACCTCGACGCTCTTGTTCGAGTGCAGCCATTTCACCTGCTGCCCTTGTTTCAACTCGCCGTTGAAGATGCGGATGTGCGTCACGACGCCCTTGTAGGTGTCGTAATAGGAGTCAAAACCCAGGGCCTGAAGCGGCGTGCCGGGTTCCGCCTTCGGTCCGGGGACGCGGTCGACAATGGCCGCCAGCAGTTCGTCGATGCCAATGCCTTCCTTGGCGCTGCAAAGCACGGCCGTATCCGCCGGAATCGCGAGAATGTCCTCGAGTTGTTGCTTGCACATCTCGATGTCGGCCGTCGGCAGGTCGATCTTGTTGATGACCGGGATGATTTCCAGGTTGTGCTCCATGCACAGGTGGACATTGGCGACCGTCTGGGCCTCGACGCCCTGCGCCGCGTCCACAACCAGCAAGGCGCCGTCGCAGGCGCTGAGACTGCGCGAGACCTCGTAGGCGAAATCCACGTGGCCGGGCGTGTCGATCAGGTTGAACTCGTAGGTCCTCCCGTCCGTATGCTTGTAATACATCGTGACCGGATGGGCCTTGATCGTGATCCCGCGCTCCCGCTCCAGATCCATCGAGTCCAACAGTTGATCCTGCTTCTCGCGCTCCGAGATCGTCCCGGTGCGCTCAAGCAGTCGATCGGACAGCGTCGTCTTCCCATGATCCACATGGGCGATGATGCTGAAATTTCTTATGTCGGTCAGTTCCATCGGTCGTCAAACACGGACGAATTCCGGGAGTCGCAAATTCGTTCGCGGGAACCCTCGCCGGAAAATCGAAGCCGCACAAGATACCGGCGAATCCCGCCAAGCCAAGGCAATTCAGCGGAAGACAGGCGCGAACTTCAAGGTCCGGATTGAATGTGATTGAAGCCGGGATGAGGAGCGCGGAATTCATTCCGCTTCAACGCTGGCGATCCCGGCGCGTGGGCGTGGCCGTTGCCCCCC
>JAYPGD010000519.1:1290-3235 GCA_038126655.1 Verrucomicrobiales bacterium
CCCCGGTTTCAGCCGGCGCCGTTCGCGTCTGGCGCACGTCAAAATTGTGTGACTCCTCGGCCCAACGGGCCAGCCCTATGCCAGCCCAGGGCAACGCCCTGGGTCTGAGGTGACAGTGTTGTGAGCCCCAACGGGGCGGTCCTACTTCGTTGGGGGGTGCCGTTAGAGCCACCCCGCTGGGCCTCTGTCTTGCAACAGTGACATGTGCGCCATTCGATTTCTCTCCGCGCACAATTCCCCTTTTTCCCCCGCCTTCCCCCGCTTAGACTCCCCTGCCATATGAGCGAAAAGAAACTTTCTGACAAGGTGGCCGTGATCAGCGGCGCGAGCAAAGGTTTGGGGAAATCCATGGCGGAGGCATTGGCCCGTGAAGGCGTCAAGATCGCGCTGGTTTCCCGCAATCAGGATCTGCTGAACGAAGTCGCCGAGGGCATCCGCGCCGAGGGCGGCCAGGCGGAAAGCTTCGTCTGCGACGCCACCGATCAGGAACAGGTCAACGCCGCCGCCAAGGCCGTCGTCGAGAAATTCGGCAAGGTGGATATCCTGATCAACAACGCCGGGATGAACAACCGCAAGCATCTGACCGACTTCACCCTGCCCGAATGGCGCGAGATCCTGGACACCAATCTCACCAGCGCCTTCCTGATGAGTCAGGCCTTCGTCCCGCACATGAAGGGCCGCGGCTACGGCCGCATCATCAACATGACTTCCATCATGAGCCACGTGGCCATCGCCGGTCGCACCGGCTACTGCACCACCAAGTTCGGTTTGCTCGGTTTCACCAAGGCGCTTTCCATGGAACTGCTGGACGACGGCATCACGGTCAATGGCATCAGCCCCGGCCCCTTCTCAACCGAGATGAACCTCCCCCTGATCAACGATCCGGAAAAGAACGCCGACTTCCTCAAGCGCATCCCCATGGGGCGCTGGGGCAAGCCCGAGGAAATCGGCAGTCTCGCCGTGTATCTCTGCTCTCCGGACGCCGGCTTCATCACCGGAACCGACATCGTCATCGATGGCGGCTGGACCGTGCAGTGACGATGCTGGACCGAGTTTGCAAGGACACGTTGAACCTTGAAGGCGAATGTTCAACGCTGAACTTCAAACTCCAGACATCCAACGAACGACATCGCGCGTAGCGCGCGAATCTCAGTTTAAAACTGAGCGTTCAGAGTTGAACCTTTGATGTTCGTCTTGAACGGCCCCGCCCTTTCCCAGAAAGTTCTGGGCGCATCCTCCCGTGCCGCGTAGGCTGCGCCTTCAACCACAGACACAAATCCCCCACCCCTCACCTACATCATGTTTATCGCCCAAAACTCCGTCGTCGCCATGCACTACAAGCTCACCGATGACGACGGCAAGACCATCGATTCCTCCGAAGGACGCGAACCGCTCAACTACCTGCACGGGCACGGCAACATCGTCCCCGGCCTGGAAAAGGAACTCAGCGGAAAGAAGGCTGGCGACAAGCTTGAGGTGAAGGTCTCGCCCGAAGAGGGCTACGGAACCCGCAAGGAGGAGATGATTCAGCAGATTCCCAAAACCGCCTTCAAGGCCGACGGCGAACTGGAGATCGGCATGCGCTTCCAGGCGCAGACCCCGCAGGGCACGCAGATCTTTGAGATCACCAAGGTGGAGGGCGACACCGTCACCGTCGACGGCAATCATCCCCTCGCCGGCCAGAACCTGAACTTCGCCATCGAAGTGACCGAAGTCCGCGAAGCCACCCAGGAAGAAATCGAACACGGCCACGTCCACGGCCCCGGCGGACATCATCACTGAGGAGGCAAAAAAGAAGAACGTTCAACGTTCATCGCTCTCCTTGGGATCCAGTCCGGAGGGCGATTGCACCCGGGATGAGGAGCGCGGAATTCATTCCGCTTCAGCTCTGAAAATCCCGCCGCGTGGGCGTGACGGTGAACCACCGGTCTCCGAAGGTTGAAGC
>JAYPGD010000519.1:3245-3985 GCA_038126655.1 Verrucomicrobiales bacterium
GTTGGATTTTTATTATGTTCGTTTCGTCTGTCCTCCGCCGGGGGTGGGGTGGGGTGTGACTCCCCGGGTTTTTTTTTTTTTTAGCTCACCCCCCCCCCCCGCCCCGCCGACGGCTTCGGAGACCTGCAGTATTTTGCGTCTCATCCCGGTTACAATGTAAGCGTTTAACGAACCCATCTGGCGGCAGGCCGGGAGGGGCGGGCAAGCTTGGGTGATGGAAGAGACATCCAGCCCACCCGGTCCGGAACGCACGGCGTTCACGTGAGGAAATCGAACAACTGATCGCGGAGTATCGCGACAGCGGCCAGACGTAACGCGCCTTTGCCGCCGAACGCGGAGTCCTCAGCGCCTCACCGGGATTCGGCGGCGCCTTTCCGCCCAAATAGCCCGCCAGCGTGAACTTTCATTCGAAGTGCAACGTCAGGTAGAGAATCGATGTATATGTCACTCGGCGCCGAACATCCTCTTCATCAAATCCCTCTCTTTATCATATGCGCGGGCAATGGATCTTACGGGTTCCCCCTGATTGTCCGGCAGATTGATATTTGCGCCCAAATCATCCAGTTTCTTTACGAGAGACCAGTACCTTGACCATGCCGCAACAACTGCAGGGGTGCGGCCTCAATTCCATCCTGGGCATTCATTTCAGCCCCAGCTTGAACCAGAAGGTTGACCTGACCCCGACAAAGTGGACATGGCAAAAGTGAAGTTCTGCGACAGACTGAGAGCAGAACATGAAA
>JAYPGD010000520.1:0-2953 GCA_038126655.1 Verrucomicrobiales bacterium
ATTTCACCGTTGGGCCGAAAGAAGCCCGCGCCTGGACGATTCACAAGGGCGACACCGCCCCAAAGGCGGCCGGCGTGATTCACACCGATTTCGAACGCGGCTTCATCAAGGCGGAGACGGTTTCCTACGACGATCTTATCGAATGTGGTTCGATCGCCGTCGCGCGTGAAAAGGGGCTGTATCGTCAGGAGGGCAAGGAATACATCGTCAAGGACGGCGATGTGATCCTGTTCAAATTCAACGTGTGACGAGAGCGACTGACGGCATTCATGGGAGCGCGGAATTTATTCCGCTTCAACGCTGTGTGTTTCGGGTTCTTGGCGTGATTGGGTGACACGAATTGCCGGAGATTGAAGCGGAATGAATTCCGCGCTCCGAACGCAAGTCTTTGACGTGTTCTGTCGCCTGCATTCCATTTTGGTTGAGTTTGGGAAGCGCTTGCCTTGGGCGCTTCACATCGGGCATCGTGCGTGTCTTGATCATGAAGAAAGCCATCCTTCTCCTCCTCGCCCTTTCGTTCCTTGTTCCTGCGACGCCGAATGCGGCATTTGCGCAGGATGCCGCGCAGTTTGAAATCCCCGCCACCGACGATGGACTTCCGGGAGCCGGGCCAATCCGGCGTTACGATTGGTTCAAGAACCTCTGGAAGAAGCGTCGCGGTGAGTGGGCGAAGCAGGTGAAGCAGGATCAGGGCGCGTTGGTCTTTCTGGGCGATTCCATCACACAGGGCTGGGGCGCCAATATCGGCGGGGCCTTCGGCAAGGTGAAGGTCGCCAACCGCGGCATCAGCGGCGACACGACGCGCGGGGTATTGATCCGACTTCAGGAGGATGTGCTGGCGCTGAATCCAAGTGGCGTGGTGATCCTGATCGGGACGAATGATCTGGAGGAGCGCGCCACGCCGGCGACCATCGCCGCCAATCTGAAACTGATCATCGCGGCCTTGAAGAAACACAACTCCAAGATGCCGATCGTGTTGTGCGAAGTGATGCCCAGCTCGGCGACGAAGAAGCGGCCCGCCGACAAGATCAAGGAGATCAACAAGCTCTACAAGGCGGCGGTCCAGGGCGACGCGCAGATCACGGTGGTGGACACCTGGACCTTGTTTGCCAATGCGCAGGGCGACGCCAAGAAGCCGGAGTTTCCCGACCTGCTTCATCCGAACAAGCTCGGCTACGCCAAGTGGGCCGCGGCCTTGAAACCCGTTCTTGCTACGCTGGATTTCCTTGAAACAGAGCCGGACACGTTCAAGCCGGAGCCGGGCTTCGTCAGCCTGTTCAATGGCCGCGACCTGACGGGTTGGGGCTTCCGCAACAAGAAGACCTTGAAGAAGCAGGCGACCTTCGACGGCAAGTCGCAGAGCAATGATGGCCGCTATGTCGCGAAGAACGGCCGCCTGATCGTCACCACGCCGCCGGAAGGCCGACGCATCCAGCAACTTTGGACGACCCAGGAGTTCGGCAGGGACTTCGTCTTGAAGCTGGAGTTTCGCGCGACGCCCAACGCCGACAGCGGGGTCTTCATCCGTCGGCCGCAACTGCAGTGCCGCGACTATCCGCTGGCCGGTCCCTACAAGGACCTGAAGAACTACAGGGCTCAGGACTGGAATGAAATGGTGGTGAAGGTGAAGGGCGGGGCGGCGCATTGCACGTGCAATGGCGAGGTGTTGAATGCGGCGATGAAAGTCCCCGCCGCGGGACCGATCGGACTGGAAGGGGATCGCGGGCAGATGGACTACCGCCGGATCCGGATCAAGGTGGAGGAGTAGGATCCTCAGACAAACACCAGCGCCACCGCGGCGCAGAGGAAGCCGGCGCCGATCAGACGTCCTTGGAGGATCTTCTTTCCGAGTTGTTGTTCCTGGTTGGCGAACCAGTGACCGATGGCCCAGACCATGATGACGCTCCAGAGCCCGCGGGTGGAGTAGATGACATTGATTGCCGTGGCGTCGTTGAATTTTGCCAGGGCAGAGATCAGCACGATGGCCTGCAGGCCCATCAGGAGGGAGCCGAGCAGCAGCGGGCGGAGGGCTTTCTTTGGAATGGTTTTCAGCGGTTCGCGAAACAACGGCACAAAGACGAAGGAGAGGCCGGCGGCCATGAACAGCATGACGGGAAGGAAGCGACCCATGCCCCACTCGGGCGACCACTTGGTCACGAGCACATCAAACGACGCGTAGCAGGCCGCCGCGAGCAGCGCGAGAATGATGGTGCGGATGACGTCGTGATGGACGGCCTTGTCGTCGGCGCTGCGGTTGAGGAAGCCGATGCCGACGCAGCTGAGCGTGGCGGCGGCCCAAAGTTCCCAACGCACGGTCTCGCCCTTGAACAAGAGGCTGAAGGCGGCCACCAGCACGACCTTGACGCCCATCACCGGTGTGGCGACCGAGACGTCCCCCTTGTCGAGGGCGAGAAAGGTGAAGAGTTGCCCGGCGACGAACAGCAGCGCCACGACGGCGGGTTGATAGAACTGAACGACGGGCGGGATCGCGCCTCCGAGAGGCAGCAAAGCCAGGAAGAGCAGGGCGGTGATCCAGTTGCACACGAAGCTGGTTCGCCACGCGCCCACGCCGCCGCTGGCCGCCTGTTTGATGAACATGGCGGCCGAGACGTAGAGCAGGCTGCTCAGCAATGGGAAAAGCAAATGCACCGGCGGGTTGTAATCGCTGCGGGCGTGCGCCGCGAGCTTTGGCTGCAATTTCTTTTGCGTGCAAAGCAGTCCGGTGACGAATGTGCGCGCCCGCGCCCCTTGTCGCAAAGAAACTGGAATTCAGGCGTTGTTGAAACCGGGCGGAGCGCGGTTGCAACTGGGATGAGGCGCAAAGGCTGTGGGGCTCCGATGCCGTCGGCGGGGCGGGGGGGGGTTTAAGCGGCAAACACAGGGGAACCCCGCGTGATATTGTTGCGCCCCCCCCCGGGGGGGTATGGAGGGGGGGGGAGGTGGAACCGGCGAG
>JAYPGD010000520.1:2963-3968 GCA_038126655.1 Verrucomicrobiales bacterium
CCCGTCCAACCGTTTTGTTTCCGCCCCCCCCCCGGGGGGGGTTTTCTCGGGGCTCCCCGCTAACCAACCCCCGCGCTCCCCATCCCAGATGCAATCACACCCGTCCCGCCGATGCGGGACACAGCGGTGGTCCGCTCGCGTCTTTCTATCCCGGTTTCAATGCCGGGCCCAGGGCGCTCCAGTAAACGATTCCTTTGTCTCTTTTCCCATGTCATTTTCATGGCGGTCAGGGGCGCAACGCGCAGACCTGCGGATTGGAAAGAACCAGACCTTGATAGCGCGTCAACTCATTGAATTTGGCGCGGTCGTCGTTTCGGCGATCTACGGCATTCTGCTGGCGTCGCGGAAGAAGATGGATTTCGTGGGGTTGTTCTGCGTCGCGTTTGCGGTGGCCTTCGGGGGCGGGACGATTCGCGACCTGTGCCTGGACCGGACGCCGTTGTTCTGGATTGCGAACGGTCATTACACGATCGTGTTCTTTGGCTTGGCGTTGGTGGGCGCCTTGGCTCCGAGGCTTATGCTGGCCCTGGAGAAGTATCTGGCCTTGCCGGACGCGTTGGGATTGGGACTGTTCAGCGTGGTGGGCACGGGCTACGCGTTGGAGGCCGGGACGCCCTTGTTTGTGGCGGCGCTGATCGGCGTCATCACCGGGGCGTTTGGCGGGGTGATCGCCGACGTGATCTGCAATGAGGTTCCCGTGATCTTCCGTCCGGCGCCGCTGTATGCCACCTGGCCCTTCGCGGGGGCGTGGGTTTACATCGCGGGGCAACGCTGGGAATGGGAGCCGTCGTTGACCTTGGCGTTGAGTCTGGGAACGGTGGTCTTTTTTCGGTTGGCCTCGCTCAAATGGAACTGGCATCTGCCGTCCGTGGAGCATCCGGATGATCGGAGCGGGCAGCATTAGGATGATTGCCGGGTGGTTCCCTTGAATCGGAGCGCCGAGCATTGCTCGGCATCGGGTAGAAACACGTGCGGCACGCCGAGCACAGCTCGGCGCTCCGAATG
>JAYPGD010000521.1:0-3967 GCA_038126655.1 Verrucomicrobiales bacterium
TGAAGACTCAGGGCGTGGACGGCGCGTGGGAAGGCGGCCGTTATGGCGCCGAGCCGGCGGTGGTCGGACTGGCGACCCTGGCCATGCTGGCTCACGGCGACGACCCGAATTTCGGCCCCTACGCGGCGCCCATTCGCAAGGGATTGGACTTCATTCTCAAGGAGCAATCCGCGGACGGCATGATCGGTCGGACGATGTACAACCATGGTTTTGCCACGTTGGCCCTGGCCGAGGCCTATGGCATGGTCCGGAACCCGCGGCTGGGGCCGGCGCTGCAGAAGGCGGTGAAGCTGATCCTCACGTCGCAGGCGCAAAATCCCAAGGGAGCCTGGCGTTACAATCCGACCAGCACGGATGCCGACACCACGGTCAGCGGCTGTCAGATGGTCGCGTTGTTGGCGGCGCGGAACGCCGGCGTCGCGGTGCCGGAGGAGGCGATCAAAAAGGGGCTGAATTTCTTTGCCGACTGCCAGGGGCCGCAGGGCGGATACGGCTACACCAGTTCCGCCGGGCCCAACGCCGCGCGCACCGCCATCGCCTGCCTCACCCTGACGCTGGCCAAGGAGAAGGGATCCCAGGAGCACGAGGCCGCCTTCGCCTACCTTCAACCACAACCGCCGCAGTCGCACTACTACTTCTACTACCTCTACTACGCCTCGCAGGCGCACTTCCATTACTCGCCGGACAAGTGGCGTGTCTGGAATCAGCGCAACATCGCCGAACTGAAGCAGCGTCAGCGTCCGGAAGGCAACTGGGAAGGCCAGTTCGGCCCCGCCTATTCCACCGCCATGGCGCTGTTGTCCATGGCGCTGAACTACCGCTTCCTGCCGATCTATGAACGGAATTATTGAATGGAGGCGGATATGAAGGGCGACGAGAAGCATTGGCTCCCGGACCGCGGGTCTGGCGGATTCAGTCGTCGATGGCCTGAAGGCCGGGGCTTTGTGCGCTCGGGCGTTCAGCCCGGATTCCTCATTCGACCTTGCGTGTCGTTCCGGCATCAAATGCAGGGGCTGTTTGCTGTCTGGCTGATCTTCGCCATGACGCTTCCGGCCGCCCGCGCCGCCGATTCGTCCGGGGACCGGATCTCCTTCTTCGACGGGGCTTCGCTGCGCGGAGAACTCCTTTCCATCGACCCGAAGCAGGGCGTGACCTGGCGGCATCCGGAGGCGAAGGAGCCGATCGTCTTCCAGTCGCGGAACGTACACGAGATTCGTTTCGATCCGATGCAGGCCCAGGCGCAGGCGGCGGATGTTCGGGCCACCTGCTTCGCGCGGTTGAACAACGGCGACGAAATCCAGGGCGAGTTGTTGTCGCTGGATGGAGCGACCGCCGCCTTCCGAACCTGGTTTGCCGGGGATGTGAAGGCGCGGCGCGAGTCGGTGCGTTCCTTGACCTTTGTCAGTGACGGATTGGAGAGCGTCTATCGCGGGCCGACCGGGATGCAGGGGTGGAACGTGGGAAGAAATGTCTCGGGTTTGTGGCGTTATGCGGATGGCGCTTTCACGACAACGAACGTCAGTTTTCTGGGGCGCGCGATGCAGTTGCCGGAGCGGACGCGCGTGGTGTTCGACCTGGAATGGAACGGTCCGCTCAGCCTGATGTTTGCGCTGCACACGGACATGGTGAACCAGTTCAGTTACGGGGCTTCGGGCTACAGTTTTGCGATCGGTTCGGGTTGGGTTTCGCTGCAGCGGGCCAAGAGCGACCAGGGGCGCCCCGGTATCTCGATGAGCCGGAGCTTTCTGGGCCAGGCCCGGGTGGCTTCGTTGGCGATTAAGCAGAAGGCGCGCTTCGAGATCCGCGCGGACGCGGAGGAGTCGACCCTCCAGCTGCTCGTCGACGGCGAGCCCGCGCACACCTGGAAGGATCCGAATGGTTTCCTCCCGCCGGGACAGGGGATCACCTTTTACGCCCAGCGCAATGGCACGATGGTCCGGCTGAGCAACCTGATCGTCGCCGAATGGGGCGGGGAGCCGGACGCCGAAGGGCCCGGCGACGGCGCGATTGAGGAACCGTTGGTCCTGCTGGCGAACAAGGACCGGTTCGGCGGGGATGTGCGATCCATTCGCGAGGGGAAACTCGGGGTGGCGACGGACAAGATCGAGTTGAACATTCCGCTCAATCGTGTGCGGCAGGTCTACCTGAAGTCGCCGGCCTTGGATCTTTCGCGGCATTCGCCGGACGAGGTCCGGGCGGTGTTCTCGGATCTGGGGCAGGTGACGGTGAAGCTGGATCGCTGGAGTCCGGAGGAGTTGAGGGGGCGGCACCAGGATGCCGGACCGATGACGCTGAAGCCTTCGTGGGTGAGGGCTCTTCAGTTCAACCTGCAGCGAGGCCGCCCGGCCGCCGGCGCCGCCAACGTGGAGGTGGATCCCCATTGGCCGAAGGATGAACGAAAGGGGGCGGGGCAGTGAGGGGCGAATGTGGAAAAGGGCGCTGGATGGGAGGGGCGTTCCCAGGGGCGCGCAGCGCAGGCGTTCGAATCCTGCGGCGGGCCGTCGTCGGAACCCGCAGCCGGGACGACTACGCTGCCGGTTCCCCGGCGACATTGTTCAGGGCGCTTTTGCTGATTTGTTGTTTCAGTCTGACCGCGTCGGTCAACTCCGCCGAAGAGCCGGCTTCAAGCCAGGCCGTCCTGTTTCGCAACGGCGACGCGCTGCACGGGAATGTTCAAAGCCTGACGCCCGGGAAGGAGTTGCGTTGGATCCACCCGGATGTGGCGAAGCCGATCGTTTTCCGCACGGACAACCTGGCGCAGATTGCGAATCGATCACCCAAACAGGAAGCTCCGACCGGCGCGCGTCCCTGCGTGGCGCAGTTCACCAATATGGATGAGATGAGCGGCGACCTTCTCGGTCTGACCGCGACCAATCTGACCATGAAGACCTGGCACGCGGGTGAGGTGGTCCTGCCGCGTGATCGCGTCCGGATGATTCGCCCCATCCCCACGCACTTCAAGACGATCTACGCCGGGCCGACCGGGACGAACGGTTGGACGAGCGGGGACGTAAGCATCGACGACGCGGGCGTGTGGTCCTATGCCAATGGAGCCTTTTACGCGACCAAGGCCGCGTCGATTGCCAGCATCGTGAACCTCCCGGACAAGTCGTCCCTGGAATTCGAGATCGCCTGGCGCGAGACCTTCAACCTGGCGGTCGCGCTGTATACGGATTACCTGCATCCCATCAGCCTCAGCCGCAAGGAGAACGAGCCGGATTTCGGGGGCTTTTACAGCCTGCAGATCAATCCTCGGACCATCAACCTGTTGCACGTCACCAAGACCCAGCCTTTGCGCTACCTGGGGCCGTTGGCCGTGCGCGCCTTCGACAACAAGAGCAAGGCGCACATCGCGATCAGGTGCGACAAGGCCAAACGCTCCGTGTCGTTGTTTGTCGATGGGCAACTGATCAAGCAGTGGATCGACGACCGCGGCTTCGGCGGGGAAGGGCGGGGGATTCGACTCGTGCATCAGGGCCTGGGTTCCGTCCGGTTGAGCGACCTGAAGGTCAGGCAATGGGATGGGCGTTTCGAGTTGCCGCCGTCGCTGCCGCCCAACTCGGCTCAGGACGTGGTCCTGACCGCGGCCGGGCAGCGGTTGTTTGGCGAGGTGTTGTCGATCGGCGCCGACGGCGTGACGATGCGGGGCGCGCAGGGGGCGGTGAAGATTCCCTGGCGCGACGCGGTTCACCTGGAACTGGCGCCGGGGAAGGCGGCGAAACTGACGCCCGAGCCCGGCCATGTGCGGGCGTGGTTCGACGCGCGCCGCTCGGTGCGATTCAAACTGGAGAAATGGGAGAACGGCCGCATCACCGGCGCCAGCGCGAACTTCGGACGGTTGTCGTTCGATGCGGAGGCATTCCGGCAGATTCAGTTTCTCAATCGATGACGTGGCGGCGGACGCCTGCCGCGGCGAAGCTGCGCGAAGTTGGGTGAGTTCGCTCATCCATTGAACGCCTTGTAGAAG
>JAYPGD010000522.1:0-1280 GCA_038126655.1 Verrucomicrobiales bacterium
CCGTTCCAGACCACCTCGCATTTTGCGCCGACCACGCGGACGGCGATCCAGGCGCCCCCGTCCTGTGAGAGGCGGGATTGGCGGAGGTGGTTCATGAGTTCGTGAAAGCCCCGGTATTCGGCGTCCTTGAGGCTGTCGGGTTGGTAACGCTCGATTCGCGCCGGAATCATGGGTGAGCTGACCTTCGAATCGAGGAAGAAATATTGGTTCTCAGTCAGGCGGAATTTGACGCCGTGGAAGGTGCGGTTGAGTGTGTTGGAGGCGTCGGACGGAAGCGTTGAACGGGCTGAAACCAGGGTGTACCAGTGTTTGTTGGCGTTGCGGTCGACGCGGAGGGCAAAGCCGAATTCGATGTCCGCCGCCTTGATGGAATCCCAGACGAGGCCATGTTCCTTGAACGTGCCTGCGTCCGCCCTTGTGTGCGTCTTCGTCAGGTTCCCTTCCTTGAGTCGCCATCCGGATTTCTCCGGCTCCCACGGTCGGAAATCGAGGCGGTTGACCTCGTTGGTCGGCTTCGGATCATAGCTTGTGTTTTCCTGGACGGAGAAGGTCTCGGTGACGGAGACCTCGGAGGCTGTCAACGCCGGTCGGAAACCAAGGTCCCGCGCGACTTGGGACAGTTCGGGAGTGGGAGCGGGGGAAGTCTGTTGCTTGACCGGTTCCGGTTCGGCCCATTTGGGCGGCGGTCTTTCGGCCGCTGCGGCTGATGGAGCTTTCGGGAGAGTTGATTTCAGGCTGTTTCTTCCAAGACATTCCCGGGCCGCAGTTCATCTCGCATCAGGCGTTCCAGGAACTGAAGCGTGGAATGCCGGACAACCGGATCTTCTGGCTGAACGCCTGCGATCCAATTTCGTTGTGCGGGGCGCCGGTCGAAGCGTTGAAGGGGGCATTGCCGCGGCGGATTCCCGGCAATCATGTCGTGTATCGCGGTCCAGAGATCGCGGTGGTGTCACAACGACAGGGAAAGGCGCTGACGATCCACCTGGCGGAGGATGACGCGGACCTGCCGGAATGCCTGGGCGTGATTTCGCACCTGCTGCAACGGGACTTCCAACCGTTGAAGCGGATCAAGGTGGAGACGATCAATGACGAACCGGCGGCGGGAAGCGCCTACGCGGCGACGCTGGAGAGGCAGTTCGACGCGCAGTCGGATGGTGGTTCGCTGACGTTGTACCGGAAAGTGTAAGGGTAATTCTCGGAGGAGGGCGAAGTTGTGACGCAGGAGCGCGGACATCCTTGTCCGCTGGATTCAATGCGGCATTCCAACGCGCGGACAGGGA
>JAYPGD010000522.1:1290-3967 GCA_038126655.1 Verrucomicrobiales bacterium
GCGGCGACCACCTGGGCCTGTTGTTTATAGGGCGCCCACCCCCCGGGGGGCCGGGCCGGCCCGCGCTCCGATGTGGCTTTCGGACGGGAACGTCAGTCCCCAACTGGAACCAGCTTGATCCGGCGCACATCCATCACGGCGTTCCTGGCCTTCTTGAGCGGCTTCAATCGAAGGGTGTGTTTGCCTGTGTTCTGCAGTGTCAGCGTTCCGATTTCACGTTGCTTGAAGTTCTGGAAATGCCCGGTGTCTTCGACGGTGAAGGAGAACGCGGAGTCGGCGGCGCGGACTTCGACTTCGCTGCCGCCCTGGCCGGTTCCGCAACCCTGCCAGATATGGACGGCGTATCTGCCGGGCGCGGCGTTGAAATGCCATTCGCACCAGTCTTTCTCGTCCGCCCAATAGCCGACGGTGTTTTTGTGCGGTTGGGGTTCGAAGCGCAACAACCGGCCGTGCGTGACGGCGTCGTAGGCGTGGAGGTGCAGGATTCCATTGGCTTCCGGCTGAACCGCGCGCGGCTTCTTCGGCAGGTAGGGCGCGCCATCCTTGATCTCGACGACGACAGTCAAAGGCGCCTTGGCGGCCTTGGGCAGGGTCACGACCCAGTGATCGATCTCCGGCCAGAAGCGCAGCGCTTTGCGGTCCTTGTCGCCTTTGAGATGGACGGAGCCGGCGCGGTTGTTTAGACGGGGCAGGGAGATGTTCCGATCCTGGGGGATCGTCTCGACCTTCAGCTCCAGATGGCCGAGTCCGGGCTCGATCGTTCCCCAATCCTTTTGCATCGGAAAATGATTCGAGGTCTTGATGTGGAAGGAAAGGTCGGTGGTGTCCTTCCGGATCAAGGCGGTGAGGCGGCGGCCGTCGGCGTCGGCTTGAATTGTGCGAACGGATTCGATGGTCGGGACGAGGGCGCGGCTCTGGGACATGACATGGATGTCGACCAGGTAGTCTCCGGGAACGGGACCGTCATTTTGTTTCAGTGAGAATCGGCTGTTGCTCAGGTAGCCGGGAATGAGGGGCGCGTCGGGATCATTTTTTGGCGTGAAGGTGATCCAGCCGCGGGCGATGGGGGAGCCGTCGATGGTGATTTCGCCTTTGAGCGGAATGCGTTTGGCGGCGGTGAGGAAGCCGTTTGTGCGCAGCCAGTCTTCGAGGCGGGCGCCCCAGGATTTCAGGACGGGCGAGCCTGCGCCGAGCCCGAGGCCGTGCTGTCCTTTCTGATAGATGTGCAGTTCGGCGGGGACCTTGTGTTTGCGCAGGGCGAGGTAGAACAGGACGTTGTTCTCGGCGGGGACGCCCGTGTCCTCGCCGGTGTGGAACAGGAAGGAAGGCGGGGTCTCGGCGTTGACCTGTCTTTCGTTGGACATGAGTTCGACGAGCTTCGGATCAGGATTGGCTCCCAGGAGATTCTTCTTCGAACCGCCGTGCATGTATTGCTTCTCGGTGAAGGTGACGACCGGATAGCCGAGGATGGCGAAATCCGGGCGGCAGCTTTCGCGGGCGACGGGATCCGTCGCGTCCGACTTTCCGCGATGCCAGTGCGTGGCGAGGGACGAGGCGAGATGGCCGCCGGCGGAGAAGCCGATGACGCCGACCCGCGCTTTGTCGATGCGGTATTCCTCGGCGTGGGCGCGGACGAATTGGATGGCGCGTTGGGCGTCGTTCAAGGGGGTCGGGTGCTGGTAGTCCGGCGCCAGCCTGTAGCGCAGCACGAAGGCGGCGACGCCGAAGCGATTGAAATATTGCGCGACCTGCTGGCCCTCGTGGTCAATGGCGAGTCCGCGGTAACCGCCGCCGGGGCAGATGACGACCGCGGCGCCATTGGCCTCGTCCCGATCCGGGAGGTAGGCGCGGAGGGTGGGGTTGTGGGCTTCGCCTTCGCCTTTGGCGCCGGGCGCGCCGTCGGCATGGAGCAGGGTCGGTTGAGGACCGTAATTGGGGGCGACCTTGGGAGCGGCGGAAAGCGCGGCGGTAGTCAGCAGGAGGGCAATGGGCGTGGCAGTGCGTTTCATATAGGTCCCGTAGGTCGTATAGGACCCATGGGACTTAGGCAATCCTTCCGATGGCTGAGCGCGTCGGCGGGGCGCGGAATTCATTCCGCTTCAACCTCCGGAAACCGGCGGCCTACGGTCACGCCCACGCGGCAGGATTTTCAAGAATGAAGCAGAATGAATTCCGCGCTCCTCACTCCGGTTGCAATCAGCGACCCCGGCGGCTATCCCGCGATCAATTCCTTGATCGGGCGGCCTTGATCGACGAGGACGGTGGGGCGTCCGTTGAAGTCCTCGATCAGGACCTTGCGTCCGTCGATGCCGAGGTGGTGGTAGATCGTGGCCAGGAAGTCCTGCGGCCCGCAACGACGGGTGATGGCGTCTTCGCCGCGTTTGTCCGTGGCGCCGATGACCTGTCCTGGCTGGATGCCGCCGCCGGCCCAGATGTTGGAGAAGCCGCGCGGCCAGTGGTCCCGGCCGGGTTGCTTGGTTCCGGCGGGGGCGCTGGCGTTGCCGGCCCCGGTGCTGGGTTGGAAATTGATCTTGGGCGTGCGGCCGAATTCGCCGGTGACCACGACGAGGACCCGCTTGTCGAGGCCGCGTTCGTAAATGTCCTCGATCAGGGCCGTCACGGCGCGGTCGTAGTTCTCGGCGCGGAAGCGGAGGGCGTCGAAGACGTGGTGGTTGAC
>JAYPGD010000523.1:0-3960 GCA_038126655.1 Verrucomicrobiales bacterium
AATTGAGACATGAGCGAATTCGGCCCCGAACATTTCATCAATCGCGAACTCAGCTGGCTGGAATTCAACCAGCGCGTGCTCGACGAGGCGCGCGACGCTTCGCACCCGCTGTTGGAGCGGGTCAAGTTCTTCTGCATCGTCAGCTCCAACCTGGATGAGTTCTTCGAGGTCAGGGTCGCCGGCATCAAGCAGCAGATCGAGTCCGGCGCGACCGGCGCGACGGTCGACGGCCTGAATGCCCGGGAGACCTTCAGCGCCATCGGACGCCGCGTGCGCAAATTGCTGGACGCCCAATATCGTTGCTGGAAAAAGGAGCTGGTCCCGCTTCTGGAGAAGGAGAACATCCGCTTCCATTCCCTCGATCGGCTGAATCAGGAGGACCTGGAATGGGTGGAAAAGTATTATCAATCCGAAGTGCGCCCCGTATTGACGCCCCTGGCGATCGATCCGGCCCACCCCTTTCCGCAGTTGCTCAACAAGTCGTTGAACCTGATGGTGGAACTGCAGGTGGCCGAGGGGCGCAAGACCCACCGCCACCTCGCGGTTGTCCAGGTGCCTCGGAATCTCCCGCGCCTGGTCGAGTTGCCGGGGCGGGAGGGATGCGACTACGTGTTCCTGGGCGACCTGATCAAGCGCTTCCTGTCCGACCTGTTCCGGGGCGCGGAGCTGCTGGGCCATTGGTTCTTCCGGGTCACGCGCAACAGCGAGCTGTACATCGGCGAGGAGGAGGATATGGGCAGCCTGCTGCGCGCCGTGGAGAACGAGCTGCACAACCGCCGCAAAGGGGACGCCGTCCGGCTGGAGGTTGAGAAGGGCTGCCGTGAGCCGGTCGTGCAGGCTCTCCTCAAGACCCTGAATCTCAACGAGGACGACCTCTATGTCGTCGACGGTCCGCTGAATCCCACGAGATTGATGGCCATCTGCGGCGGCGATCGGCCGGTCCATCTTCGCGACGAACCCTATGTCGCCCCCATTGCGCCGGCGTTGAAGGATCGAGGCGACATCTTTGAGGCTGTTCGCGAGCGCGACATCCTCCTGCATCATCCCTACGAAAGCTTCGAAAGCACGGTGGATTTTCTGGAGCACGCCGCCAACGACCCCAAGACCCTGGCCATCAAGCAGACCCTTTACCGCACCGGCGGCGACACCCGGATCGTCGGCGCCCTGATGCGCGCGGTGAACAACGGCAAGCAGGTCACCGCGGTCGTCGAACTCCGCGCCCGCTTCGACGAGGCTAACAACATCGAATGGTCGCGGAAGCTCGAGGAGGCGGGGGTGCACGTGGTCTACGGTCTGGTCGGCTACAAGATCCACTGCAAGATGTGCCTGGTCGTGCGCAACGATCCCGACGGCATCCGCCGTTACCTGCATCTGAGCACCGGCAACTACAACGCCACCACCGCGCGGCTCTACACCGACGCCGCGATGCTGACCTGTCGCCCCGCCTTCGGCGAGGACGCCACCAATCTCTTCAATCTCCTCACGGGCATCTGCCAGTTCCAGGGCTCCAACAAGCTGCTGATCGCGCCCTTCCAGCTCCATGAACGCATGGTCGAAATGATCCGGCGCGAGGCGGAGCACGCCGCCCGCGGCCTCCCGGCCCGGATCGTCGCCAAGATGAATTCACTGGTCGATGACGCGATCATCCGGGAGCTGTATCGCGCGTCGCAGGCGGGCGTGAAGATCGACCTCATCATCCGGGGCATCTGCTGCCTGAAACCCGGACTGAAGGGGATCAGTGAGAACATCACCGTGCGCAGCATCGTGGATCGCTACCTGGAGCACAGCCGCATCTTCTACTTCGAGAACGCGTGTCGTCCCGAGGTCTACATGGGCAGCGCGGACTGGATGCCGCGGAATTTCTTCAAGCGGATCGAGGTGGTCTTTCCGATCGAGGACGGCGTCCTGCGGGACCGGGTGATCCGCGAGTTGTTTGAAGTGACCTTGAAGGACAACGTGAAGGCGCGAATCCTCGGCCCGCGTTCCCTTTATCGCCTTCCGAAACGGAAGCCCAACGCGAGAAAACGTCGCAGTCAGGCGGATTTCATGGAGCTTTCCCGGCCGGGAAAGAAGAAGAGAAAGGCGAAACCCCGATCCGGCGACGCCTCGAAACCGGCGTATCCGAAGGTCCGACTGGCGCCGAAGCCCGGGTGAGACTGAGGGCTCACTCGTCCTTCTTCTTCGCTGCCTTTTTCTTGGCCTTGGCCTCTTCCTTGGCCTTTTCCTTCTCTGCGATCGTGCCGATCGCCTCGTCCTCCGGCAGGAAGAGGTAGCGTCCGCAGTTGCCGCAGAGTTGGATGTCCGCCCCGTTGCGCAGGGTGACCATTACTCCGAGCGCCACTTTCATGTAGCAGCCGTTGCAGGTGCCGTTGCGGATGACGGCGACGCCCTTTTTCCCGCGGGCGCGCAAGCGGTCAAAGTGCCCCTGGATCGGCTTGGGGATCTCCTTGCGCCACTTGCGCGTCGTCGAATTCTCCTCGCCCGGCTTCAATTCCGCGCGAATCTGTGCCTCCTGCAGCTTCAGGAGGGCTTCCATGATTTCTTTCATTTTCAGTTGGAACGCGGGGGGTTCGTTGTTGTGCAGTTGAACGGTCAGACTCTCTTGCCGCGCCGCGACAGTATAGGCGCCTTTGAATTTCGCGCAACCCCCACCTTGGGAAACCGGAATTGCGCCCCAAAACCAACCGCTTGATCGCCCTTGCCGCTGCTGGTAGGTTGCGCCTCTTTTTAACCGAGAATCCAGCGATGGAATACAAGAAGACACTGAATCTGCCCCAGACCGGCTTCCCGATGAAGGCCGGGTTGGTGACCCGTGAGCCGGAACGCCTTCAACGATGGCAGGACGCCGGCATTTACGAGAAGATCCAGGAGCGGCGCGCCGACGCCGAGCAGAAGTTCGTTCTGCACGACGGCCCGCCCTTCGCGAACGGCGATGTCCATATCGGCACGGCGCTGAACAAGATCCTCAAGGACATCATCGTCAAGTACAAGACCCTCCGCGGCTTCAATACACCCTACGTCCCCGGCTGGGACTGCCACGGCCTGCCGATCGAGTTCAAGGTCGTGCAGGAACTGCGCAAGCTGGGTCGGACCGATGTCGATGTCGCCGAGATCCGCACGGCCTGCAAGGATTACGCGCTCGGGTTCGTCGACACCCAGCGCGAGCAGTTCAAGCGGTTGGGCGTTTTCGGCGAGTGGGACAATCCCTACCTCACCCTGAATTGGGAATACGAGGCCGCCGAGCTCCGCCTGTTTGCCGATATCGTCGAGAAGGGTTTCGTCTACCGCGGCAAGAAGCCGGTCTACTGGAGCATCCCCTGCGCCACCGCGCTGGCCGAGGCGGAGGTCGAATACCAGGATCATGTCAGCCAGTCCATCTATGTGAAGTTCCCGGTGGTCGGCGAACAGAACGTCAACATCCTCATCTGGACGACGACGCCCTGGACGCTGCCCGCGAATCTTGCGGTCGCCTACAACTCCACCTTCGACTACTCCATGGTCCTCGCCGACGGCGAGGTCTACATCGTGTCCGTCATGCTGCTCGACGAGGTCGCCGAAATCTGCGGCTGGTCCGGCTTCGAGATCATGCGGACCGTGCATCCGGAGGAGTTCGCGGAGATGGAGTATCAACATCCGTTCTGCAACCGCACCGGCAGCCTCTACGCGGGCGACGCCTTTGTCACCAACGACACGGGCACCGGCTTCGTCCACATCGCCCCCGGCCACGGCGCGGACGACTATCACCTCGGCCTCGCCAACGAAATGACCATCTACTCCCCGGTCGATGACAACGGCTGCCTGACGCGCACGCACGACCTGCCGGAGGAACAGCAGATTTCCGACGAACTGGTCGGCAAATCCATCCTTGCGAAGAAGGGTCGGAGCGAGGCCAACGACGCCGTGCTGGAGGTCCTGCGCGGCAGGGAGGCCCTGGTCAAACAGGAGGACTACCCGCACCAG
>JAYPGD010000524.1:0-3959 GCA_038126655.1 Verrucomicrobiales bacterium
GCCACCGACACCATCAAGGTCCCGTTCAAGAATCCCTGGAACGCCCTCATGTTCACCTCCGGCGTGGACTTCTTCGACAACGGCGACGCGGCCGTCTGCACCGTGCACGGCGATGTCTGGCGCGTCAGCGGCATCGATGACGACCTCGACGAGGTGAAGTGGAAACGCTACGCGACCGGCCTGCACCAACCGCTGGGCCTGAAGGTCGTCGACAACAAGGTCCACGTGCTGGAGCGCGATCAGATCACCCGCCTGCACGATTTCAATGGCGACAACGAGGCCGACTTCTACGAGAACTTCAACAACGACGCCGTCTCCGGCGGCGGCGGCCATTCCTTCACCACCTGTTTGGAAACCGATCCGGAGGGCAACTTCTGGTTCATCAAGTGCGGCGAGAGCACGCCCGAGGGCGGCACGGTCGTCAAGGTTGCCAAGGACGGCTCCAAGCTCGAGGTCATCGCCACCGGCTTCCGCAATCCCAACGGTCTCGGCGTCAGTCCCCAGGGCGTCGTCACCGCCGCGGATCAACAGGGAACCTGGGTGCCGGAAACGCGCCTTGACGTCATCCACAAGGGCGGCTTCTACGGCTTCATGCCCATGCACAAGCGCGACATCGCCCCGACGGATTACGATCCGCCGCTCATGTGGATCCCCCGCCCCGTGGACAATTCCGCCGGCGGGCAGACCTGGGTTCCCAAAGGCGCCTGGGGGCCGTTGTCCGAACAAATGCTCCACCTCTCCTACGGCCGCTGCAAGTTCATGGCCATCCTGCGCGATGAAACCAACGGCGGCATGAACGGCGGCGCGGTCCAGCTTCCCGGCCGTTTCCTCTCCGGCGTCATGCGCGCGCGCTTCAATCCCCACGACGGCAATCTCTACCTCACCGGCCTCAAAGGCTGGCAGACCGCGGCCCTCCACGACGGCTGCCTGCAACGCGTGCGTTACACCGGCGAGAAACTCTACCTCCCCGCCGCCTTCAGCGTTCATCAGAACGGCGTGAAGATCACCTTCAGCCAACCGCTCGACAAGGAACTCGCCGAGGACATCGAAAGCTACGCCGCGGAACAGTGGAACTACAAGTGGACCAAGAATTACGGCTCGCCCGATTTCAAGCCGTCGGACATGGCCAAACGCGGACGCGACAAGATCGAGGTGCGATCCGCCAAACTGCTGCCGGACAAACGCAGTGTCTTCCTCGATATTGGTTCCGTGGAGCCGGTTCACTCCATGGCGGTTGATTACAACCTGGACGCGGCTGACGGAGAGCTTGTGCGCGGCGCCCTTTATGTTACCGTCAACCGCGTGGGATCCAAATTTGACTGATGGCAGACAACTACGCAGAGCACGGGGTTGAGTTCTCGCTCCCCGACGAATGGACACCTCGGGACGGTTACTGGCAGGCGGATGACGGCACGGCCCTGTCGGTGGAATTCTTCAAGCAACCGCTGGACATCGGCGACTCCCTTCTGGACACCTACTGTCTGGATCTTCGTCTGGACGCGGCCCGCGAAGGCGGCGGTCTGGTCGAATGCGAGAAATCCGGACTCGGCCTGACCGCCATCACCAAGCGCCCCCGCGGCGAAGGCGCGCCCGGTTTCTCCTACGAGGGCAACACCTTGATCCCCGTGGAAACCGGTTTCCTCGACATCCATGTCTCTCATCATGAAGAGGACATCACCGGAGTCCGGGAGAGTTTTGTCGTCGAAATTGAGAAACCGGCGACCGACAACGAGGGCAACCTGATCGGCTGGCAGGCGGACCCCTATGGCTACCGCCCCCAGAACACGACCTTCTTCGACGACCTGTTCGGCCACAAGGTCAACCCGCTCCTCCGGGAACTTTCGCTCTTCGCCCGCAGCGACGACGCGAAGTATGACAAGGAGTTCCCGGAACATCCGCTCACCCACGTCCGCAAATGGCAGGCCTGGCTCCGCGAGCATGTCGCGGTGATCGAGACCCCGTTCCCCCACCGCAAGGATCAGAACTATCCCCTGGAATCCCTGTCCGTGGACATCCCGCTGGGCTTCTTCCACAAGACCGAGGCGACTGAACGCGGCGACTGGTTCGAACGCCCCACCTTCAACCGGCGCTCCAGCCGGTTGGGCGTCATCCTTCACCCCGAATCCCCTGAAGCCAGCGAGTCCATCGAAACGGCGGAGACCGTCGTGTTGCGGGAGATTGATGAAAGCGAGGTCGAACTGCGCAACGCGCCCATTTCCTACGAGGTCGAAATCGCCCAATCGCCCGGCATCCTGACCGCCTGCGAAACCTCTCACGGCGGACGTGAATTCTTCGACATCTCCTTCTTCCTTCCCTGGGGCAAGGCCTCGTTGGAACTGGCCGCCATTTTCGAAAGCGACGACTACGAGCGCGCGATGTTGGCCCTAGAGTCGGTCGTGCCTTCGGTCCAGCAACTCTGAGCGGCTCTCCTGCTCCAACGCGCGCCCCCGGAAATGAGCGGTAATCCGATCGTCAAATGCCCCACCTGCCAGAAACGCGGGGACTGGTTTGCCGACCAATACGGCCCCTTTTGCTCCAAACAATGCAAGCTCGTCGACCTCGGCAAATGGTTCAACGAGGAGCAGAAAATCTCCGGACCGCTCCGCCCCGAGCACATCAATGACATGTCGGATGAGGATCTCGACAAACTCGTCCACGGCGGCGGCGCGGGAATGACCGAGGCGGAGGATTGACGCCCCTGTTCAGGCGACAGCGATCGCAACCTGAAGGTTGCGCCGGGCGCGAACCGGGATTTGCGCGCGAATTGGACAGACCCAAGGGCGCAACCTGAAGGTTGCGGCTACGATACTCTGAGCCCCTTACCGCCCCAACTTCACCCTGAAGTCCAGGCGACGGTAAACACAAACGCCGTCCACATCCTCACAGGCGTAATACAAGGCGTAGCCGGTCAACTCAGCGTCGACGTCGCCTGCCTCGCTGTCCCGAAGCGCTTCGAACTCAACGCTGCGAGGCCGGACGCTGACAGCCCCGGCGTCGTTGGGAATCTCAAATCGTTGCCGCTCCAATTTCCATCCCTTCGGCGAATCCAACCAGACGACCACACCCTCGGCCTCGTTGTTCCAGTGCGCCTTGATTCCTCGATTCGGACGAAAAACCAAGTGCACCCGCGCGGCGGCGGAACTGCCTTGAGTCGCGGGCACGACGGTCGTTTCAACCGCAATGAATCCTTCGGCGTCCCTCGCGACCCGGCCTGAAGGATCGGGATTCCGGACGAAGTCGCCCCGAGCTTCAAAGCGCTTCAACGGCCTGGCGAACTCGGCGCCCCCGGGCTCAACCAGCAAGGGAACCGGCGTCCGCCCCCGCGCCTCAATCGCCTTACGCGCCTCCGGAACCCAGTCGTAGAAGGCGTAAGGTTTGTCCAGACGCGGGCCATACTGCTGGATGCGCCGCCGCCAGATGTATTGATTGGGATCGATCGACAAAGCCTCGCCCCAATTGGCAACCGCCCGGGCGAAGTCTCCGTTCCGACGACCCGACGAATCGTAGCGTCGCCGCAACGCGACTCCCAATCGGAACCGCAGCCAGCCGTCGTCAGGAAAGGCCGCCTTCAACGATTCGAACATTTCAATCCCCGCCGTGAGTTGCCCGGCATCCCCCCACTCCACCAGGTCCAAAGCCAGAGCCTTCCGCTGCGCATCGTCGCCCGCATCGCGTTGCAACCGGCGTCGGATCCTGCCCCTGGTCGGCGTCGCCGCAACCGCAACCTCAGGTCGGGGATAATCCGTCTCCAGGAAACCCTCCAGATCCTCTTGCCGGGCGCGGGTCTTGCGGATGACGCCATGCTCATCGATCAACAGGGTGATCGGCACAGCCGCGACCTCCAAGCGATTGAAGGAATCAACCAGAATCGGCCAGTCCATCCCCTTCCACTGCATGAAAAGCCGACAGCGATCCGCATGCTGTTCCTGGATGATTCCCGCCATCCGGACCGCGCCGGC
>JAYPGD010000525.1:0-3416 GCA_038126655.1 Verrucomicrobiales bacterium
GGTATGGATTTCCGCGCTCGGTTTTTATTGGACCGTAAACATGGATTTCGTGTCCTTTGTTTTTATTGGGTGGTTCGATAAAATGAAGGCGGGCGCTGGGCGCCCGCCTTCGGTGTCAGTTCCTCCCGCGCCGATTGCGCGGCTGAATTCTTAGTAGCGGTAGTGCTCGGGCTTGTAGGGGCCCTCGACCGGGACGCCGAGGTAGTCGGCCTGATCCTTCGAGAGGGTGGTGAGCTTGACGCCCAGTTTGGCCAGGTGCAGGCGGGCGACTTCCTCGTCCAACTGCTTGGGCAGGATGTAGACGCCGGGCTCGTAGCTGTCCTTGTTGGCCCAGAGGTCGATCTGCGCGAGCGTCTGGTTGGCAAAGGAGTTTGACATCACGAAGCTCGGGTGGCCGGTGGCGCAGCCGAGATTCACGAGACGGCCCTTGGCGAGCATGTAGATGCTGTTCCCGGAAGGGAAGGTGTACTTGTCCACCGCGCCTTCGACCTCGGGCTTGATCTCCTCGGTCGTGACGCCTTCCATCGCGTTGAGCGCGTCGACCTGGATCTCGTTGTCGAAGTGGCCGATGTTGCAGACGATCGCCTGGTCCTTCATTTTGGACATGTGATCGGCGGTGATGATGTCCTTGTTGCCGGTCGTGGTGACGTAGATGTCGCCTTCGCCCAGGGTGTCCTCGATGGTCGTGACCTCGAAGCCCTCTATCGCGGCCTGCAGGGCGCAGATGGGATCGATCTCGGTGACGATGACGCGGGCGCCGAACCCGCGCATGGACTGCGCGCAGCCCTTGCCGACATCGCCGTAACCGCAGACGACGGCGACTTTGCCGGCGACCATGACGTCGGTGGCGCGCTTGATGCCGTCGGCCAACGATTCGCGGCAGCCGTAGAGGTTGTCGAACTTGGACTTGGTGACGGAGTCGTTCACGTTCATCGCCGGGATTAGGAGCTTGCCCTGCTCGTGCATCTGGATGAGGCGGTGAACGCCGGTGGTGGTCTCCTCGGAAACGCCCTTCAACTCGGCGACCACATCGTGCCAACGCGTCGGGTTCTCGGCGTGGATTTCCTTGAGGAGGTCCTTGATGACCTGTTCCTCGTGGTTGCCGGACGGGGTGTTGACCCAGTCGCTGCCGTTCTCGAGTTCGTAGCCCTTGTGGATGAGCAGGGTGGCGTCGCCTCCGTCATCGACGATGAGCTCCGGGCCCTTGTCGCCTTCGTGGATCAGCGCCTTGTAGGTGCACCACCAGTATTCCTCCAGGGTCTCGCCCTTCCAGGCGAACACCGGCACGCCGGCCTTGGCGATGGCCGCCGCCGCGTGGTCCTGCGTGGAGAAGATGTTGCAGCTTGCCCAGCGCACCGAGGCGCCGAGATCGACGAGCGTCTCGATCAACACGGCGGTCTGGATCGTCATGTGCAACGAGCCGGTGACGCGCACGCCCTCGAGCGGTTTCGTCGCCGCGTGCTTCTCGCGGATGGACATGAGGCCGGGCATTTCGTGCTCGGCGATGGTGATCTCCTTGCGGCCAAAATCGGCGAGGCCGATGTCCTTGATCTTGTATTCGGTCTCCGTCTGGGGAGCTTCTTCTGTTGTGGTGCTCATTTTGAGTTGAGAGTGTCTTTGAGTTGGGAGTTTGGAATTTGAGATCTGAAATCTGGTATATCGGATCAACGGAGCGCCTTCTTGAGCGCGGCCGCCTTGTTGGTCCGTTCCCAAGTGATGCTCTTGAGATCGTCGATCTTTCCGAAATGTCCATAGTTGGTCGTCTTGGAATAGATCGGGCGAAGCAGGTTCAGCTGCTTCACGATATCCGCCGGCTTGAAGCTGAAGACTTCCTGAACGGCTTGGGTGATTTTCTCGTCGCTCACCTGGCCGGTGCCGAAGGTGTCGACGGCCACGGAAACCGGATCCGGATAACCGATCGCGTAGGCGAACTGGACCTCCGCTCGGGTGGCCGCGCCGGAGGCCACGATGTTCTTGGCGACGTAGCGGCCCATGTAGGCGGCGCTGCGGTCCACCTTGGAGGGATCCTTGCCGCTGAAGGCTCCGCCGCCGTGGCGTCCCATGCCGCCGTAGGTGTCAACGATGATCTTGCGGCCGGTGAGGCCCGCGTCGCCCTGCGGGCCGCCGATGACGAAACGCCCGGTCGGGTTGATCAGGAACTGGGTGTCCTTTTTCAACAAGCGGGCGGGGAGATTCTTCTTGATCACCTTGCGGATGATGAAGTCGCGGATCGTCTTGTGACTCACTCCGTCGGCGTGCTGGGTGGAGATGACCACGCTGGTGATGCGCACGGGCTTGCCATTCTTGTATTCCACCGAGACCTGGCTCTTGGCGTCGGGGCGGAGCCACTTGGCGCCGCCGGCCTTGCGGATCCGGGTCAATTCGCGGCCCAGGCGATGCGCATACATGATCGGGGCCGGCATCAGTTCCTCGGTCTCGTCGCAGGCATAGCCAAACATCAGCCCCTGGTCGCCGGCGCCTTGTTCATCAGTGTCCTTGCCTTCGGCCGCTGCGGCGTCCACGCCCTGCGCGATGTCCTGGCTCTGGGAGGTGAGGTAGTTGCTGAAGAAGACCTTGTCCGCGTGAAAGACATCATCGTCGTTCACGTAACCGATGCCGCGGATCGCGTCCCGCACGACTGCCTCGTGATTGAACTTCGAGTTGGTCGTAATCTCGCCGCCGATCACCACGACGTTGCTCTTGACGAAGGTCTCACAGGCGACGCGGCTGCGCTTGTCCTGTTCCAGACAGGCGTCGAGAATGGCGTCGGACACCGTATCACAGACCTTGTCGGGATGACCTTCGCCGACGGACTCAGAGGAGAAAATGCAATTGTTGTTCATGAACTTTTGTTGGACAGATAGTCGTGGCTTGAATACATATTCACGTATCAAGATAAGATGATATGTTGCTTTCCCGCTGCGTCAAATTATTTTTGCAGAGATGTCCAAAACCTTGAAATACCTTCGCGCCTTGGCGGACCCGACCCGGTTGCGCATCGTGGCTTTGCTGGCAGAGACTGAATTTTCGGTCAACGAGCTCCAGGAAATCACCGGCATGGGGCAGTCGCGGATCTCCACCCATTTGGGCGTCCTGGTCGAGACCGGCCTGCTGGAATCGGAGAGAAAGGGAAAGCGGACAATTTACAAGCGCCGCTCCGACGAGGACAAGGGCAACGCGGAACTGGCCGCGCGAGCGATTGCCGGGGCGGATGAGATTGAGGAAAGAGAGGCGGATCGCGTGAATCTGCGGCGGGTCCTGGATGCCCGCGAGCACCGGGAGCAGGCTTACTTTAACCAAGTGGCCGGACGTTTCGACCGCAGTTATGGTCCGGGGCGCTCCTGGCAGGCATTCGGGCATTTGTTGCTGAGATTGCTGCCACCGCTGGAGGTGGCCGACCTGGGATCGGGCGAGGG
>JAYPGD010000525.1:3426-3952 GCA_038126655.1 Verrucomicrobiales bacterium
CTCCTGGCCCGCCGTTGCAAACGCGTCATAGCGGTCGACAATTCCGACAAGGTGGTGGCTTTTGGCGCCAAGAAGGCGAAGAAAAACGGCCTGAAGAACCTGGAATTCCGGCTCGGCGACTTGGAAGACCCGCCGATCGAAGCGAACAGCGTCGATTTGGCCATCCTCAGCCAGGCCCTGCATCATGCGGAGAATCCTGAAGCGGCGATCGTTTCCGCGGCCCGGATCCTGCGCAAAGGGGGGCAGATCATGATTCTCGACCTGCATGAACATAAATTCGCCAAGGCTGCGGAACTCTACGGCGACCGCTGGCCTGGATTCGCAAAAAGCGATCTCCAGAAGTGGCTGGAGAAGGCCGGACTCCGGAACATCGAGATCACCATTGTCGCCCGGGAAAGCGAATCCCCCTACTTTGAAACGATCCTGGCGGTCGGAGTCAAATAGCGGCCCTTTCGCATCAATGGGGCGATCTCTCCCTGATTGGCGGCCGTCGCAGACAGGAAAGACGATTCCAATTGTCATAAAT
>JAYPGD010000526.1:0-3939 GCA_038126655.1 Verrucomicrobiales bacterium
GAATCCAAATTTTCGACGGAGAGTTCCATGTGTTCCTTGGCTGAGGTTGCTCGTTGTGACTGGGTAATCGAAATCTTTGCGGCTTTTTACGCAATGGGCGTTATTTGATCAAGCAAACATCCGGTGAAATCGGCGCGGCTCAGTCCCGCCGGGGAAAGACGAACTTCACCATCGAGAAATCGTCTTCGAAGGCTCCGCCTCCGACCCACTCGGTCACCTGGTCCGCGACAACATCGATTTCGTTCTTGCCGGCCGGCGGCGGTTGGGCCACCAGCTTCACGAAATCCTTGAATTCCCACATGCCGCCGTCGGGCAGGTCCACCTCGTAGACGCCGTCGCTGAACAGGAAGAGTTCGTTGTATTTTCCCAGTTCCTGGGTGGCATTGCGATAGGGCATGTCCGGCATCGTGCCGATCACCAGCCCCGGAACCTTCAGCTCCACCGGCTCGGCCGAGGCGCGATCTTCGCCGGTCAGCAGCACGGCCGGAGGATGCCCGCCGCAGGAATGGGTGATGGTGTGGTCCTTCCTGTTGTAGACCCCATACCAGATCGTGAAATACATGTTGTTGTGCCGCTCCATCTGAAACGTCTCATTGAGCGCCTCCAGCACATTGCCCGGATTCTTGAAATCCGTGTCCGGCAATGAATGCGCCCGCATGACATTGATCGCCGAAATGGAAAGCAGCGCCGCGCCGACTCCGTGGCCGCAGACATCCAGCAGGTACATCGCCAGGTTGTCATCGTCCAACCAATGGTAGCCGAAGGAATCGCCGCCCAGCTGGGTGGAGGGAATGAACTTCCATTCCGTGGTCACCTCCCCGTCCAGGGGATCAGGCAGCAATGAGATGACGTAGTCGGCCGCCTCCGCCAACTCCGCGGCGAGATGCGCCTGGCTTTCCTTGAGCGCCGCATAGGTCTCCTGCTCCTGCTCGTGAAGCCGTTTCTTCTCCAGGCAGGCCGTGATGCGGGCGCGCAGAAGGACGGGCTTGTAGGGCTTGGGAAGATAGTCGTCCGCGCCGAGCTCGATGCAGCGGGCCACGGTATCCAGTTCTTCCAACCCTGAGATCATGATGACCGGGATCTCGCGCAGGTCCGGATCCCCCTTCATCGTCCGCAGAACCTCGTCGCCTTCGATCTCGGGCATGACCAGGTCAAGGAGCACCAGGTCGAACTTTTTCTCACGCAGCCGCGCCAAGGCCTCGCAACCGTCGCCGACCGTCTCCACCTGGTAGCCCTCGTGACCCAGCCGCTCGGCCAGAATTTCGCGGTTCATGCCGTCATCGTCCGCGACCAGGATGCAGAAATCTCCCGGCGCGATGGGCGTTGGCGCGCGCCCTGCGGCAGTCGAGGAGGCGCCGGATTCCGGCGGGGCTTCGGCGATGGAGTCTGCTTCCGTCATCTGGGTCCCTTGAAATAAGCGGTCATTATGCGAGTGAACGGAACCGCAACCAGCAAAAAAGCGGCCATTTGCAAAGTTGGGCGAAGGATGGAAGGCGGTCGTGTCCTGTCTTCAGCTCCGGCTGCAGTGAATCGTCAATCGAAGCGCGCCGCCGGATCCTGCCCGAAGTATTGCCCCAGGGTCTGGTAAAGATCAGGATGCTTCTTCCGCATCTGGACCGGCTTCTCGAAAAAACACTCCACTGCCACGGCGAAAAACTCCCCGGGATCGGTCGCGCCGTAATCGTCCAGCAAGGTCGCGCGGCGTTTGCGGGAGGCCTCGACGAGTTGTTCATATTCGCGCCGCATCACCTCGGCCCAGCGCGCGTAATCGCGCCGGTCTTTCAGGAGCGGCGTCCCATTCACCACCCCGTCGCGCAGATCGAGTTTGTGGGCGAATTCATGCAACACCACGTTCAGCCCGTCCTGCGTATTGCGCCCGCCCGCCTTGGAATCCGCCCAGGACAGGATCACCGGCCCGCCCTCATAGGCCAGCCCCAGCGCCGTCCCGGCCGACTCGTGCATCACCCCGGATTCATCGACATCGACCATCTCGTGCGGCGTGAATTGTCGCGGGAACACGAGGATCGTCTTCACGTTGCAAAAATAGTCGTGCTCGATGCCCAACAGGAGCAGGCAGGCCTGCCCCGCGATGGTGACCTTCATCTCGTCGTCCACCTCCAACCCCTTGCAGCCCTCCCAGGTCTTTTCGGCGACAACCACCTGGACCAGACTTCGCAGCGCGTTCTTCTCGTCATCCGACAAACGCGACCAATGCGGCACACGGCGCGTCAGCCATTCATTCCACGCCCCGGGAAAGGGTTGTTCGAGAATCCGTCGGCGCCGTCGCCGCTTGAGCCATCCGAATATCACGCGCGCAGTCTAGCCCGTGCCGGGTGATTGGAAAATCTGTTCTTCAACGCCCGCCTTCGGGCTTGCTCCCGATTGTCCCGACGCGCAACATCCCCGGCTTTTTACGCGACCATGCTGACCCTGACTGAAATCTCGAAGATCTATGCCGGCCGGACCCTGTTTGAGAAGGCGGGCCTGCAGGTCAACCGCGGCGATCGCATCGGTCTGGTCGGCCCGAATGGCGCGGGCAAGTCCACGTTGTTCAACATCATCCTGGGCGACATCACGCCGGACGCGGGAGACATTTCGTTTCAGCGCGGCTTCACGATCGGCCACCTGCCCCAGGAGAGCGCGCCGGTGGGCGAGAGGACCGTGCTCGAGCTCGCCACCGCGGTGAGCGACGAGATCGTCGAGCTCCAGAAGAAGATCCACGCCTGGGAGAACGAACATCCCGACGCGCCGGATGAATACGATCACGAGATCCACGCGCGCTTTGACGAACTGGGCGGGTATCAGCTCGAACCCAAGGCCAAGCGCATCCTCGGCGGGCTGAGCTTCCGCAATTCGGACTTCAACCGACCGCTGAAGGAAATGAGCGGCGGTTGGGTCATGCGCGCCTACCTCGCGCGATTGCTCGTCATGGAGCCGGACCTGCTGATGCTCGACGAGCCGACCAACCACCTCGATCTCGAATCCCTCCTCTGGCTTCAGGAGTATCTGAAGAATTACGACGGCGCGATCCTGCTGATCTCGCATGACCGCGAGTTCCTGAACCAGCTCATCGGCAGCACCATCGAGATTCGCAACACCAGTCTGGTGCGCTATCGCGGGAACTACGACGCCTACCTCGTCCAGCGCAGGGCCAAGGACGAGCAGCAGCAGGCCGCCTATGACAATCAACAGCGCGAGATCCAGTCCCTGATGGCCTTTGTGAACCGTTTTCGCGCGAAGAACACCAAGGCTTCCCAGGCGCAGAGCAAGCTCAAGCAGATCGAACGCATGGAGAAGCTGGAGCCGCCCCCGCGCGACGACCGCAAGATCAGTTTCAAGTTCCCCCAGCCCGACCGCAGCGGCCTGCGCGCAATCCGATTGAAGGACATCCATCACGCCTACGGCTCCAACAAGGTTTACGAAGGCATGGACTTCGAAGCCGAGCGCGGACAGAAGATCGTGCTGGTCGGTCCCAACGGCGCGGGCAAGTCGACCCTGCTCAAGATCCTCGCCGGGGCGCTGCAGTTCCAGTCCGGTGAACGCGAGGTCGGGCACAACACCAAGGTCGGCTATTTCTCACAGTATCGGACCGACACCTTGGACCTGACGCGGGACGTGCTGAACGAGGCCTTGAGCGCGGCCAGCCACGTCACTGAGGAATCCGTCCGCTCGTTGCTGGGTTGTTTCCTGTTCTCCGGTGACGATGTCTTCAAGACGGTCGGCGTGTTGAGCGGCGGTGAGAAGAGCCGCCTGGCGCTGGTGAAGATCCTCCTCAATCCGCCGAACCTGCTGCTCATGGACGAGCCGACCACGCATCTCGACATGGCCAGCATCGAGGCCGTGATCGAGGCGCTCAAGCAATACACGGGCACGCTGATCTTCATCAGCCACGACGTCTATTTCATCCGGTCGCTCGGCAACAAGGTCGTGCACGTCAAT
>JAYPGD010000527.1:0-3934 GCA_038126655.1 Verrucomicrobiales bacterium
GCTGATGGTGACGTCCTTGGACTGCAACTGGGACTTGAGATCTGTTTCCAGCTTGGTCTTCAGGGCGTCGGCTTCCTGGATTTGTTGGCGGAGCCTGGTGATCTCTGTGGAAAGGCTGTTGTTGGCGTTTTTGAGCGCGGACTTCTGGGATTCCAGCCCCTCGACCATTTTCATGGTCTCCTGGAGGTTTTTCTCGAGGGTGGCGTTCTTGGTCCTCAGGTCGTTGACCGACGCGGCTCCATTGGACTTGGCCTGTTCGGACTTCTGTTGTTCGGCCGAGAGGTCGGCCTTGGCTTTGTCGAGCAGGAGTTGTTGTTGATAGACTTTGAAGCCCAGGCCGCCGATGGCCAGGATCGCCAAGAACCCCAAGAATATGTTCCAAGCTTGCTTTGGCATGGTCGGAGCCTAGCAAACGCGTTCCGGCAAGGCCAGCGTTTGAAGCCGCAAATGTTGCGGACTTTTTGGCCTCAATTGCGGGGTTGGGGGGACGCATCTTTCCGGCTAGATTCCGCTCCGCCAATGTTGAACATCCGCCACATCGATTCGTTGGAGATGCCGGGTCTGGAGCCCTACCGGACGCTTCAGCGGCCCCGCGAGCATGTCGAGCAGCGGATTTTCGTGGTGCAGGGGGAGAAGACCGTCCAGGTCCTGCTGGGCAGCGGGTTCACCGTGGCGTCACTGTTGGTTTCCGAGGAGTGGTTTGAACGCGTGAGGCCGTTGTGCGAGCGACGCGCGGAGGTGATCGATGTCTACCTGGGGGAGAAACGCGTTTTGCAGGAGGTGATCGGACACACGATGTATCAACCCATCCTGGCGGTTGCGAAGATTCCGGTGGAGCCGACCGTGGAGCAGGTCCTGATGCACAGCTCGCGGCCCTGCCTGTTTGTCGCATTTGACGGGATCAGCAATTCAGAAAACCTGGGAGCCCTGGTGAGGAATTGCGCAGCCTTGGGAGCGCAGGCCCTGCTCGTCGGGGAGAATTCCAGCAGTCCCTACATCCGGCGCTCCGTGCGCGCCTCGATGGGCGGCATCCTGCACCTTCCCACGGTTCAACTCACAAACCTCGCTAGGACCCTGGCGGAACTACGCGAGATCGGGGTGAAGTGCGTCGCCGCGCATCCGCGGCCGGACAGCCGGACTGCGATGGATGTGGACATGACAGGCGACTGTTGCCTGGTGTTCGGCAGCGAAGGACACGGCATATCGCCGTCGATATTGGCCGCGTGCAACGAGTTCGCGGCGTTGCCGCAGATGGAGCGCGTCGATTCACTCAACGTTGCGAATGCGGGCGCGGCATTGCTTTATGAAGTCTGGCGGCAGCGGGGCTCTTTCAGTGATCCGTGCGCCATTCCGCCTTTCTGCGACGTGGAGCGATAAAAAAAAAGCCCGCCACGCGGCGGGCTTGGAAATCTGCGTCCGGCGAGGAAGGCCTTCAGTTCTTGTTGATCAACAGGCCGATCAGCAGACCGACGCCGAAGGCTGCGCCGAGCGCCTCGTAGGGATGTTCGCGCACGAGGCGTTCGGTCGATTGCGCGCCGGCCTTGGCCCGCTCCTGCACGGCCTCATACTTCTCCTTGATCTGGTCGACCGCCTTGCGGAGTTGGTCGCGGGTCTTCTCCGGGAGTTTTTCACCGGCGCCCATGAGCAGGGCTTCGGCGTCCTTGACGACGCGGCCAAGATCCTCGACGAGGCGGTCCTTGCCGTTTTCCTGGGGCGTGATGTTGTTGAAATAGGTTTCCATGAATCTTTCCTGGCGCGGCGCCGGTTTTTCCGTCTTCGCGACAGGCCCCAATCTACATGCGTTGCGGGTTATGGGAAACTTGAAATTCGCGTCGTGGATTGAAATGCCTCGGCCAAGCAGGCAGATTCCCGGCGCTCCCCGGGCGGGGCGCAATGTGCGAGCCCTCGGCAATGAACAACCCCACAACCGACAATTTGAAGTTTGGCGATGTGCCGGCGACGGCGTTGATGACCCTGACGTGTCGCGTGGCGGAGAGCCAGGCTCCGGACCCGATCCTGCAGGATCCGCTGGCGGTTGACTGGTTGAATTGTCTCAAGCCGCGGCTCCAGGCGTCCGGAATCGACCTGCAGGAGCGCGCCGCGGTCGTGGACACGCATCCGGAAACGCAGGTCTACGTGGCTCTGCGGGCCCGGGAGTTCGATCGTTTGACGGCGGCTTTCCTGAAGCGGCATCCAGGTGGAGCGGTCGTCACACTGGGGTGTGGATTCGATACGCGGTTCGATCGATTGCGCGGCGTGGATGGTCGGTTTGTCGATCTGGACACGACGGAAATCATCGAGGCGCGGCGCGACCTGCCGGACGGCGGCTCCCAGGGGGGGGCGATCGCCTGCAATGTGATGGACTTTGCCTGGATGGATGCGGAGGCGCTGCAACGGGAGGGGCCGATGTTGTTTCTTGCGGAGGGGCTGTTCATGTATCTGGGGAGCGAGGAAGCGCGGGCGCTGGTCGTCGAGTTGCAGCGCCGCTTTCCCGGATCGGAACTTGTCTGCGAGGTGTTCAATTCCTTCTGGTTGGAGGCGGCGCGCCGGGAGCAGCTGGAGAGGAAGCTGAAGGAGGAGTTGGGCTTCGGTCCGGAGGCGATGTTTCAGTCGGGCGTGGCCGACGCGCGGGAGATCGCGGGCTGGGGGAGCGGGATCGAGATCCTGGGCGAGTGGATGCACCTGGATGAGGTCGAACCGAAGCTTGGGAGGTTGCGCAAGTTGCGGCATTTTCCGAATTACCGACGACGGCAGTGGGTGGTGCATTGCCGGTTGGGCGGCGCTGCCTGAGGAAGTCGCGAAACGTCAGTGTAAGGCGAGGGCGCATCGGTTCTTTTCAACCGGCCGCTTCGCGGTTAAACCCTCCGCATGTCCGATTCAGAAACGAAAGCGGCCTCGACGGCATCCACGGCCGTGGGGCGCGCATGGGAGCGATTGACCGGCCATCCGGCGGGGCTTTCCACACTGTTCTTCACCGAGATGTGGGAGCGCGCAAGCTACTATGGGATGCGAGCGCTGTTGGTGTTGTTCATGGTCGCGGAGGTCGAGAAGGGCGGCATGGCCATGGACGGCAGGACCGCGGGGGCGATCTACGGACTCTACACGGCATTCGTCTACCTCGTGTCGCTTCCCGGCGGCTGGATTGCGGACCGTCTGTTGGGCGCGCAAAAGGCCGTATTGGTCGGAGGGATTGTGATCACTGCGGGGCATTTCACGCTGGCGCTGCCCGGGACGGCGGCCTTCTTTGTCGGGCTCGTCCTGGTGGTCGTCGGAACCGGCTTCCTCAAGCCGAACATCAGCGCCCTGGTCGGCGAGTTGTATCCGGAGGGCGGCGCGCGGAGGGACGCCGGGTTCACCGTCTATTACATGGGCATCAATATCGGCGCGTTCATTGGTCCGCTGGTCTGCGGCTATCTGGGGGAGGAGGTCAACTGGCACCTGGGTTTCGGCGCGGCCGGAATCGGGATGCTCTTTGGCGTGATTCAATATTGGATCACCTTGAAGGACATGGGGGAAGCCGGGCGCGAACCTGCGCATCGGGTTGAAACGAAGGGCGTTGATCCCGGGTGGTATTGGGTTGCTGGAGGCGTGGGCGTGGTGGCGACAGCCGTGATCCTCGGACTCACCGGGGCGGTGGATTATCGTCCGATCGATCTGGCGGCGAACACGACTTACGTCATCGTGGGCATGGCGGCGCTGTTCTTTGGCTACGTCTTCATGTTCGGCAAACTGGATGCGACAGAAACGAAGCGGACGATGGTGATCGTCGTCCTGTTTCTGGCCGCGGCCATGTTCTGGGCCGGCTTCGAACAGGCGGGCTCGTCGTTGAACCTGTTTGCCAAGGAATATACGGACCGGACGCTTGAATTCGTGAGTTTCGAGATTCCCGCGAGTTGGTTCCAGTCGTTGAACCCGTTTTTCATAGTTGTGCTGG
>JAYPGD010000528.1:0-3918 GCA_038126655.1 Verrucomicrobiales bacterium
CTCTACAACCATGCGCTGGCGTTCTTCCTGAAACGACGGCTGGATCTGGTGGGGTTGCTGATCGCGGTCTTCGCCGCGACGATCCAGATTGCCTGGAAGGAGGTGAAGCTGCAGCCGACGCAGGAGGAAGATCAGCTGAACTTCCGCATCAGCATCCAGATGTCCAAGGAATTCACCTTCGAGGAGATCTACGACTACTTCCGCGAGGCGGAGGCCGTGGTGGCGGAGCGGAAGGATGAACTCGGCCTCAAGGGTTACTTCATCCAGCACGGGACCCGGGGCGGGGCGTTGGAAGCCTGGCTGGACAAGGACATCGAGCGCGAACTGACCGCCAAGGAGATCGGCTCAAAGATCTACAAGGCCCTGCCGAAACGCGCCGGCGTCCGGTTGTATTACGCGGCGGAGGACCGGGTCAATGAGGCCAAGGGCGACGAGGTGTTCGGCGTGCAGTTGGAGGGCGACGACGCCATGCTGCTCGCGGATGTCGCCGAACAACTGGAGCCGATCTTCGAATCGGTCCGCGGCGTCATCGGGAAGCGCGCCGGGGAGGAAGAGGCTCCCAGCGAGCTGGCGCTGGTGATCGACCGCGATCGCGCCACGGCGAGCGGGGTCAATCCCGACGTCATCGCCGGCGTGGTCGGCTACGCGCTCCGCGGCAGCGCGCTGCCGCGCTACAACGAGAATGGGAAGCTGATTCCGGTGCGGGTGCGCTATCAGGAATCGGACCGTGAGACCCTGAGTGATCTGGAGAACTTCCTCGTGCCCACTGAAGGCGGCGCCGTCCTGCCCCTGTCGGCGCTGACCGATCCCAAGATGCTGAAGACGCCGCGCGCCATCAATCGCCGCAACCGCCGGGTCACGCACCACATGACCTTCGAGTTGGAGAAACAGGAGAAGGAAAAGATGGCCGAGACCCGCGCGCAGTTGGCCCTGCTGCTACAACTGATTGACCTGCCCGAAGGCGTGCGCTTCGGCCAGACGAACCAGGGTTTCAACAACGAGGACCTGGCCAGCATGCAGTTCGCCGGCGTCATGTCGGTGGTCTTCATCTACCTGTTGATGGGATTCCTGTTCGAGAGTTTCATCCTGCCCTTGTCCATCATTCTTACCATCCCCCTCGCCAGCATCGGCGTCGCCTGGATCCACTACCTCACCGAGAAGGACATGGACATGCTCGGCGTCGTCGGGATCATCCTCCTCATCGGCGTGGTGGTGAACAACGGCATCGTGCTGATCGACTACGTGACACGGTTGCGCCGCGAGGGCATGGCGCGGAGCGAAGCGTTGTTGAAGGCCGCCGACCGGCGCTTCCGGCCGATTCTGATGACGGCGTTGACCACCATCATCGGCATGCTTCCCCTGACGGTCAGCGAACCCAGCGCCATTGGGATGAGCTACAAGAGTTTTGGGCTGACCCTCATCGGCGGCATGACCACGGCCACGCTGCTCACACTGTTGGTGATCCCCGTCTTCTACACCTTCTTCGACGACGCCCGCCAATCCGTCTCAGGCGCGGTCAAGAGGGCGTTGCTATTGAGACGGAAAACGGCGGAGGGAACGGCGGAGATCGGGGGGTAGGCCCCGGCAGATTCACGCGACTATTCTTGGCAGTCGGTCCATCCCCGCCGAGGCGCGCGCCTGAAGATCAACCAAGAACGGGGCGGCCCGGTTCCGGACCGCCCCGGTGACTTCTTTGGCGCCTTGTTCAAGCCGCCAGCCGTTCGCCGGCCTCCCGCGCTGCGCAGGTGAACGTCAGCTCCCCGTTCCGGCAGTCGACCGTGACTTCGCTGTTCTCGGTCACCTCGCCGCCGAGGATCCTGCGGGAGAGCGCCGTTTCCAGTTCGCGTTGCAGGTAGCGCTTGAGCGGACGCGCGCCATAGACCGGGTCGTAGCCCTCGCGGGCGACGTGCTCCTTCGCGGCGTCGGTCAGCTTCAGGCCGATGTGGCGGTCGGCGAGGCGCAGGCGCAGGCGTTCAAGCTGCAGGTCCACGATGTTCTTGATCTCCTCCAGGGTCAGCGTCTTGAACAGCACGGTTTCGTCCACGCGATTAAGGAACTCGGGCCGGAAGCCCTGGCGCAGTTCGTTCAGCACGCGTCGACGGGCCTCCTCCGGGATTTCGCCGTTGTCGGACGCGCCGTCGATCAGGTGTTGGCTGCCGATGTTCGAGGTCATGATGATGATGGTGTTCTTGAAGTCGACCGTGCGGCCCTGGCTGTCGGTCAGGCGACCGTCGTCCAGGATCTGCAGGAAGACATTGAACACATCGCCGTGCGCCTTCTCGATCTCATCGACGAGCACGACGCAATAGGGTTTGCGTCGGACGGCCTCGGTGAGTTGACCGCCCTCCTCGAAGCCCACGTATCCGGGAGGCGCGCCAATCAACCGCGCGACCGCGTGCTTCTCCATGTATTCGCTCATGTCGAGGCGGACGATGTTGTCCTCGGAGTCGAACAACGACTGCGCCAAGGCGCGCGCCAGCTCGGTTTTCCCGACGCCGGTCGGGCCCAGGAAGATGAAGGAGCCGATCGGGCGGTTCGGATCCTTCAATCCGGACCGCGCGCGAATCACCGCGTCCGCCGCGGCTTGCACGGCCTCGTCCTGTCCAACGACCCGCCGGTGCAGGATCTCGTCGAGACGAAGGAGTTTTTCCTTCTCGCCTTCGAGCAGCTTGGCGACCGGGATGCCGGTCCAACGGGAGACCACTTCGGCGACCTCGTCTTCGGTGACCTCCTCCTGCAGCAGGCGGCTGCCGTGGTCGCCCTCGTGTTGTCGGGCGACCTCGTCCTCAAGCTGCTTCTCCAGGTCCGGCAGGCGGCCGTAGCGGAGTTCGGCGACGCGGTTCAGGTCGTGGTTGCGTTGGGCTTCCTCGATCTGGTTGCGCGTGGTCTCGATGGCCGTCTTGAGCGCCTGCGTGTTTTCGATCGCCTTCTTCTCGTTGTCCCACTGGGCGCGCAGGGCGTCGCGGTCGGATTGCAGGTCGGCCAGCTCCTTTTCCAGGGCGGCGAGCCGCTCCCGCGAGGACTTGTCCTTCTCCTTCTTCAACGCTTCGCGCTCGATCTCGAGCTGGAGGATGCGCCGCTCCAGGCCTTCCAGCTCCTCGGGCATGCTCTCCATCTCGGTGCGGAGTTTGGCGGCCGCCTCATCCACGAGATCGATCGCCTTGTCGGGCAGGAAACGATCCGAGATGTAACGGTCCGAAAGCAAAGCCGCCGCGACCAGGGCCGCATCCTGGATGCGCGCGCCGTGGTGCAGTTCGTAGCGTTCGCGCAGTCCGCGAAGGATCGAGATCGTGTCCTCGACCGTCGGCTCCTCGACCATCACCGGCTGGAAGCGTCGCTCCAGGGCCGCGTCCTTCTCGATGTGCTTCCGGTGTTCGTCCAGCGTGGTGGCGCCGATGCAGTGGAGTTCGCCGCGGGCGAGCATGGGCTTGAGCATGTTGCCCGCGTCCATGGAGCCCTCGGTCTTGCCGGCGCCGACAACGGTGTGGATCTCGTCGATAAACAGGATGATCTCCCCCGCGGCTTCGGTGACCCCGTGGAGAACGGCCTTCAAGCGTTCCTCAAACTCACCGCGAAACTTGGCGCCCGCAATCAGGGAACCCATGTCGAGCGCCACGATGCGTTTGCTCTTCAGGCTTTCCGGCACATCGCCCTCGACGATGCGGCGGGCGAGGCCTTCGACGATGGCGGTCTTGCCGACGCCGGGTTCGCCGATCAGCACGGGGTTGTTCTTGCGCCGGCGCGAGAGCACCTGGATGGCGCGACGTATCTCGGTGTCGCGGCCGATGACCGGATCGAGCTTGTTTTGTCGCGCGAGTTGGGTGAGGTCGCGACCGTATTTCTCCAGGGCTTCGTAGGTCGCTTCGGGATTGGCGCTGGTGACGCGTTGGCTGCCGCGGACTTCGGACGCCGCCTTGA
>JAYPGD010000529.1:0-3872 GCA_038126655.1 Verrucomicrobiales bacterium
CGCCTGCAATCAGTGTCACCTAGACCGGACCCTTGCCTGGACGGCGGAGCGCATGCAGGAATGGTACGGCCATGAGCCGCCGGCCTTGTCGGCGGATGAGCGGGATATCGCCGGTTCCGTGATGTGGTCGCTGACAGGCGATGCCGGTCAGCGCGCGCTGATGGCGTGGTCCTTCGATTGGAAACCCGCGCGCGATACCTCCGGCATTGAGTGGATGGCGCCCTATGTCGCGGAGATGCTGGACGACGATTATGCGGCCGTCCGTCACATTGCGGGCAGGACGCTGAAAGGGCTGCCGGGGTATGAAAGCTTCGCATATGATTCTACGGAACCGCGGGCGAAGCTGATGGATGCCGTCGATCGGGCGTTCGACATCTGGCTGGAGCGTCGGAGGGAAAGCGGATTGAACGGCTACGAGGCGGCGTTGATCAATCCGGACGGCTCCTTGCGCACGGCGGAATTTGAACGACTGCTCCGCCGGCGTGATCATTCGCCGGTCATCCTGAATGAATGAATGACCGGGGGGGCGGTGGTTTCCTCGACGAGATGAAACGGGAGCCCTGAGCCTGGACTGGGGCAAGCGGGAATTACGCGGAGTCCGGCGCATCCGAGGCGCGCAGCCATTCAACGATCCGCTCGCGAATTGCGGCGATGTTCTTGTACTCCGCCATGGCCTGAGGCATGGTTTCGAGGTCGCGCGCGAGGCCCCGCATCGCGGCGGCGTCCTCCCGCACCGCCGACAATGGATTGGTTTCTATCCGGATGCCGAACAGGACCCCGCCGGATTCGGGCAGCGCGACCAGGGCCTGGCGTTCGACACGGAGCCAGACCTCTTCAAGCGGGACGGCGGCGTCCAACCGCGGGAGGTCGCGGCTCGGATGTTGATTCAATTCGCCGGAGCGGCTGAGTCCCCAGTTGGCGCGCAGCCAGGCGGCGCCGGGACGCAGGCGGTTCAGGAAGTTGCGGACCTTGTCGCCGATCGAGTCATTCAATCCGGGCACGACCGCGTGGATGAAGTCGATTGATTCGCCCATCTTCTCCTCCAGCGACCAGGATGAGGGAAAGCAGACACTGCCGCCGAGCAATGTGGGCAGGGCGTCGTTCGTTGGTTTGAGCAGGAGGAAATCGGGCTCCCAGGAACAGGCGAGGGATAGGAGGCTCTCAAGCGAACCGGCGCCGGGCGAAGCGCGGTCGGGCGACGGATCCCAGGCGTTGGCGAGATCAAGGGTTTCCCGCAGGAGCGGTTCGCATTCGGGCAGGAATGCCGCGTAGGTTGACGGCGATTCGTTCAGCCAACGCCGCCGTTCCTCGAGTAGGCGCTCATGCTGTTCGCCCGGCGCGAAATAGGCGGCGGGATCGCCGCGCTCAAACCGCATCGAAAACTGGAATCCCGTCTCTGAGAACATGGGCGCCTTTGCATGGCGGAGGTGATTGGGGAAAGGGCCTGCGGCGGGACGCTTCCCGAAGTTCGTCGCAGGGCCATGCCTCAACCCCGCGCCGGGTCACTGCTTCGGGATATTGACCAGGGTGTAGTAGGCTTCGGGGTGAAGCAGGGGCGCGCCGGATTTGGATTTCCCGTTCTTGATGTGCAGTTCGTGCACGTAGCCGGCGCGGAGAGCGTCGGTCTTGAGGCGCACCTTGCGGCCGTTGTCGGACACGGTCGCGGAGACGATTTCGACTGCTTTCTTGTCGTCCTCGGGGCCGCCGTAGTTGCTGCGCAACTGGTAGGTGTAGCTTTCCATCGAGTAGTTCTCGACGCGGCCTGCGGCTTCCTTGTCGACGGGTCCGGTGAAGGTCAGTTCAAAGCCGTCGGGCTTCGCGTGCATGGAATGGATCTCGAAGGGCGTCTTGCCGGTCCAGACCAGGCGCTGCAATCCCCATGGCTTTGTGCCGAGTCCGGACCAACCCGCGTTGGACATGCCGACGAAAAGGGAGTGATCCTTGCCGAAGGCGATGCGGATGATGCCGCACTGGAAGCCTTCGCGGAACCGGAAACAGGCTCCCTGCCAATGGCCGTCGACCTTTTCCAGGGCCACGCGCATGACCCAGGCGTGATGCTGGTCGGCGACGAACAACTGGCCGGCGAAGGGGCCGAACTTTCCTCCGGAGGTGTCCCACTTCAGGCCGCTGGGGCTCTTGCCCATCTTCTGGTAAGGGAACCAGACGGCCGGCATCTTGAACTGCGGCACGGTCTCGTGCAGGTCCTTCATGAACGTCCCGGACTTGGGCGAGGGAATCTTGTCGAAGGGCGGTCCGGCAATATCCTTGGTCGGCAGGCCGTGGGGGTGCCCATGGAAATCGCCGAACTCGAGATGGGAAAGCTTGGAGGCATTGCACCATTCTCCCTGGTTGTCGGTATAGAAGACGTCGCCGTCGGGGCTGGTTTCGACGCCGGCGGGGGAGCGCAGGCCGGCGCTCATGGGCTGCATTTCCCCGGTTTCCGGATGAATGCGCACGGCCCAGCCGCGCCAGTGAGCCTTGCCGTAGGGTTCGCCGCCGAAGGGCTTGTTGAGCGTCACCCACAGGTAGCCCTCCTTGTCCATGCGGGGGCCGAAGTTGTATTCGTGATAGTTGCCGCTGATCTGCCACTCGTCGCAGACCGTTTCGAACACATCGGCCTTGCCGTCGCCGGTGGAGTCCTTGAGGCGGCTTAGTTCGCCGCGCTGGGCGAGATAGATCCAGCCGTTGTGTTCCAGCAGGCCCAGCGGATGGTTCATGCCGCGCGCCCACTTCCTGAAGGTCGCTTCGGCCGGGTCGCCAAAGGCGTTCTCGACGATGAAGAGATCGCCGGTGCGCGTCCCGAGCATCAGGTTGCCGTCGGCGAGTTGCGCCATGGAGCAGATCTCCAGGCGCAGTTCCGGATCGTCCGACTGGGGAAAAGTGACGATCTCGTAATAGTCCGCCTCGGACGCCGCGACGCCGAGTCCGGCGGCGCCGAACAATGTCAACGCCGCGAGGGCGCTGTGGATGAGTTTCTTGCTGTTTACCATTGGATGTCCGCTTTGATGCTGGCCGCGCCGCCCTTGAATTCGGGGCGCACAATCAGTTCCTTGCCGTCCGCTCCGGCGCGGGTCTTGATCTCCGCGATGTCGCCGGAGAGTCGGAGCTGAATCTTGTCGTCGATCCACCACGAGCCATCGTCCTTCTTGACGATCTTTCCGCCGGATCCCGCGAGGTGCCAGAGCCCGTCGACGGGGACTTCGGCGCGCAGTTCGAGATGCCGCACGACCGAGGCGCCGCCGGGCTTGAGCACGGGTTCGATGCGCTCCTCGACATGGATGTCCCGCAGGCGGTAGCGGAAGGAAGGCTGTCGCGTGGCGGATTCGAGCGAATAGCCGCGAAAGCGGCCGCCGATGTTGCGGTCCTTCGTGTCGGCCTTGGGCCAGGCGGCGTCCGGCTTTTCGAGGAAGGCGAATGCGGGTCCGGGCGGCAGGTCGATCACGTCGGTCCCCAAGGGCTCAAAGAACTTGTCCGTGCGGCCGCTGGAAACGCCCGAGGCGTCGAAGAACCGGCCGCGCCAAAGCTTGGCCAGGCGGACGACGTTGGCGTCGAAGGCCGCGTGCACTCTTTCGGGGAAGCCGACCAGGATGGAACGGGGGCCGACATCCTTCATGAAGGTGCGGTGGACGATGGGTTCGTCGATCGGCGCCAGTTCTTCGCCGACGCCGCCCTCGAGTTGGATACCCTTGGGCAGGGGCATGGATTTGCCCAGGGCAAGATAGGTCCAGATCGCGTCGATTTGCTTGTGAGCGTCGCCGCCGGCCACCTGCTTGATCGGGGATTTGCCATCCGGGAAGAAGGTCGGCATGCGGGTCTCCTTCTTGAAGGTGAGGGGATTCAGGAGGTAGGCGTGGAACCAGCCGGGGGTGAGG
>JAYPGD010000530.1:0-3871 GCA_038126655.1 Verrucomicrobiales bacterium
GTGGAAGGGCTATCCTCGGACAACGAAGAAACTGGAAGCCAAGAATACGAGCCTCTGAGAACCGATCTTCCAAAATCTGATGGACCCCTGGATGGGCGTTCACGTCTGGTCCGAGAGAGAAGGACAGCTTGATGGATCCATCAGGAAGTTCAGTTTCCGCAACGCTTGTAGCTGGCCTACATGTTGAGAAGTAGTTCGCCCGATCGTCTCTGCGAATTGCTTCCAAATCAGCCATGGTCTCGGAAATGAACCCAAATATCACTTTGTTTGAGAGAGAGGCATTGATCTGAGATAGCGCGCCCGCCTCCGGATCATTCGGAAATTTGTCTGGTCTGACGACATGCTGAAAAACGTTTGAATCAAAAGTTACGTTCATTTTTTTCTCCACCGAATAATCCAACTGACGAAAAATTTTCTGAGGCGCGCCGCATGCCTGTCGTTTGGCCATCAACCCTACCACTGCCCACTATAGAGGGCTACGGCGTCCATCCGGGCGAAGCGATCCTGCGCACCGAGATGGAGGCTGGCCCGGCCCGACAACGGCGGCGATTCACCCAGGTGCCGGGCCGGATTTCGGTGCGTTGGCTGTTCCGTCGCCAGCAGTTCGCCCTCTTCGAGGCCTGGTACCGCTGGCATGCGAAGGAAGGTGGCGAGTGGTTCGGGATCGACCTGTTGGGCGGCCTCGGGTTGGTCGCCCACGAGGCCCGTTTCACCCGCCAGTTCGAAGCCCGAGTGCGCGGTGGCGTGCTTTGGGAAGTGGCCAGTGAACTGGAGATCCGAGAACGTCCAACCTTGGATAAGGATGCGCTCGACCTGCTTCTGGAAAATGAACCGTCCAGCCTGCTGGCGACCGTCAGCGCCTTGCATAGTCTCGTCCATGAAAAGCTCCCAGGTCCCATGGCCTGGTAATCAGAGAACTCACCATGACCCTGCAATCCGAACTGTCTGCCGCCGTCGCCCAGGTGACGGCGGATGGACAACTGCTGCATCAGATCGTCCATGGCGATGTGGCGACCACCGTCCAAACCGATGGCGGTCCCGTAAAGAGCGTCGCCGGCGTTCTCTCCGATGTAGATGCCCCACTGCAATCGGGCCTGACCACACTCGAAGAGAAGGTCGCCCAAGCGGCATCCAGTGAGGCGGTCGCCACGGCAAGCGCCGATGCGGCAAGTGCCAGCGAACAGGCGGCAGGTGCAAGCGCCGCCCAGGCCATCGCTGCAGAGGCGAATGTCCTGGCAAGCGAACAGTCGGCGTCTGATAGCGCCGTGGCTGCGGCGAACAGTGCCGACAACGCCATGGCCTCAAAGGTTGCTGCCGAAGGGGCGGCGGCTTCAGCGGATCAATCCAACACCCAAGCGGGGCTTGCCGAGGCTGGTGCTATTGAGACGGCCGGACTGGCGGAACAGTCGGCCCTTGAAGCCAGCCAATCGGCCTCCGCTGCGGGGGCGAGCGAAGCGGCTGCCCAAGTCAGTGCAATGGCAGCCGATGTTTCGGCCCAGAGCGCGGCAGCCTCCGAAGCCAATGCCGCTCTGTCTGCTTCCAACGCCCAGGCATCGGCGACCGACGCGCAGTCTGCCGAGAGTGCAGCCACCAGTTCCAGGGATGCGGCGCAAACGGCGGAGGCCAGTACGCTCTTTTGGGCTGGCAAGGCCGAAGCCAGCGCCACTGCGGCGGAAGCAGCCGCTGTCATTGTCGCCGATGCCACGGGGCTGGACCTGCAAACCCTGATTGTCTCGGCTCGCCGGGGTTCCGACTACCGGACCCTTGGCATCGAACTCTTTTGAGAAGGCTGACCCATGCCAACCCTTGCCCACTACCAGACCTTGAAACTGGCGGAGACGAACGCCGTCGCCACCATCTCGGCCAAACTCGACGCCCCGGATCTGCGCATGGACGACTTCGCCCTCATGGTGAAGGCGGCCGAGCTTATCGAAGACGTCCAGGATCCCGTCGCGTTCAGTGCTCTCAAGGCCAAGATCATCGCCAAGGCTGTCGGCTTCTATTCGACCGATCTCAGCGGCGAGGATGTCCTCATGCTGACCCGGGCCAGCCGGTTCGGCGACATCCCGTTCGGCGGAGAGGAACGCTGGCTTCTGCTCAACCGGGATGACCGCAACATGGATGTGACCGGCGACGTCATGGTCGGCGAACGCACCCTGGAATCTTTCGGCGATCGCATCCTTGAGACCATCGGAACGGAGATTTAATCCATGCCCCTGACCATTCCACAACTTCCCGATACGACGCCCTTTGCGACATTCGATGAAGACATCGACATCTTCAGCAACTCGAAGGCCAAGGATATTCCGGCCAAGCTGAAGGCCATCACCGAGGCGCTGAAGGTCCACATCAACACACTCTGGCTGGCGACGGCGACCGGGTTCGTAAACGACACCATCGTTGCGGACCTGAATACGGCGCTTGCCAACATCGAGGCGTTCAACAATGCGCTGGAAACCCAGATCAATGACCAATTGGCCGAGTTTGAGGTCAACCTCGGGAACTATCTGGGGACCGGAGCCGGGTATTCGGTCGATGCGGCCAACGCCGCTCTCTTTACCGGGAGCATCGTCGCGGGCAACGTGACCTACGACGATCTCGGGCGGGTGGTCAGCATCCAGCAGGGCCCGCGCCTGATCGACAACATCACCTATCACGAAGACGGGGCCATGGCCGGGTACGACGAGACCCTGACGCTCGGCGGCATCGCCTATGCCCGATCCTTTTCCTTCTCTTACACGCCCTATGGGCAAATCGACGCCATCACGGAGGCCTGACGATGGATATCCTGACGTTCAATGCGATCAAACAGCAGCAGAGGCACCTTGACCGGGATCTCTTGGATCCCTGGAAGCGGCCTGCCTTTGCCGTGGTGACGATGAGCAGCTCCGCGCCTTGGGGCACCGTGGTCTATAACCACTATCTCCAGGAACTCTGCCGCCAGCACTACAATGACAGCGGCTATATGCAGGGCAGCACCAGCAGCCTCGGCACCGAGTTCTTCAACAACTGGTATTCCTACGGTCAGACCAATTCGAACATCAGCTCGACCGACACCTCCTACGGTGACGGCACGGCGCGCTGTGGCCACCTGGGCCATTTGGCGCTAGCCGTCGGTCCCGATGGCGACATGATCGGTCGCGCCGGTCCCTATTCGGCGACAGCTCTGCGCAACGTCGGTGTCTGGGTCAACAACAAGACCAACCGGAACTTGGCCTTGTTCATGGAAAACCAGTATGCCGGCATCGCACCAAGGGCAATCGCGCCTGGCCGTCTGACAGGAACGGAAGGCTGGCACCTCGCGTGGACGGGGACCAAGTTCTACGCCCAGAACGACTTCGGGACGTACAACAAGTACGGCATGATCGGCTACAACGAGAAGACCCGCACCCTGGTGATCAACGAGAACACCAACGGCGGGGCGGCCATGCGGCTGCATGTTTATGCCAACGTCGCCCCCTTCGACGCCTGCGCCACTGATCGGCGTTCCTGGTTCGACAGCCTCGATGAGGCCAGCCACACCTTCTTCGATTGGACCGCCAACTCGGCGGGGTATTCCGAAAGCCTCTATCGGGGCGTCGTGATCCCGTGTGACGACGGCAAGATATTGGTCGTGCGCATGGAGCCGCACAGCTACTGCATGCTGGACCGCTTCACGCCGGACGGCGCTGGCGGCTTCACCAAGGAAGCAACCCACACGCTCAGCACCACCACGAGCTACGGGATGGAAGCTGGGGACCGCAATGGTCTCCGCTTCCAGATCTCCAACGATGGCAAATACGTCATCTGCTACCAGCCCTATTACTACTATGGGGCCGGGGCCGAGGTGTTCCTGATCATGTTATTGGTAGGGATTTAAGTGTTATTTAAT
>JAYPGD010000531.1:0-2482 GCA_038126655.1 Verrucomicrobiales bacterium
GTCCTGACCTCCTTCTACATGTTTCGCCAGGTCTTTTACGCGTTCTTCGGAACCTATCGCGGCGACGCCTCGCAGGCGCCGCATGAGAGTCCGAAGATCATGATTGTCCCGCTGGTCGCCCTGGCTTCCGCCCTGGTGTTCTTCAGTCTGCCGAAGGTGGATCCGTGGGGCTGGTTCAGCGGCTTACTTGAAGGCGGGCATCATCACGAGATCCCGACCGGTCACGTCGCCCTGGTGATCTTCCTGTCCGTGCTCGCTTTCCTGGTCGGCGCATCCCTTGCCTATCGGTTGTATTTCAAGCGGGGAATCGGGGCGGCCGATGCGCCGGACGCATTGGAGGAACGCTTCCCGGAGGCGTTCGCGACCCTGGCCGGGCGATTCCATGTCGATGAACTCTACGAGGCCTCGGTCATCAAGGCGAATGGGTGGCTGGCGCGGATGGCGGACCTGCTGGACCGGAAGGTGTGGAATGGAATCACACAGTTCGTGACGCAGGTCGCGGTGATGTTTGCCTGGTTCGCGCGCCTGTTTGACGAATACGTGATCAATCAGGGTTTTGACTTTGGCTGCCGGCGGGTGAACGACGGCGGTCGAGTCGCCACCAATCCGCAGACCGGCGAGATTCAATCCTATCTGCGGGTGATCGGCATTTCACTGGCGGTCGGCGTCCTGCTGCTGACATGGGGGTGTTCGGGCTCATGAACGACGCGCCGCTCATCTCCATTCTTACGTTCTTCCCGCTGGTCGGCGCGTTGATCGTCGGACTGTTGCGTTCCAGTGACGCGGCGCGGGTGCGGACCATGGCCTTCGCGGTCAGTCTGGTGACCTTGTTCCCGATCGCCTTCATGTGGCTGAACTTTGAAACGCATTCGGTAGGGGAGAGCCTGCAGTTCGTGGAGCGGCATGACTGGATCCCCTCGCTGGGGGTGGAGTATTTCGTGGGCGTTGACGGATTGGGTCTGTTGATGATCCTGCTGACGGGAATCGTGGCGCCGATGGCGATCCAGGCTTCCACCGGAGTGGAGCGTCATCCGCAGCTGTATTTTGCGTTGATCCTGTTCCTGCAGGCGGGACTCTATGGCGCGTTCACGGCGTTGAACTTCTTCCACTGGTTCCTCTTCTGGGAATTGGTCCTGATTCCTTCCTATTTCCTGATCCGCAACTGGGGTGGGCCGAAGTGTCGGGCAGCGGCGTTGCAGTTCTTCCTCTTCACCATGGTCGGCAGCATTGCGATGCTGGTCGGTTTCATGGCGCTGTATCAGAACGCGGGATCGTTTGACTTCATGGAATTGGCCGAAGGCGCGCGCAACAACGGCTCGGCGACCATGGCGATCTTCATCTGCGTGTTGCTGGGCTTCGCGGTGAAGGTCCCGTTGATTCCGTTCCACTCCTGGCTGCCGGCGACGTATTCCGAGGCGCCGACGCCGGTGACGATGCTGCTGACCGGCGTGATGTCCAAGATGGGCGTCTATGGTTTTGTCCGGATTCTGCTGCCGATCTTTCCCGCGCAGATCGAGGCGGCGATGGGGACGCTGCAGACCCTGGCCGTGTTGACGATCGTCTTGTCCGCCTTTGCCGCATTGGCGCAGACGGATCTGAAGCGCATGCTCGCGTATTCCTCGGTGAACCATCTGGGTTACTGCATGCTGGCGGTGTTTGCGGCGGCGCAATACACCTCGGTCGATCCGCAGTGGGCGGCTGAGAAGTCGGCGGCCTTGAGCGGGACGATCATCCAGATGTTCAATCACGGCGTCACGGCGGCGGCGATCTTCTGCTTCATCGGTTTCATCGAGCAGCGGAGCGGAGGGCTGCGCGGCATCGATGACTTTGGCGGTCTGCGAAAGATCGCCCCGATATTCTGCGGCCTGATGGGCATTTCGCTGTTCGCCTCGCTGGGGTTGCCCGGCTTGAATGGCTTCGTCGGCGAATTCCTGATCTTCAAGGGCGTGTTTGCGTTGAGCCCCTGGGCGGCGGCCCTGGCGACGCCCGGATTGCTGGTCACTGCGGTGTTCCTGTTGAAGATCCTGCAACGCGTCTTCAGCGGGCCGCTGAACGACAAGTGGAAGGCCTTTCCGGAAATGACCACGCGCGAGCAGATGCTCGTGGCGCCGGCCGTGGCCCTGATGTTTGCGCTGGGCGTCCATCCCCAGCTGTTCCTCAACCTGACGAACTCAACCGTCGTTCGAATCGTGAATCAGCTTGCCAACTGACATGGATGATTTCGGAGCCAACTGCCTGAGTCTGATTGTGCCGGTCACCTTTCTGGGGGGCGCCGTGATCGGACTCGTGCGCATGCCGGACGAGGATGTGCGGCGTGTGGCGCTGGGCACGGCCCTGATCGGGTTGGTCCTCGGGTTGTTGGGCTCCTGCTCCTTCGCGCACATCGAGGGACCGGCGATCGCGGTCCTGCACGACTGCGTTTGGGTGAAGTCATTGGGCATCCATTTCCTGCTCGCCGTGGACGGCATCAGCCTGACGATGG
>JAYPGD010000531.1:2570-3869 GCA_038126655.1 Verrucomicrobiales bacterium
ACCGGCTTTGCCGCGACCGCCGGCGTTTTGTTCTCGTGGAATGTGGACAAGCGGGTGCGTGAATTCTTTGCGCTCTACTTCGCTTTGATCGGCGGGGTCTACGGCGTCTTCATGAGTCTCGACCTGTTCCTCCTGTTCGTCTTCTACGAACTGGCGATCATACCGAAATACTTCCTGATTGCGATCTGGGGCAGCGGCGAGCGGCGGTATGCCGCGATGAAGCTGGCGCTTTATTCCTTTGTGGGGAGCGCGATGGTTCTGGCGGGAATGGTCGCTGTCTACGTGGCGGCGGGCGCGGAGACAATGAACCTGATCGAGCTTGCGGAGAAAGCCCGGGCTGGCGCGTTCTCCGAATCGTTCCAGGCTTGGGCGTTTCCTTTGATCTTTGTCGGCTTTGCGATCCTGGCGGGCTTGTGGCCTTTCCACACCTGGGCGCCCACCGGCCACTCCGCGGCGCCGACTGCGGCTTCGATGTTGCTGGCCGGCGTGGTGATGAAGCTTGGCACCTACGGGGCGTTGCGCGTGGCGGTGGCGCTGTTTCCGGCCGGGTTGGCCCAGTGGGCTGACGCCATCGCGTTGCTGGCGGTGATAGGAATCGTCTATGGCGCCGGCGTGGCGTTGGTGCAGCGGGACTTCAAGTTTGTGATCGGTTATTCCAGCGTCAGTCACATGGGCTTCGTGATCCTGGGCCTGGTGACTCTGAATGAGGTGGGCCTGAGCGGGGCGGTGCTGCAGATGTTCTCGCACGGAATCATCGCGGGACTGCTTTTCGGCGTGGTGGGACGGATGGTCTATGAGCGGGCGCACACGCGCCAGTTGTCGATGCTGGAATGCATGGGGCTTTCGAAGGCGTTGCCCTTTGCGATGGGAACGTTCGTGATTGCCGGGTTTGCCTCGATGGGCATGCCGGGCTTCAGCGGTTTTGTGGCGGAGGTTCAGGTCTTGATCGGCGCCTGGGATGCGTCGCCGAAGTTTGCCCTGCTGGCCGGCGTCGGAATCGTGATCGGCGTGGCGTACACGCTGCGCGCGATGAACCAGGCGTTCTTCGGCGATGCGAAGCCGCAGCATGAGTTGACCGTGCCGCCGGCGAAGCCGATTTCGGTGCCGGAGATGATGGGCGCGGTCTTGCTGATCGCCTGCACCCTGGGCATCGGGCTTTATCCGCGGATCCTGTTGGATCTGATTGTCCCGGCGCTGCACAACGATCTGTTCCAAGCCATGTGGGGAGGAGGCGGCTTGTGAGTTATCTCGAACTGACACGCATGGCCGGCGCCGAGGCGATCCTGGCGATCGCGGTGG
>JAYPGD010000532.1:0-1118 GCA_038126655.1 Verrucomicrobiales bacterium
CCCAAGGCCCGGCGCTCCGATGCCTCCGCCTTCATTCTCGTCGGCGTGCTGATCGTGGAGATGCTGGCCTCGATGATCGCGGTCAGTCTGATGTTCCAAATGCGGGCGGAGGAGGAATCCACCTCCGCGGGGATGGGGGCGGACCAGGCATGGGCCGCGGCGATGGCCGGAGTTCGCAAAGCCATGCGGGCGCTTTCCACCAACAACCTGGAAACCATCGACTGGCGCGACAATCCCGATTACTTCCGCGCGCAGGCGGTCTTCGACGACGGTTCCGAGCAGTGGTTTTTCTCCGTGTTCACCGGCAGCGGCGATCTCGACGCGCCGATACGTCACGGCCTTTCCGATGAGGCCGGCAAATTGAATGTGAACCATGCGAGCGAGGCGGCGTTGAACAGGCTTCCGGCGGTCGAACCCATTCTGTCGCAGGCGCTGCTGGATTTCATCGACGAGGACAACGCGCCCAATCCCGAAGGCGCGGAGCAGGCCTACTACGACACGCTTGCCCGGCCGTATGCGATTCACAACGTGCCTTTGAAGACGATCGACGAACTGCTGCTTGTCCGCGGTTTCACCAAGGCTGTTCTCTACGGCGAGGACGCCAACCAGAATTTTCGACTCGATGGCAATGAGGATGACGGGGAGGCGCGCTTCCCTCCGGACAACGCCAATGGCGCGTTGAATTCCGGATTGCGTCCCTTTCTCACCGTGTCCTCCTACGAACCCAACCTGACCCTCGACGGCGAGCCCCGGACCGTGATCGACGACGCATCTTCGTCCCTGCCGACAAACGGGTTGCCGGATCTGACGGTCGAGTTCATCCAGGCGTTGCGTCGCGACAAGGCTCCGGTCGGGCATCCGGCGGCGTTGCTGGAGGAAACGCGCACGCTCAAGGATGAACAGGGGAAGGAGCGCGAGTACAACTCGGGCGTTGGAGTCGAGGAATTGCCCGCCGTGCTTGACCTGCTATCCGACACCAATGCGCCGACCCTTTTCGGCAAGATCAATGTCAACACGGCCCCGGCCACCGTGCTTCAGACCGTTCCAGAAATCGACGAGGCCCTGGCCGAGGCGATCGTGTCGGCCCGGGCGGGACTGACGGAGGAGCAGTTGCTGAG
>JAYPGD010000532.1:1128-3864 GCA_038126655.1 Verrucomicrobiales bacterium
CAGTTGCAGAGCACGGCCTGGCTGGTCAGTGAACGAGTGGTCGACGCTGAGGCGTTTCGCAAGATCGCGCGCCATCTCACGGCGCGCGGGTTTCAATCCAGTTTTCGCGCGCTTGGCTACGGTGTGAAATCCGGCCGGTTTCGGCTGTTGGAGGTCGTTGTCGATACCGCCGACGGTGAACCGAGGATAACCTACCTGCGCGACCTTACCCGACTGGGCCTTCCCTTTGCCCTGGAGAACCCGGATGAAATGCCGCTCGGCGACTCCGGCGCGGGTGTGTTTTAGCGGCTGAAAATGCCCCAAAAACACTGCATCTAAACCTTTTCAAGCGACGCTCACACCATATAGTGTGGTGGCTTACCTGAGAATCCCAACATGGGCGAATCAACCAAAGACAGCGGATCGCAGCCGAAGGCGGATTCCGGGGCGAAGTTTCGCGCCCGAAATTCGCGCAAATGGAGCGCTGTCTCCGCGGTTGAGTTTACTGCCGACACTCTGAAGATTGCCAAGGCTTCCGGGGGGGCTATCACCCAATGCGCGAGCATTCCGCTGGGGGCTGAAAGTTGCGATCCCGCGGATTCCAAAGCGATGGGCGAGGCCATCGCTGGAGCGCTGTCTTCCGCCAAGTTGAAGCCCGGCGCGGTCGTGATGGGCGTTCCCCGCGATCAGGTCATTCTCAAGACCGTCGATGTTCCGCCTTTGAACGACGAGCGCGAGTTGACCTCCTTGGTCCATTATCAAATTGCGCGCGATCTGCCCTTCCCGATGAGCGAGGCTGTGATCGATTTCCGGGGCACGCGACGGAAGACAGTCGCGGCAGCGGATGCGGGCGATCCGGATGGGAGCAAAGGGGCGGAATCCAAGGAGGCGTTGGAGGTCCTGGTCGCCGCCGTCAAGCGCGACAGCGTCGAACGCTTCCGGGAAGTCGCCGAGGCGGCGAAGCTGAATCTCGTGGCGCTCGGCTGGACCGGGTACGCCAACTTCCGTTGTCTCCAAGCCTGCGGCCATACCAGTTCCCCGGATGCGGTCGCGTTGGTGACGGTCAGGATCGATTCCGTGAATGTCGATGTCGTCGCGCACGATTCGGTCCTGTTCAGTCGAGGCGATGTCGTGCGACCGGCGGTCGAACTTTCTGCGGACCTCGCGAGCCGGGAGTCCGGAGAGATGCGCCGCGATCCGGAAATTGATCTTGCGGAAGGCATCGACGATCCCGAGGCCTTCGCCAAGGCGGCGGCTGTAACTGTTGTTCGCAGTCTGCACGGCTATGGCGGCGTCGATGAGGGCGCGCCTGTGGGCAGGATTGTCATCGCCGGCGTGACCGGTTGCGAATGGGCGGTGGTGGACCTGGTGGAGGAACAGACCGGCATCCCCTGCGTCTTCCTCGATCCGGCCGAGGCGTTGGGGTTGCCCCGCGAGCAACGACTCGCCGCCGCCGGTTCGATCTCGGCGATCGGGCTCGCTTATGGCGCCGCTTCGCCGAGCGGGTTGGCGTTTGATTTCCTGAATCCGAAGAAGCCGGCTGTTCATCGCGACCTGGGCAAGTTGAAGGCGCTGTTGGGCATCATTGCCGCCATGGCGGTGGTCATTGGCCTGTTGGGTGTGCGCGCGTCGATGCTGAAGAAGCGCGAACAGATCAATCAACAACTCGTCGAGCAGCTCGCCGCCGAAAAGTCGAAACAGAAGATCTATCGCGCGGGGCGCCTGCAGGCGAAGACGATTGCGGACTGGCTCAAGGGCGGCGACGACTGGTTGGAGCATTACGCCCACCTCAGCGCCATCCTGCCGGGCTGCGAGGAGCTCTACCTGACCTCCTTCTCCGTGAGCCGTTCCGGAACGATCCGGTTCGGCGTCCAGGCGAAGAGCGGCGAGGTCGTCGCCCGACTTGACGCCAACCTGCGCACGGCCGGTTACGACGTCCGGCCCATTGCCATCACTCCGGGATCGGACAAGCACGGCTACCCGTTCCGCTCGACGGTGGAGATCGTCGCCGCTTCCGACTTGGAATTCGATCTCGCCGAACTCAAGCCGCCGGCGCGACCGGAGGACGACGCCTCGTTGGACGCAGTGAAGGGAGGCGGGGGATGAATCAGCGCGAGAAACTCCTGGCGGGAATTGTCGGCGGCATGGTCGGGGTGTTCGCCCTCGGGCTTGGCGTGCGGGCGATGTTCGTCGGGCCGTTGAAGGAGGCTGACAAGAAGATCCGCAACACGCGTTTCAACCTGGAGAAGGTCCAGAAGGAGAAGCGCGCGTTCTTCGCCGCCGAGGACGCGGTCAAGAAGGTGGTCGCGAGGACGTTCTCGCACGATGTCGATGAGGCGAGCGCCCTGTCGGGCGAGATGATCACCGGATTGTTGCGGCAGGCGGGGTTGCGTGAGACAGACTTCAGTCGGTTGCCGGTGGGGCCGCGTCGATTGCGCGGGGCGCGCGAGATTGGCTGGAGCATTCGGGGCAGCGGCGCGCACGCGGACATCGTGGATCTCATCTACCTGCTCAAGCAGGCTCCGGCCGCGCACCGGATCGAGAGCCTGACGATGTCGACTTCGGAGCGCTCGGGGAAGGCGTTGGTGAGTTTTCGTTGGCTGACCCTGGTGGTGACTCCGGAGCCGATTGTGGACCGGGACGATCTGAAACCGGTCGCCAAACTGGATTCCGAGGAGCGTCGGATTTTCGACGCCGCCGTGGCGCGCGATGTATTCCGCCCCTACATCAAGCGACCGCCCGCGCCGCCGCCGCCGG
>JAYPGD010000533.1:0-2603 GCA_038126655.1 Verrucomicrobiales bacterium
GCGCGGGAGCTGAAGCGCAAGGTTTTGTTGGCGCCGATACTTCGCGCCGGGTTGGGGATGTTGGACCCGGTCCTGCAGATCATTCCGGAGGCGGAGGTGGGATTCATCGGCCTGAAGCGCGACGAGGTTTCGCTGAATCCGGTGTCCTACTATTTGAACGTGCCTGACGATCTCCGGGCTTACGACGTCATCCTGATGGACCCGATGCTTGCGACGGGCGGCAGCTCGATTGCGGCGTTGGATCTGTTGCGGGAGCGCAAGGCAAGACGGTTGCGCATGATCAACCTGCTGGCCGCGCCCGAGGGCATCCGCAATGTGCGCAATCATCATCCGGACCTGCCGATCTACACTGCGGCGGTCGACAAGAAGCTGAATGAGGTCGGGTACATCGTGCCGGGGCTGGGGGATGCGGGCGATCGTCAATTCAACGGCTGAGAATGGTCATTCACTTTGGCCGGGCGTCCCGTTAGATTCCACGCATGACCAGATTCATCCGGACGATTGTCTGCCTTCTACTCGCCGCGTTGTGCGGTTCCGCCTCTGTCGACGCCAAACCCAACATCGTCTTCTTCCTGGTCGACGACTTGGGCTACATGGACATCGGGGCCTACAATCCCGACACCTTTTACGAGACGCCGAACATCGATCGGCTCGCGGCGGAAGGGATGCGCTTCACCGATGGTTATGCCGCGAACCCGGTCTGTAGTCCGACGCGCTACAGCATCATGACCGGCCGGCACCCGTCGCGGGTGGACGCCACCAACTTTTTTTCCGGGCGTCGCGGCGGGAGATTCAACTGCGCGCCGTTGAATGACCGGATGTCGTTGTCCGAAGTGACCCTGGCGGAGGCGTTGAAGAAGGGCGGTTACAAGACCTTCTTTGCGGGCAAGTGGCACCTCGGTCCGTCGGCGGAATACTGGCCGGAGAATCAAGGGTTCGATGTCAACAAGGGAGGATGGAAGCATGGCGGCCCCTGGTTTGGCGGGAAGTATTTTTCTCCGTACAACAATCCGCGTCTGGAGAACGGTCCCCAGGGCGAGCATCTGCCGGAGCGGTTGGCGAACGAGACGGTGGAGTTCATCAAGGAGCACAAGGGCGGGCCCTTCCTTGCGTATTTGTCGTTCTATTCCGTGCACACGCCGCTCCTGGCCCCCAAGGAACTGGTCGAGAAGTACCAGGCGAAGGCGGAGCGGCTTGGGCTCAACGGCAAGCCGGAATTCGCGCCGGAGGAGCAGGTGTGGCCCAACGCCAAACAGGAGCGCACGGTGCGCGTGCTGCAGAAACATGCCGTCTACGCAGCGATGATGGAATCCATGGACCGGAATGTCGGGCGCGTGTTGGACGCAATCAAGGAACAGGGGCTCGAAAAAGACACGGCGGTGTTCTTCATGTCGGACAACGGCGGGCTGTCTACTTCCGAGGGGCAGCCGACGTCGAATCTGCCGCTTCGCGGCGGCATGGGGTGGGTCTACGAGGGCGGGATTCGCGAACCGTTTCTAGTCAAGTGGCCGGGGGTAACCAAGGCGGGCAGCGTTTCCGAGGTCCCGGTGGTGAGCACGGACTTCTATCCGACAATCCTGGAAATTGCGGGGCTGCCGTTGCGGCCGGAGCTTCATCTGGATGGCGTGAGCCTGGCGCCGGTGTTGCGGGGCGGGGCGACGTTGAAGCGGGACGCGCTCTACTGGCATTATCCGCACTACAGCAATCAGGGCGGCTTTCCCGGCGGCGCAATCCGCATGGGGGACTGGAAACTGGTCGAGCGCTATGAGGATGGGCGCGTGAACCTCTACAATCTGAAGGAAGACATCGGGGAACGGAATGACCTGGCGGCGACGGAGCAGGCTCGAGTGAAGCGGATGCGCGCCCGGTTGCACGCCTGGTATCGCAAGGTGGATGCGAAGTTCCTGCAGGCGAAGCCGGGCGGTCCGGAGCCGTGGCGGCCCTGAGCTGGGAGGCTCTCCGGCGCGCGCTTGAAATTGGGTGGCCGACTCTTCCGCCGAAATGACGAAGCGCCCAACCACCCAAATCCGAAAGAAGCCCGAGTGACGAAATCCAGAATCCCGACGCGATCCCCACGAGACTGAGGCTGGCTTCGGAATTCGGGTTTCGTCATTGGCGCGCATTCCAAACGGGACCGTCTTCAATCACCGCCCTTCCTTAATCGCAGGCGGCGCTCCGGGCACAAACCGCTTGCCCTCATTTTTCCTCTTCGCCAAGGTCTTGTTCATGTCTGACGACGCATTTGACATCCATTACGCCGCCAATCTGGCGCGCATCGAGTTGAGCGAGGAGGAGGAGGCCCGCCTGGGCGCCCAGCTCGGCGACATCCTGGGCTATGTCGAGAAACTGAAAGAACTCGACGTTGCGGGCGTGGAGCCCACGGCGCACGCTCATCCGGTGAAGAACGTGACGCGTCCGGATGAGGTTCGTCCGGGGTTGAGTCATGAGGAAGCGTTGAGCAACGCGCCGCGTGTCGTGAACGGCCTGATCAATGTCCCCAAGATCGTCGAATGACGGGCCCTGCCGGACGTTGGCAACCTACAATTTTCCCGCATTTTTCACGATGTTGAATCAACTCACGATTTCTGAACTGACGGCGAAGC
>JAYPGD010000533.1:2613-3855 GCA_038126655.1 Verrucomicrobiales bacterium
GGCCTGCCTCGATCGCATCGCCGCAGTGGACGACAAGATCAACGCCTTCATCAGCCACGACGTCGAGGAAGTGTTGGCTCAGGCGGACGCCGCGGACGCCGCTCGGAAGGAAGGCGGGGATGGCGTGAACAAGCCCCTGCTCGGCGTGCCGATTGCCGTGAAGGATGTCCTGGCCGTGAAAGGGCAGCCGCTGAACTGCGGCTCCAAGATCCTGGGCGATTTCGTTTCGCCTTACGACGCGACGGCGATCCGGAAGCTGAAGGACGCCGGCGCGGTGGTTTTCGGCCGGCTGAACATGGACGAGTTTGCCATGGGCAGTTCGACCGAGAACTCGGCTTTCGGCGTGACGAAGACGCCGTGGGATCCGGATCGCGTGGCCGGCGGATCATCCGGCGGTTCGGGCGCGGCCGTCGCGGCGGATGAAGTTATCGCGACGCTGGGCACGGATACGGGCGGTTCCATCCGGCAGCCGGCTTCGTTCTGTGGCTGCGTGGGCATCAAGCCGACCTATGGCCGCGTGTCGCGTTATGGGCTGGTCGCCTTTGCCTCCTCGTTGGACCAGATCGGGCCGATGACCAAGGATGTGCGTGACGCGGCGACGTTGTTGGAGACGCTATGCGGGCACGACAGACTGGATTCGACCAGTATTCCGGAGCCGGCCCCGGAATTGGCCGGCGGCCTGACGGGGGATATCAAGGGGATGCGGATCGGGTTGCCGAAGGAATACTTCATCGAGGGCCTTGATCCGCAGGTGAAGGCGGCCGTGGAGAATGCGGTGAGGAAGCTGGAGGAATTGGGCGCGGAGATCGTGGAGATTTCGTTGCCGCACACCGACTACGCGATTGCGACCTACTACATCGTGGCCAACGCCGAGGCCAGCGCGAATCTCGCGCGCTTCGATGGCGTGCGTTACGGGGCGCGGGTGCAGCCGACTCACGATGATCCGAATCCGGTCTTCAACCTGTATGCGCGGACCCGCGGACAGGGGTTCGGCGCGGAGGTCAAGCGCCGCGTCATCATGGGCACCTATGTCCTGAGCAGCGGTTATTATGACGCCTATTATCTGCGCGCGCAGAAGGTCCGCACCCTGATTCGCCAGGATTTCCTGAACGCATTCGGGAAGGTTGATGCGATCGTGTCGCCGACCTCGCCGGTATTGCCGTTCAAGGTCGGGGAGAAGGCGGATGATCCGCTGCAGATGTATCTGGCGGACATCTTCACCATCTCCTGCAACCTGGCCGG
>JAYPGD010000534.1:0-1475 GCA_038126655.1 Verrucomicrobiales bacterium
ATGCCGATCGTGGCTCCGCAGAGGGAGATCTCGCTGATGACGTCGTTCTGCCGGATGACCTCGGCTCCGAGGACTTCGCGATAGAACTTTACCGCGCGATTCATATCCGCGGCCCAGATGATGTATTTGACGCGTTCGACCTGCACGGGAGACAGCTAAACATGGATCGGGCCCATCCGCAGCAGGATTCCTCAGGGCATACGGGTATGCGTCAGCAATTGCAACAGCCTCACAGATGTAGCGTCGGCTGCGTCAGCCGAAAAGCGGAACCATCATGCGGGCGCTGCGGGTTCCTGGAAATTGTGGCCCGCTTGGTGTGGTTGCAGTCGGGCGGAGCGCGATTGTGTCCCGTCTTCGGGACCAGTCGCAGCGCCTTGGGAATCAAATGCGCGTGCGGCCGGACCAGGGCGTTGGTGATTGGGCGCGCGGCTGCGACTGGTCTCCGACACGGTCGCGCTCCGTTCATGTCGCCGTATTCCTGGTGCATCCGCATGCCGCCAGCCAAAGCCCGCCGGAGGCTCTGGGGTCCGTTGCGCCGGCCTTATTGAGGCGGGGAGTTCGAACAACGTCCTCCGGAAAGGGCCAGACTCACCCGTCTGTTGATTTGGGGGGCTGCTGCTGCTAAAACCCGCGCCCCATGGGAAGACAATGGCTGCATTCGAAACGCGCGGTCGCCTCGCAGAAGAAGACTCAGGCGGTCACGAAACTGGTCCGGGAAATCATGGTCGCTATCACGACCGGCGGCGCCGATCCCGAGATGAACGCCCGGTTGGCGGCGGCGTGCGACAAGGCGCGCAAGAACAGCGTGTCGAAGGAGGTCATCGAGCGCGCCTTGAAGAAGGGTGCGGGCGATGACAAGACCACGATGGAGCATGTGGTGTTCGAAGGCTACGCGCCGCACAAGGTCCCCGTGATCGTGGAGGTCATGACGGACAACACCAACCGGACGACGCCGGAGATCCGCGTGTTGTTCCGCGCGGGGCAGCTCGGCACGACGGGCAGCAACAAATTCCTGTTTGACCACGTCGGCCTGGTGGAGGGGCATCATCCGGATTCCGGCATCGATCTGGAAGAGGCGGCAATCGAAGCCGAGGCCGACGAAGTGGAGCCGCTGTCGACGGAGCAGAACGATGACATTCCGGAGGAGGCGACCGGGGCGCGATTCATCACGGATCGGACGCAGATCCACGCAGTGTCGCAGCGGTTGGCGGGCGCGGGATGGGCGATTGTGACCAGCGAAATGGGATATCTGCCCAAGAATTTCCCGGAGTTGAATGACGACCAACTGGAGGAAGTCGGGGAGTTTCTGCAGTCCTTGGACGATCACGATGACGTGCATCGCGTCTGGGCGGCGGTGAGGTAGGGTGTGGAAGGTCGGTTCCACCGATGGCTGGGGAGAGCTTTCAATAATCTCGTAGCCGCAGCCTTCAGGCTGCGCCGGGCGTGACTCGTGAAATTGCGCGCCGGTTTGCTGC
>JAYPGD010000534.1:1575-3852 GCA_038126655.1 Verrucomicrobiales bacterium
TCGGGCGATGCGCAACCTGAAGGTTGCGACTACGGGATTTGTTGGCCTCTCAGTTTGCCGCGATGTTGACGAGGCAGCCTTCAGGCTGCGCCGGGCGTGACTCGTGAAATTGCGCGCCGGTTTGCTGCGTCGGGCGATGCGCAACCTGAAGGTTGCGACTACGGGATTTGTTGGCCTCTCAGTTCGCCACGATGTTGACGAGGCGGCCTTTGATGGGGATGACTTTCCGGACGGTCTTGCCTTCGATCTGCGCCTTCACTTTCTCGCTCTGCATCGCGGCGGCTTCCATGTCTTCCTTCGAAGCGTCTGCGGCAATTTCAATCCGGTCCCGGACCTTGCCGTTTACTTGAACGGGGATGGTGACCGTGTCCTCGGCGAGGAACGATTCGTTCACCGCCGGCCAGGCGTCGTAGGTCAGGGTCTTGAAAACCTTGCCGCTCAGGGCGTCGAGCTTCGCGGCGAGTTCCTCGGCGAGGTGGGGGGCGAAAGGCTGAAGCAGTTGCAGGAACTCGCGCAGGGCGGAGGCCGGCTTGGTCTGCCAGGCTTGCGCTTCGCCCACGAAAACCATCATTGCGGAGATGGCGGTGTTGAAGCGCATGTTGTCGAGATCCTCGGTGACCTTCTTGATGCAGGTGTGCAGAGCCTTGTTCTGTTCCTTGGTCGGTTCGGCGTCCTTTATGGCGGCGTCGAGCTTGACCGCGGCGAGATGGGATTCGCCGTTGTCCGCGTCGTTGGTGAGGTTCTGCTCGAACTCGGTTTCGCTGGCGTCGTCGACGAACAGCCTCCAGACCTTGCCGAGGAACTTGTAGACGCCGGCGACATTCTTGGTGGTCCAGGGCTTCACCATTTCCAGCGGGCCCATGAACATTTCGTAGAGGCGGAAGGCGTCGGCTCCAAACTGGGCAAGGACGTCATCGGGGTTCACCACGTTGCCGCGGCTCTTGCTCATTTTGAAGCTGCGCGCGTCGAGGCGGATGGAACTGTCGGACGCGAGGACGTGATGGTTGCCATCCTGCCGGGCGTCCTCCTCGTTCATTCGTTCGCCGAAGAGTTTATCTCCTGATTGCTTGTGGACGCCGGCCATCTTGAGTCCGTCGTCTGTTGCCTCCTCGGCAATGTCTTTCAGTTCTGTTGCGGAGACGGGATTGCCTTCGGCGTCCTTGAACAACGTGTACTCCACTTCGCCCAGGATCAGTCCCTGGTTGACCAGTCTATGAAACGGCTCCGGAGTGGAGACATGACCAAGGTCGAAGAGGAACTTGTGCCAGAAGCGGGAGTAGAGGAGATGAAGCACGGCGTGTTCGGTGCCGCCGACGTAGAGGTCGACGCCGGGTTTGGCGTCGGGGCCGGAGTTGTCGGCCTGACCGGTCCAGTATTGCTCGGCGTCGGCGCCGCAGAAGGATGCGTCGTTGTTGGCGCCGATGTAACGGAGGTAATACCAGCAGCTGCCGGCCCATTGGGGCATGGTGTTGGTCTCGCGGGTGGTTCCGTCGGGGCGATTGACCCAATCGGCGGCTCGGGCGAGGGGCGGTTCGCCGGTTTCGGTGGGCTTGTAGTCGTCGAGGTCCGGCGGCAGGACGGGAAGTTCGGACTCGGGCAGTGCCTGGTGATGGCCGTCCTTCCAGACGATGGGGAAGGGTTCGCCCCAGTAGCGTTGGCGGCTGAAGAGCCAGTCGCGAATCTTGTAGTTGATCGTCTTTTGGCCGAGGCCTTTCTCTTCCAGCCACGCGGCGATCTTCTGCTTCGCCTCGGGCGTGGGGAGACCGTTGAGGAAGTCGGAGTTGATGCTGACGCCGGCGCCGGTGAAGCCGATGTTCATTTCGTCGCCGGGGGCTTCGACGACCTCGATGACGGGCAGGTCGAATTCCTGCGCGAATTCCAGGTCACGGGTGTCGTGGCCGGGCACGGCCATGATGGCGCCGGTGCCGTAGCTGATCAGGACGTAGTCGGCGATCCAGATCGGGATCTTTTCTCCGTTGACGGGATTGATCGCGTATCCGCCGGAAAAGACGCCGGTCTTTTCCTTCGCGAGGTCGGTGCGGTCCAAGTCGCTCTTCTTAGCGGCGGCCTCCTGGTAGGACTTGACGGCGTCGCGTTGTTCGTCGGTGGTGATTTGATCGACGAGCGGGTGTTCGGGAGCCAACACCATGTAGGTCGCGCCGAAGAGGGTGTCCGGTCGAGTGGTGAAGACCCGAAGTTTCTCATCGGAACCAGCCACCTGGAAATCGACCTCGGCGCCCTCGGAGCGGCCGATCCAGTCGCTCTGCATCTTCTTGA
>JAYPGD010000535.1:0-3851 GCA_038126655.1 Verrucomicrobiales bacterium
GGTATCACACGCTCAACTGCGGCTTCCGCGCCCGCATCAGCGGCGAAACCGATTTCCCCTGCATCTACGGCGACAAGGTCGGCCTCGGCCGCATCTACGTGAAGCTCGACGAGGAGCAACCGCTCAACTTCGACAACTGGGTCCAGGGCCTGAAGGCCGGACGCAGCTACTGCGGCGACGGCATGAGCCACATTCTCGACTTCAAGGTGAACGATGTCGCCGTCGGCGAGCCCGGCTCCGGCGGCAAGGTCAGCCAACTCGACCTCGCCAAGCCCGGCAAGGTGAAGGTCAGCTTCGACGCCTCCGCCCTGCTCGCCCCCGAGCCGACCGCAGAGACCGAGCGCGTCCGCAACTCCCGCCTCGACGCCAAGCCCTATTGGCACATCGAGCGCTCCCGCATCGGGAATACCCGCATGGTCCCGGTCGAAATCATCGTCAATGGTCAGGCCGTCGCGCGGAAACGGCTGCTTGCCGACGGCAAGACCCGCCCCATGAGCTTCGACATCGACCTCAAGCATTCCAGTTGGGTCGCCGTGCGCATTCTCCCCAGCGCGCACACCAACCCCGTGTTCGTCGAGGTCGGCGGCCAACCCATCCGCGCCAGCCGCAAGAGCGCCGACTGGTGCATCAAGGCCGTCGACACCTGTTGGGAACAAAAGAAGAACCGCATCCGCGAGGACGAACGCACCCAGGCCAAACTCGCCTACGGCCGCGCCCGCAGCATCTACGAGAAAATCAAACTGGAAAGCGTGGCGGATTAAGGGGGGATTACACAGATCGAATTGAGCCCCCACGAAAACCACGGCAGGAGCGGGGCATCAGGGAAGGACACCTGATAATGAAGACGCCATAGCGGCGACACCGACGCGCCACGCATGTATCGCCGCTCCGCGGGTGTCTTATTCTGGCGCCCCACAACCGTAGCGTCCCGCCCCAGTTCTCAAGATTCCCTGTCACCTTTTCATCGCGTCGCGCCACTTGAAGGGCGAAGATGAACATGACAACAATTCCCCCAGTGACGGAAGCCAGCGACATTCAATTGCTGGAGCTTTGCCTCGACGGCGATCGCGACGCCTACGGCCACTTGGTCGAACGCTACCGGGCTCTCATCTGCTCCATGGCCTACAGTGCCTGCGGCAACCTTGCCCAAAGCCAGGACCTGGCCCAGGAAACCTTCATCACCGCGTGGAAGAAGCTTCGCGACCTGCGGGAGCGCGAGAAGTTCAAGTCCTGGCTCTGCGGCATCGCCCGCAATCTGATCAACAACGCGCGTCGACGCCAGGGCCGCGCCGCCACGGAAGGGGCCATCCCCATGGCGGACGTTCCGGAAAACGCCGACACGCTCCCCACACCCAGCGACCAGGCCATATCCGACGATGAAGCGGAACTCGTGTGGCGCTCCCTCGAACAGATTCCGGAGAACTACCGCGAACCGCTGGTCCTGTTTTACCGCGAGGAGCAATCGATCGAACGCGTCGCCGTATTGGCGGCCTTGCCAAACCTTGCGCCGCAGGCCGCGATCGCCGGGATCGCGGCGACCACGGCCAAGAGTTCGCCCGCCGCCAAGGCCGCTGCGGCTTCGGCCGGGCTCGGCGCGGCGACCCTGGGCCCCGTCATCGGACTGGCCGGCGCGTGGTTTGGGGCGCGCGCCGGAATCAACGCGACAAAATCCCCGCGCGAGCGACAGTTCATGGTCCGCGCCGCGTGGCTGGCCATGGGCCTGGCCATCGCCTTCGTCCTGGCGATTCTGGCAATGACCTTTCTTGGCCGCGATCTCGCCCAGGCCAACGCCGCGCTGTATGCCGGCCTGCTGATCGGAATCATCTGCGCTTACGTCATCGGCCTCACGCTCATGATCGCCAGGGTCAACCACCGGCAAATCCAGATCCAAAAGGAGGATGGAACCTACATCGAGCCCGTGGCAGCCATCGGCAACCAACCGGGCGAACTGACGAAGGGCGGTGTCTACGGCAGTTTCGGCGGCGGCATTCTGGGAGGCTTCGCCTGGCTCTACATCCTCGCGTTCCGGGCCGGGGATTGGACCGGACTGACGCTGTGCGCGGCAATGAGCGCCTTGACCTTCGGGTTGAGCGCCCGCGCCTGCCTGCGGAATCCGAAGAAGCATTTCGCCGTCCTCATGACCGCCTTCAGCTCAATCGCGGTGTTCACCCTCGTCATGCTCAACTGGAGATGGCAGCTCTGGATGGGGCATCGGATCCCCCACGAGGCCGCAAATCACTACACGCGTTGGGGCATGAACTTCCTGATTGTGACAATCTATGCCGGCATCCTCATCGGCTGGACCAGGAACCCCAATCTGCGACGTCGCGGAAACGCGGCCGCCAGAAAGTAGCCGCCTTTCGAGGCGCTGCCCCCCCGCCCGATCGGCGCCGCATGACTGCGCGCCGATGACATTCAAACGCAATGGAGCTCAGAAGATGCGGTGGGCCTTGCCTTCCCACTCGCGTTCCAGGTCGGGATCGTCAGCCGCCCGCAGGAGATCGTAGTAGCTGTAGGGGTATTTGAAGACATGGCCGATGCCGAGGGTCTTGTCGCCCCGCTGACGCCAATAATCCGCGCCGTCCGGCCGGAGTTTGCTGGGCGGGTGTTCCCGGTAGCGCTTGTCGTCCGGTTTGGGCCCGCGACGCGTCACGGTCACATACTTGCGGAAGGCCGTCCGACAACTCTCCGCCCATTCCACGTCGCCCATGGCCGCCAGTTCAATGAGCGACTGCCCGAAGGTGAGCATGTGTCCGGCAAAGCCCTGCCCGAAGCCGATGAAACGGTCGACCGAATCGCTCGCCTCGCGCAACACGAAGCGCGAGGCCGCCTTGGCGTCCGAGAAGGGCGGCGGCTTCACCTCGGGATCGGGGGGCGCGTCGCGCCAGGGCTTCATGCTGCGGATCAGTTTGCAGACCCCGTCGATCCGTTCCGGCGTGGCGGCCTCGGGCAACATGCGAAACCCCTTGATCGCCAGCATCGCAAAGATCGCATCATGGCCCACCTGGCGCAGAACCGGTCCGCCTTCGGCCAGGGCGACGCCGATTCGCCGGATTTGATCCGGGGCCGGATCGGCGTCCCGAAAGGGTTGGCAGAGCCTTGCCTTGCCCCAGTTGAGATCGAACAGCTGTTCAATCCGGACGCACGCCGGCTCGGCCAGGGTGTTTTCCCGACAAAGCAGATGCGCCGAAACCAGGGCCGCCCCGCGATGGCCGTCGGCGAAATAGTTCATTTCATGGGCCCGCGCCAGCGCGTTGAGCCCAAGCAGGACCAGACGCTTCTCGGCCGGATCCCGCTCCTGCCCGAGCGCCCGGCCATCCACGAATGATGGGAGTGTCGCAAGCCCGCCAATTACGGAGGCGGCGCGGCGATGAAATGTTCTGCGATTCATGAAAAGAAAGTGGGGTTGAAACTGCCTTCCGGCGCCTGACTGGCAACGCGGGACTCGATCGCCGCGCCCGGGCAAGGCGGCGGCATCACCCGCTCCCTCACCGGAAAGGGGCGGCGTGTGTCTGACTCCTTCTCCGGTTGGTTCCCTTGTAGGCGGGGTCCGAATAGACCTTCTCATACTTCGCGGACCTCCCGGTCCTTGCTGTTTCGCCCGTGTCGCCGGCGTCGCCGGTCGCGCAGCCTGAAACAAGGATCAGGCAGAACCCGAGCGCCAAGGCCGCGACCATGGAGCCCACAGTGGAATCTTTCCGTCTCATGGGACTGGCATACATCGGCCGGGCCGGTAAGCACAACTCCAATCGCCCGCCGTCCAGGGCCTGCGCATGAACAGCAACCGCAACAGCTCCACAGATGTAGCGTCGGCTGTGTCAGCCGAAAAACGAAACAATCATGCGACAGCC
>JAYPGD010000536.1:0-2996 GCA_038126655.1 Verrucomicrobiales bacterium
CTGAAGGTCAGGGAGAACTTGAGCGACTTCCCGGTGACCACGCCGGCGCCGGTGTTGCCGCCGTCGCCATTGTCGACCGGCTTGAGCGCCGCGGACCAGTCGGAAAGATCGTTGACCGCCGTGACCAGGGTGTTAGCGGTGGTGTCGCCCCCGCTGATCAACAGCGTCAGGACCTTGTTGGTCTCGTCCCAAACCGCCTCGGCCTGATCACCCGAGAGTGAGGCGTCGCCCTTGACGCGCACGGAGACGTCATTCCACTCGGCGCCGTTCACGGTGCGCGTGACGACAATGCCGTTGTTGTCGCCATCGGGATCGACCGTGGCCGAGGCCATCGCGGCCCCCGTTCCGCCGGCGGTGAGAATCTCGGTCCCAAGTCCGTTGTCGTCCAGGACGAGGGAGAGAATGGAGGGATCCAAATCGAACAGGCTTTCAATGGAATCCTCGAGCTTGCTCAACGCTCCTTGCAGCGAGGACTGCGAGCTGGCCGAAAGCTCGTCGACCAAATCCGCGAATTTCTGCGCGTAGTCCAGGATGTCGTTCACACTGATGTCGATCAGCGGCAGCTTGTCGTCCAGGAAGGAGAAGGCGCTGAGCTCGCTGAGGCTGTCCGCCACCGACTTGAGGGCCTTGATCAGCGAGCTGAAATTGAACTCGTCGAAATTCAGCAAATTGCTGAGATCCGGATAGGTGAGGAAGAGGCCGGTGTTGGTCCCGTCGTAGGGGTCGGGGTTGTATTCCAGGTGGTTGATGTCGGGTATCCAGAGGGAGATCTCGGGATCGCTGCCCAGGTTGAGCAGCCCGTCATTGACCGCGATGTTGTCCAGGCGGGCCAGGAAGCTGCCGCCGAAATCGGGCCCCTGCACCATCGACAGGATGGAGTCGACATCGAGATTGGTATAAAGCTCGTTGACGTAGAACCGATCCGCCCCGGTGTCGTCGTCCTGCAATTCGACGCCCACCGTGATGGGATTGGAAGTGACGCCGTCGAATTCGACCGTTCCGACGCTGCCGCCGCTGGTGGAGATTTCGACGAACCCAAAATTCAGGGATCCCGAGATGGGAGTCGTGGTGTTGAGGCTGACGCTGCCGGAAAGGCTGACATCCTCCACAAACAAGCCCTTCATCGGCGAGGTGGAGGAAGTGAGGTAATACTGGTCATTGGTGGTGGCGCTGTTGCCGTCGAGATCGGTCACTTCCGCGCCAAAGCCGAGTTCCGTGGCAAAGGGGTCGCCGCTTTGGGCGCGCACGGTCAATTTGCGGATCAGATTGAGGTGAGAATCCAAGGCGCCGTTGCCGTTGGTGTCTTCGCCGGCGTCCAGGGCGCCGTCTTCATCGGCGTCCTCGGCGAGAACCATGATGGCCAGACCGTTGCCGGCCTTCTGGGCGTAGAGGATGTCATCCAAGTCATCCCCGCCATAGGTCTGGGTGGCGAAGAGGGCGTTCAGGTCGGCCGCCAAATCAACGATGCTGTTGTTGCCGGCGGTGGCGGCGGCGCTCAGGGTCAGGCTGACGCCGCTGGGATCGTCATTGAAGAAGACCTCAAAATGGGCGTCATCCGAGAGCCGTCCGTGGCTGGGCACGGGGACGAGGGTGGAGCTGAGAACCATCGGGGCCGAGGCTGCGGCGAGGTCAAAACCCAGGGTGAAGTCGAGTCCCAGGCTGGCGGTGAGTTCCAGTTCGCCGCTCAGATTGGCGTTGGCCAGGGGCCCCAGGTCCGCGTCAAAACCAAAGGGGACGGTCAGCGGGGAACTCGGGCTCCAGGCAATACTGGCGGGGAAGGAGTACATCTGGGCGGCCGGGTTGTAGGTGACCGGCGATCCCGTCAGCAGCATGCCCAGCTCTTCGATCAGCTCTTCGACGGTGAAGCGCTGGTTTTCGAGCCCGACCTGCTCCGGGGCGTCCGCGTCGCCGTCATCCGGTGAGAAGCCCAGCGTTCCGCTCATCTCGCTGTTGGGATTGTGCAGCTCCAAGGTCGGATTCTCGGCGATCTGCGCGGGCTTCAAGGCGATGACAAAAGTTCCGGTTCCCGCGGAGTTGTTGACCCGCGCAACCACCTTGCTGTCGACGCCTTTGGCCGCGAATTCGTTGTTGAACAGGCCTGCCAGCGTGGTCGCGTCATAAGGGTCGAAAGGGTTCTCCACGGAGCTGAAAGAGCCGCTCACCGAAAATCCGCTGTAGGTCGTGTCGCCGATTTTCAAGTCGAAGTCGGAGCCGCTCAAAATGGTGTTCCCGCCGTTGTCCGTCAGATCCTGGTCGAGATCGCGCGAGGCCAGAAACTCGATGCTGACAACGTGGCTGAAGACCTCGTCCAAAAAGGCCTGGGACCAGTCAAACGCGCTCCCCAGCGTGGCGCCGTCAGTAAACGGGATCTCGATGTCAAAGAGTTCCGAATCGCGGAACAGGGCCAGCCAGTTGGCGAGTTGGCGCAGCATGCTGACAAACTCCAACGGGCCGGCCAGCGCAAAGTCATCCGCCGACAGCCCGCCCCCGAGCGTCACCGCGCCGGAGGAATCGACCGATACTAGCAGGTTGTTGGTGTTCTTGTCCCGAAACTCGACCGTTCCCGTTCCCGTGTTCGCCTGGATGGTGAAGTTCAGCGGCACGGCGACGGAGCCGAGCAGCAGGTGCCCATTCACGCAAAGCCGCAGGTATTCCGTGTCGGTGAGGCTCAGGGAGGTCATGCCGCCCGAGGTCGTCACGGTCGCGGACTGCGCCGCGTTGGTGGTGTTGACCTCGAGGGCCACGGTTCCGCTCAACGCGATCAGGCCCACGTCGAAATCCAACGTCGCCTCGCCGAAGAATCCGCTGGACGTGACGACAAAGACGCCGGAGCCCTGATGGAATGACACGACATTCACCGAACCCGCCTGGAGGTTGAACATCACGTCTTCCGCCGCCACCGTGAAGGAGTTTGGATCGGCGGCGGAAATCTCAAAGGTGAACACCCCGCCCAGCACGGCGTAGCCGCTCAAATCAATCTGGGCGGCCCCGGAAAC
>JAYPGD010000536.1:3006-3849 GCA_038126655.1 Verrucomicrobiales bacterium
GCGCCAGCGAAACCGACCCCGTGCCGAGGGTCGCGCTCAAGCCGGAAACCCCGATCGTGGCGTAATCCGAGCCGGATTCGTTCTCGACCAGGGTGATCGCCAGGGTGGCGGTCAGGCTCTGCATCTGGCTGGCCACGCCCAAGGTCAGGCTGACCGAAGTGGAGGTGATCAGACGATGGTACGGGCCGGCGTCGTATTGGTATTCGTAGTCCGTCCCGTTGACCGAGAACGACTCGTCAATGGCGGAGGAGGTCGAATTGAAGTTCCAGGCGACCGTCTGGGAGAAGCCCACCCCGAAGGCGCCCACCCCGATTGTGATCATGCCTTCCCCGGCGAGCCCGCTGTCCGTCATCAGGAATACAGCCGAGCCATTGGCGGCGGTCAGGACCGAGGAGGCGAAGTTGAAGGCCACGTTCTGGGCGTCCACGGCGATCCATTGGGAAGCGCTTTCGGTGGTGATCTGCTGGAAGGTGTAGTCCCCCGACATCGAGATGCCGAACATTTCCAGTGTGGCCCCCATTCCCTGAACCTGCAGGAAAGGCCCAGCTGGGACGTCAATCATCTCGCTGGAGCCCATCACCTCGACGGTGTCGCTCACCGCGGCTTCCGTCTCATTGAGCGCCAAGTTGAATGTCCCGGACAGCGAGACGCCGCTCAAATTGAGCGCCGCATCGACGCTGGCCGAGCCGGCCAGGCCGTCGGAGTTGATCAGGAAGGCGCCGCTGCCGTTGGTCAACTGCAGCATATCGGGGTCGGCCAGGGAACCCAGGTTGAGGGCGACGTCGCTGGCGGCGACGGTGACCACGCGCTCGGCGCCTATGTCGGTCGTCCGCTCCTCGAAGA
>JAYPGD010000537.1:0-1803 GCA_038126655.1 Verrucomicrobiales bacterium
CTACTACCCCAGGCGCATGCAGGCCGAGACCATGCTGGACTCCATCGACGACCTCACCCTCGATCGCACCAGCTTCGCCAACCTCCCCGTTGGCACGCGCGCCATCGCCCTGCCCGACAACAGCTACAACAAGGCCTCGCCCTTCCTGCGCGTCTTCGGCCGCCCCGACAGCTCCAGCGTCTGCGAGTGCGAGCGCGTCCAGTCCGCCAGCCTCTCCCAGAGCCTGCACCTGATGAACGACGCCAGCCTGAAGAAGAAGCTCTCCCTGGCCTCCGGCCGCGCCGCCCAACTCGCGAAGAACAAGAAGTCCGACGAGGAAAACATCCGCGAACTCTATCTCGCCGCCTTCGCCCGCGCGCCCAAGGCAAACGAACTCAAGATCGCCAAAGACTTCCTCGCCGCCCCCCGCGTCGACGCCAAGGGCAAACCCATCGCCGAGGCAAAGGCCCGCCAACAGAAGTTCGAGGACCTCCTCTGGGCCCTGATCAATACAAAAGAATTTCTTTTCAACCACTAAGGGACACGAATCGACACGAATGAAGAATCCACGTTCCATTTTCCGGCATTTGCGATTGGCCATCTGCCATCTGCCATTTGCCATGGCGCTCTGCGCCTCCACCGCCTCCGCCCAATCCGTCGGTCTCCCGACCCCGCGCCTGCTGACCACCCTCCCCATGGGCGCGCAGACCGGAACCTCCGTCGAGGTCGCCATCACCGGCCAGCACATCGAAGGCGCCAGCGAACTCCATTTCTCGCATCCCGGCATCACCGCCAAGCCTCTGCTCGACAAGGCAGGCAAACCCGTCGCCAACAAGTTCTCGGTCACGGTCGCCAAGGATGTCCCTGTCGGCGTTCACGAAGCCCGCGTGATGACCGACCTGGGCCTCTCCAGCTCCCGCGCCTTCAACGTCGGCTCGCTCCCTGAAGTCATGCGAACCAAGGCCAACACCAAGGTCGAAACCGCCATGCCCTTGCAGCTGAACTCGATCTGCAACGCCACCACCACGGCGCGCGCCGTCGATCACTACTCTTTCGAAGCGAAAAAGGACCAGCGCGTCATGGTCGACCTCGCCGCCCGCGGCATTGACTCCAAGCTCAAACCCGTGGTCGTCGTCGCCGACGACGAAGGCCGGGACATCATGGTGGAGCGTCTCGGCGGCGTCATCGACTTCAAGGCGCCCGCCGACGGCAGATACATCGTCAAAGTCAACGATCTCACCTTTCAAGGCGGAGCGTATTACTTCTACCGCCTCGCCCTGACCGAAGCCCCGGAGTCCGGCGACTTCCAACGCATGGCTTCGACCCGGACCGTCAGCTCCGTTTCCTGGACGGCCAAGGAATCCAAGGCCGCCAAGGAGTCCGAACCCAACAACGACATCGCCAAGGCGCAGAAGATCACCCTCCCCTGCGAGATCTCCGGCAGCTTCTTCCCCGCCGCCGATGTGGACACCTTCGAATTTGAAGCCAAGAAGGGCGAGACCTGGTGGGTCGAGGTGGCCTCCGAACGCCTCGGCCGACCGACCGACCCCTTCGCGCTGGTTCAGCATGTCGGCAAGGACGGCGACGTGGAGAAGCTCACCGATATCGCCGAACTGAATGACATCGCCAGCCCGGTCAAGGTTTCGAGCAATCAATACGCCTACGACGGCCCACCCTACAACGCCGGCTCGCCGGACATCCTCGGCAAGATCGAGATCAAGCAGGACGGCCTCCATCGACTCGCCCTCCGCGACCTCTTCGGCGGCACCCGCAACGATCCGAACAACGTCTACCGCCTCGTCATCCGCAAGGCGCAACCCGATT
>JAYPGD010000537.1:1813-3840 GCA_038126655.1 Verrucomicrobiales bacterium
ATTTTACGCTCGCTTCCTGGGCCTTGCACATGGTCCTCCGCAACGGCGATCGCAACTGCCTCTCCAAGCCCATGGCCCTCCGCGCCGGTGCCACCATGGCTTTCGAGGTGATCGTCATCCGCAAGGACGGCTTCACCGGCGAAATCAACCTTGGCATGGAGGGCCTGCCCCAGGGCGTCACCGCGACCGGCCTCAAGATCCCCGCCAACAAGTCCCGCGGCATCATGCTGATCTCCGCCGACAGCGAAGCCCCGTTGGGAGCCGCCAGCACCGCGATGTTCGGGGTCGCCGAGATCGACGGCAAGACCGTCCGCCGCCCCGTACGTCTCGCATCCATGGCCTGGCCGGTCAGGGATCATTGGCAGGAAATCCCCAGCCCGCGACTCCTCGCCGACGTCCCGGTTTCCGTCACCCGCAAGGAACTCGCGCCGCTCACCATCGCGCCGGCCGAAAAGAAGGTCTGGGAGGCCGAGGCCGGCTCCAAACTGACCATCCCCCTCAAGCACACCCGTCGCATGGACTTCTCCGGCGCCAACATCAACGCCCGAACCTTCGGAGCCGGCTTCGAAAGCATGAAGATCGACCTCAGCCTCAAGGACGACAAGTCCGAGGCCGTCATCGATCTCGCCAAATACAAGGTCGCGCCCGGCGACTACGTCGTGGCCTTCTACGGCGGCGCCGTCGCCAAGTACAAGGCCGACGCCAAGGCCAAGCCCAAGGACATCGCCGACATCGTCGTCACCGAACCCATCCCCATCCGCGTCAAACCGAAAGGCAAGTGATCCCGCCAAGGATGAAAACAGGTTCGATACAGTCGAAGGTTTTGGGAGATTCGGAGATTTTGGCACGAAGCTCCAAGCTCCAAATCGCAAAACCTCGCCTTGGTCAAAACGGACGGCCCGTCCTACGGAAGAAGAGCCGCCCCAAGTCGCCCTTTGGAGCTTGGAGCTTGGAGCTTTGGCCCAACGTCCCCAAAATTCCGTGTTCATCCGCGTTCATCCGTGGTTAAAGTAGAATTCAAACAATGAAACGACCTGTTTCCAATCCTTGTCCCGGACCATTCGACCGTCGCGGCTTCATGCGCATGGGGCTGGCCGGCTTCGCCAGTCTGAGCCTCCCCGGAATCCTTCGCCTCAAGGCCGAGAACGCCCTCGCCGGCAAGAAGGACAACAACGCCGTCATCCTCGTCTGGAAGCCGGGCGGCTGCTCGCACATCGACACCTACGATCCCAAGCCTGACGCCGGCAGCGAGTATCGCGGCCCCTTCAGCACGATCCCCACCAAGGTCCCGGGCGTCCATTTCACGGAATTGGTCCCCCGTCAGGCAAAGATCGCCGACAAGTTCGCCCTGCTGCGCTCGATGTACAACGGCGCCGCCGGACATCCCGCAGGCTCCATGCAGATGTTCTCCGGCGACACCGACACCCGCGACAAGCCGCAACCGCGCCTGCCCGATTGGATGTCCGCCGCCAACTACGTGCGTTCACTCAAGGGCCCGCGCAAGAATCCCCTGCCCCGCTACCTCAGCGTTCACGGTCCGACCAATTACCACGGCCCCGCCTATCTCGGCGACGCCTACTCGCCATTTTCCGTCAGCGGCGACCCCAGCAAACCAAATTTCAAGGTCCCGAACATAGGCCTCGACAATCCCGAAGACGCCACACGACTCGACCTTCGCGTCGCCTTGCGCAAGAACCTCGACACCCTGGAACGCGCCTTCGACCGGGCCGGCGAACTCGAGGCCCTGGATCAGTTCGAAGTCCAGGCCATGACGCTGCTCACCAACCCCAAGACCCGCGACGCCTTCGACCTCAGCCAGGAAGACGACCGCACCCGCGACCGCTACGGCCGCAACCAATGGGGACAGCAACTCCTGCTCGCCCGACGCCTGGTCGAAGCCGGCGTAGAGGTCCTCACCAGCAGCCTGCACGGCCCGCTCTGCGGCCGCGTGCAGAACTGGGACGACCACGCCGTCAACCACCACGTCTTCGACGCCCTCCGCTTCCGCGCCGAGAACTACGACCGCG
>JAYPGD010000538.1:0-2697 GCA_038126655.1 Verrucomicrobiales bacterium
GGCAAGGGAACGGGGTTGGGGCTGGCTTCAGTGTTTGGCATCGTGCAGCAGCACAAGGGCTGGGTCGAAGTGGACAGCGTCCAAGACGAGGGGACGACATTCAAAGTGATGATCCCGGCCGCAAACGATATTGCTCCGGAGGCTCCTCGGGTCAATGAACCGTCCGTGGCCAGGGCCAACGGGGAGACCATCCTGTTGGTCGAGGACGAAACTTCGCTTTTGACCTTGAACAAGACCGTTCTGGAGGACTTCGGATACCGGGTGTTGGAGGCCTCGACCGGCGTCGCGGCAAGGGAGATGTGGGACCAGCACAAGACTGACATCGATCTGCTTTTGACGGATGTCGTCATGCCGGGGGGGATGAACGGGTGTGAGTTGGCCAAGGGAATACTCGCTGAGAGGCCGGATTTGCCGGTGGTCTTCGTGAGCGGCTACAACAAGGACGTTCCGGACGGCTCCCTGAAGATCGAATACGGCTTCAACTTCCTGGCCAAGCCTTTCCGGCCCAATGAACTGCTGAAAACGGTCGATCAACGACTCGCGGCGTCATGAGTCGGGAGAGTTGGACTGACCTCCTCCCCCAAGAAAACGGCCTCGCAGAGGTTAATCTGCGAGGCCTTATGAACCGGGCCGCATGCCTTGTTCCCCCTATGACGCCTCAACCCTTATGACAAGTCGCATGGTTGTCCCCCGGAAATTGAGTTCATGAGATCAGGTTGGCTTGGTTGACATCCCGGAGTCGCCCTTGTTCCGGGCGCGGTTGGCGCGGGAGAGGAATCCCATCCGGGCCTCTTCTTTGAGGAGTTGCTCGAAGGCTTTCTCCGCCTGATCGGTCAGGATCTGGACTTGGAGACCGGCCGGGATGATCGGTTTGGGATCGCCCTCGGGCGCGGCTTCACTCTGGTGAGAACTCATGATCTGGACGGTGGAGATCGTTGGCGCTCGCGCGGATTGCCGACAGTTCAGTTGAACGCCGGCGAGTCGATGGCCGGGTGTGAAGTCCGTTCGCTGGCGGGTTGGCCGAGAATGGCGCGATTCAATGCGGCTTCGGCCTGCTCGGTGAAGACATGGACATGCAGCGTGGAGGGGATCAGGCGCCGCGCGGTGAGGGGGAGGATTCTGACGCGTTTTCTTTTCATGCCATCCCCCATGGCAGAATGCGTGCCAATCCGTGTCGCAAATCGATAAAAATGAAATTGAGGCCTGCAGTCGGGATGGCTGGCGGGAACTGGGGCCCGTTCAGGCCGCCTTGCCGGAGCCGTTCCAAACGTCGATCTGACGCAACCCTTTTTCCTTCAACGCCTCATAGACATCCGGCAGGTCGAAGTTGGCGAGCGCGTTGGGCAGAAGACAGGATAGCGGCCAGTTGTAGTATTCGGTCTGCGCGATATCCGAGTAGGAGGTCAGGGCGTTTTTCAGGGTCACGGACTTGACCTGCGGCGCGAGCAGCGCGGCGTAGGCGGCGGGCAGGCTTCCCCAGCCGCGTCCGGCGAGATGAATCTGCCGGTGACCGAACGAGGCAAGCCAGTCGATGACGCGCAGAACGTCAAAGGTCTTCTGTTCCAGATATGGGGACCCAAGCATGAGCGAGTGCACGGCGTAGAAGTAATCGCTGCCGTAGGGGCTCAGAAAGGAGTTCGCGCTGGTGGTGTCGGGGCGGGATTCCCCGATGCCGCGGACGTCGCAGGCGAAGAAGGCGGCGTCCCTGCGCTGGGTGAGCAGTTCCCTGACCAGCGGTTCCTCGCGCAGTTCCTGGTCTGCGGAATGGTGTGAAACGTAAAGCACGGCCGGGGTCTCGCTTTTTGGCGGACGCGAATAATGGCGTTCATCGCTGAGTCGATGGACGAGCGTGTGGATGCCGGGTTCCGAGGTCACGGCGTAGGAGTTGAAGTATTTCTTCGGGTAGCCGCGGCCTCCCAGGGGACGCAGAATGCGGTAATCGGGGACGTCCTTGCGCGGCTTGAGACCAAGCGCGTCGGCGACCGCAGACTTGAGTTGTTTTCCGGAAAGGGGTTTGCGGGCGGCGGCCAGTCGCTCGCTTCTTTCCCGGGTGAAATCGAACACGGTCTTCGACTTGAGGGTCGCGACCTGGCCCTTGGGCGCGCAGTAAAGCGTGGGATCCTTCTCGATGGTCAGTTCCGGTTCCTTTTGCGCGTCGGACACTCCGGTCGCGCGATTGAACCACTGATACATGGCCTCGCGGTTTTCCTGCGAGTAACCGTGATACGAGGGGCCGATGAACAGGCGGATGTTGTCGGGTTTGCCCAGCAGCGTGTAGAGACGCTTCAGGCGGGCAAAGGCCTCCTCGGCTCCGCGCGCGTCGAAGTAGTCCTTCTCCTTGGCCAGCAGGACGACGGGTTTGGGAGCCATGGCGGCGATGAAGTCGGAGTGGTCGAGTCCGAGTTCCAGGACGCGCGGAGGGCATTGTTCCGTGTCGGCCGGCAGTTCGTTTTCCATGTTGCGCCGGAAGGTGGTCACGAAGCAACTGGGCGCGCCCATGGTCCAGCGACGCTCGACGCCGCAGAGCCAGGTGGTCATGGTGCCGCCGCCGGAATTGCCGGTGACTCCGAGGTGTTCCGGATCGACCTCCGGCCGCGTGAGCAGATAGTCCAACGCGCGGATGCCGTCCCAGGCGCGCCACGATGCCAGGGATTCGCCGACCAGGAGCTGCTGGTTGCCCCCGTGCAGGTGCTGACG
>JAYPGD010000538.1:2707-3836 GCA_038126655.1 Verrucomicrobiales bacterium
GTGCTGACGTGTGCCGACGCGGATGGTGTCCTTCGGCCTGCCGTCGTGGAACTCCAGATACTGGGAGCGTTCGCCCTGCCCGATGGGGTCGATGATGAAGACGACGTAGCCCATGCGGGCAAGTCCCTGGGAGAAACTTTGGTAGGCTGTCTCCGCCTTGCCGTTGGTCGAATGCCCGCAGACGCCGACGACGCCGGGGCTTTTCTTCCTGCTGGTCTTGGGGAGATACAGGTTGCCCGTGACGAGGAAGCCGGGGCGACTTTCGAAGATCACGTTTTCAATCCGGTAGGAATCGCGTTCGACGACGCCGGTGATCCTGGCGTTCAGCGGCGTCTTTTCCGGCCAGGGGCCGAAGCAGCGGTCGATCCTTTCCTGGACGGATTTCACGTAAGCTTCGGCGTCGGCCTTGGTCTTCAGTTCGGCTCGGACCTTGTTGGCCGCGGCCTCGACCCTGCGCACCCGTTGCACGAAATACTCCTGCACCATCCGGGGAAAGCGGTTCAGCGGCTCCAGTTCGGTCTTTCCGGCCGCGGCCGCGGCCATGGCGTCGCTGACTGTCAGCCAGTCGGTCGCGGTGAAGCCGAGCGCGGCGAGGCCGGCGGTCTTGATGGCCCGGCGACGGGATTGGGGGGCGTGGCGTTTGCCGTTTGAGCGTTTGAGGGAAGGTGTGTTCATGCGGGGGAGCCTGTCGGATGATGCCAAACGTATTCTGAGGCTGGGAACACTATGGCGCATGGCGTTGGGAGGCAATCTCAACCGGGCCGGCTTCGCCTGAGGCGCCGAACGGCGGGCTTTCGAATTTGCATTGATTTTGACGCTCATGCGAAGGCCCTGCGGATTAGGCTTGCCATGCCGCGGCTTCTGTCCGAAGCAACTGGTCGGTCCATTCATGAAACGCGCGCTTCACCTCTTGATCGGAATGCTTGTCATGCCCTTGGCTGCCGACGCAGCAATGTTGAAGGAAGGGCAGTTGTTTCCGCCGTTCGCACTGCCAGACCTCGAAGGCCGGCCCGGGTCGATCGTCGACTTCCATGGTCAGAAGACGATCCTGCATATCTTCGCCTCCTGGTGAGTGGGCTGTCGAAGTCACGTGCCCGGGTGGCACGACCGAACGAAGGAACTTCAGGAG
>JAYPGD010000539.1:0-3832 GCA_038126655.1 Verrucomicrobiales bacterium
TCTGTGCGACGGGCGTTTTGTCGGCGACGCGCCTGCGCGCCTTGAGAAAGGCAACGGCGGTCAGGGCGCCATAGCCGAGGCAGAAGAGATGAACGGCGGTCATACGGTTCTCCTCCCCGACCCAATAAACGACGGTGGCGGTCACGACGACCGCGGTCAGAATGAGGGCAAAAATGCCGACGACCACCCAGACAAACATCTGTTGCAGGCGCCATTTCTCCTCCTGAAACTCGATGGCGAACAGCTCGAGTCTGGATTGGACAAGGCCGAGAATGGTGTTGAGAAACCGCTTCAACGAACGGAAGACGGCTTCGGATGGAGGCTTCTCCTCGGACATTGCGTCTACTTGCGGTTGATGAGGATCCCCAGCAGCAGGCCCACGCCGAAGCAGACCCCCGCCGACTCGACAGGATAGGCGTGAATGGCCCGCCGGGCGGCCTCCAGTCCAGCGGCCGCCGACTCCTTGGCCCGGGAGGCCGATTCCTTGGCGGAATCCAGGGACTCGTTCAGCTTTTCGCTGTTCTTCTTCACGGACTCATCAACCTTCTCCTTCGAAGTGTTCAGGAGGTTGTCGACATCGCGCATCAATTCGCGCAATTCATCCAACGCCTTCTCGGTGGTGTCGTTTGGTTCGCTCATGGGAGTGGGTGGGTGGATTTCAGATTCCGTTTCAGACGGCGGCATCTTCGGTCATCCTCCGCATTCTGGCGATGGCGGACTTCATGTTCCGCTGGCCGTAGAGTCCGGTGCCGCTCACAAAGGCGTCGGCCCCTGCGGCGGCGCATTCGGCCGCGTTGTCGAACTTGATGCCGCCATCGACCTGGATGCGGTAATCGAGGGCCAGCTTGTCGCGCCAGGCCCTGGCCTGTTCGATCTTGGCGAGTGTTTCGCGGAGGAACGGCTGGCCGCCAAATCCGGGATTCACGGTCATCACCAGCAGGAGGTCGATGTTCTTAAGATGTTTCCGCGCGGACTGGATCGGCGTGGGCGGATTGACCGCGAGGCCGACCTTCTTCCCGAGCCTGCGGATCTGTCTGATCAGCTTTCCAACATGCGGCAGCTCAACGTGCACCGTGATCTGATCGGCGCCGAACTCCGCGAAACGCTCGATCAGGATCTCGGGCTGCGAGCACATCAGATGCGTGTCGAGGAAGAGGCCGACCTCGCCGCGAAGGGTCTTCACGACGTCCGGTCCAAAGGAGATGTTCGGCACGAAATGGCCGTCCATGATGTCGAGATGCAGCCAGTCGGCGCCCGCGCGCTCGGCGCGCATTGCGTCGCGCGTGAAGCGGCCGAAGTCGGCGGCAAGCAGGGAAGGGGCAATGATCATGGGGGACTGAAGACGAACTTTGAACATTCAACTTTCAACTTCAAACGTTCAACGGAGTCAGGCTCGGCGATGTCCTTCGTTTGATGTTTAACGTTTGATGTTGAGCGTTGGACGTTTGTCTTGAAAACGCGGCGGGGCAGTTCGGCTCTCCCACATGACGGAATCATCGCCGCCCCCCGGGGCTTCCTCCCTCAGATCGCGGCCGGCTCCGGCGAACCGAGCCCCGGATCCAGTCCGGGTTTGTCGGAGGTGGAAATTTCCGGAACCGTGGTGGCGGCCGGCGCGCCGGCGGGCGGGTTCAGATCCGTCGGGTGATCGGGCGGGGTGAATGTGCCGGTTTTGACGATGTCCTCGACCTGTTGGCCGTCGAGGGTCTCGTATTCCAGCAGGGCATTGGCGATCAATTCCAGCTTGTCGCGGTAGTCCCTGACGATCTTCTCCGCGCGCGCATAGTTCTCGTCGATGATGCGTTTGACCTCGGCGTCGATTTCCTGGGCGGTCTTTTCACTGTAGCCCTTGACCTTGTTCATCTCGCGGCCGAGGAAGACGTATTCGCTGTCGTCGCCGTACTGGACCATGCCGAGTTTGTCGGACATGCCCCACTGTGTGACCATGGCCTGGGCGATCTGGGTGGCCTGCTGGATGTCGCCGGTGGCGCCGGATGAAATGTCCTTGGCGACAATCTCCTCGGCGATCCGGCCGGCCATGGTGACCGCGACAATGTCGAGCAGCTCCTTGCGCCGCCGGCTGAGGAGGTCCTCCTTGGGGAGATACATGGTGGCCCCCAATGCCTGTCCGCGCGGGATGATCGTCACCTTGTGCAGGGGATGGGTGTGCTCGAGGACGACGTTGACGAGGGCGTGTCCCGCCTCGTGCCAGGCGGTGTTCTTCTTCTCCTCGTCGGTCATGGCCAGGCTGCGCCGCTCGCGGCCCCAGCGGACCTTGTCGCGCGCCTCCTCCAGTTCCTCCATGCCGACCGCCTTCTTGTTGTTGCGGGCGGCGAGAAGCGCGGCCTCGTTGAGCAGGTTGGCCAGTTCGGCCCCGGCGAAACCGGGGGTGCCGCGGGCGATGACGCTGAGATCCACCGACGATTGCAGCTTCACGCGCTTCGCGTGCACCTTGAGGATCTCCTCGCGGCCGCGAACATCCGGCAATTGGACGGTGATCTGGCGATCGAAGCGTCCCGGTCGCAGCAGCGCGGGATCGAGCACGTCCGGCCGGTTCGTGGCGGCGATGATGATGATGCCCTCCTGGGTGTCGAAGCCGTCCATCTCGACGAGCAGGGCGTTGAGCGTCTGCTCGCGTTCGTCGTTGCCGCCCCCGAGACCGTGACCGCGGCTGCGACCGACGGCGTCGATCTCATCGATGAAGATGAGGCAGGGGGTGTTCTTGCGGGCCTGCTCGAACATGTCGCGCACGCGGCTGGCGCCGACGCCGACGAACATCTCGACGAAGTCGGAGCCGCTGATGCTGAAGAAGGAGGCGTCGGCCTCGCCGGCGATGGCCTTGGCGAGCAGGGTCTTGCCGGTGCCGGGGGAGCCGATCATCAGAATGCCCTTCGGGATCTTGCCGCCGAGCTTCTGGAACTTCTTGGGATCCTTGAGGAAATCGACCAGCTCAGCGACCTCCTCCTTGGCCTCATCGACGCCGGCGACGTCCTTGAAAGTGGTCTTGTTGCGCTCCTTGTTGAGCATGCGGGCCTTGCTCTTGCCAAAGCTCATGGCGCCCTTGCCGGCCATCCGGATCTGCCGGAACAGGAAGAAGTAGAGCAGCAGCGCGATCAACAGGAACGGCAACAGCGTGAAGAACACGTTCATCATGAGCGTGTTGGGCGGGCGGGTGCGGAACTTGCCGGTCTGCAGGATCTCCTCGAGGAATTCCTCGGCGATGGGCGTTTCAATCCGGAACGGTGTCGGCTCCGCTCCGCCCTCTTCGAGGTATTCTCCCTCGACGAGCCGCAGATCCGTCTGGGGCGTGTATTTGATGACCGCGCCATTCTCGATCTGACCGGCGCGGACGATCTTCTGGAATTGCGAGTAGTCGAGTTGCTTGACCCGGCCTTCCTTGTCCTCACGGAAGACGATCAGGATGGGAATCAGGCACAAGATGGCGATCCAGATCAGATACTGGCGCTGCGGGGGACGGCTGTCGCCCGCGTTGCGGTCGCCCTTGCCTTCGTTGTTCTGCATGTTGTTGCGTGCGCTCATATAAGACGTCGAGCAAGACTCCGCCTCACGGCGTCACGTGTCACTCGCCCAGCATCCTATTTCGTTTCAGATGCAATTGAAACCCATATTTCCATGGATTTTACCCCGGATTTGCCGCGCTCCGCCAAGTCCAGAGCAACCGCCGACGTGTCGCGTCGGCGACCTTGAATCGTTCGCCGATGCGGAGTCCTTCCACCCAGAATATGTCCCCATTCTCCGCGACCGCAACCAGCAGCTTCCGGCGTCGGTCGCGGGGGATCTTCTGGTTCACGAACCAATCCTGCAGTTTCAGCGG
>JAYPGD010000540.1:0-485 GCA_038126655.1 Verrucomicrobiales bacterium
TTCATGCGTTGTCCGCGAAAGGTCATCTCCGCGCCCATCGAGCCCGAGCGGTCCACAATCATCTCGATGGCGATGCCCTTGTTGATGTCGCGCACCCGTTCCATTCCTTTTTGCGGCCGGGCCAAAGCCACCGTCAGCAGGACCAAGGCGGCGATGCGCAGCGCCATGGGCGCAAAGGACAATCGTTGCCGCAAGGAACGCCCGGCCCTCGCGGCTCCGGCCGTCGTCGAAAAGCGGATAGCGCCGGTCCGCCGCCCCCGACGACTCCACCACGCCATCGCCGCGATCAGCGGCAGAAGCAGGAACATCCATGGAGAAGCGAAATGCATGACGACTAGCAAGCGCAAAGTCCCAGGTTCCGGGATCCATGCATCAATGACTCGACACGGGATTCCCAAATGGCGCAGCGCGCCTCTGTCCGACTTGAGCTCTGGAGCTTGGAGCTTGGGATTTCGAACCCAGACGATATTCGTGAACTCATGCCC
>JAYPGD010000540.1:495-3828 GCA_038126655.1 Verrucomicrobiales bacterium
GCGAACTTCACGAGGTCGCAATGCAGCAGGAAGTTCTTCAGCAGACTCTTGTGGCCGGGGGCCAGGGTGGCGTCGGAGCCCAGCGCGGCAAGGAACTCCTCGGTCGTCTGTTCAGGCGCATGAAGGCCAAAGCGATTCTCGATGTAGCGCCGCAGGATGTCTGAGATGCGCTGGTAGAACTCCTTGATCTCCCCCTTGCCGGGCAGGTCCTCGGCGATCAGGCGCTCCAACTCCCGATAGGCGATCTCGTGCGCGGGGAGACTGACGACGCCCGCGGCCCGCTCTTTCCCGCGCAACGCGAAATACAACGCCCCCGCGATCAACACGACCGCCAAGCACCCCAGGCCAATCCAGAACAAGGGGCGGTCGGCGGCCTTGGGCCTGGGCATTTCAACGGGCTCCTCGATATCGTGGATCTGCAGGTCCGCCACATCCTCGGCCAACAGGGACTTGATCGTGATCTCGATTTCCTCGGTTTCCAGTTCGTGCCGTTTCGCGTTCTCCTCATCCTTCTTCCAGAACTCCACCTTCATCGGCGGAATCACGTAATCGCCGGAGAGGAACGGCTCCAGCGTGTAGGCGCGGGCGCGCTTTGTCTTGTTTCCCTCCACCAGCTCCGGCTGCGGCGTGGTGTAGTCGACAATCCCGAATTGATCCAGCTTCTCGCCAAAGGCCGGAAGACGCGCTTCGTAGTCCTCCGCCGAGAACACCTCGATTGTCAGATTCAAGCGGTCGGCGATCGTCGCCTCCTTCTTGTCCACATGCAGCCGCACGCTGACCGGGCCGCGATCGAAGGTCTTCTCAATTCCGGAGTCCCCTTCGGTTTCAACCTGCGAGGCGGTTTCATCCTGAGCGCCGCACCCCATGAGAAACAGCGCCGCCAACGCCGCCAACGCCGCCAGGGCGACTCCCTGCAGTTTCGATGCGCCATGGGAGGCCCGCCCCGCGCCGTCGCGCGGGCTGTCTCCATTTCGAACTGATCCCTCGGTCCGCATCGGCTACTTCTTTGCTTCCTCCTCCACGGGAAACTGCTTCGTGTGGATCACGACGTTGTAATCCTCCTTCAACTCTTTCAGCAGCTTCTCCTGAAGTTCCCCTTCCTTGATCCGGCGCAACTCCTGCGTGACCCGCCCCTGCAGTTCATCCAATTGCGGCGTGCGTTCGGCGCTGCGTTCCCGAACCAGAATCAAATGCGCGCCCTTGTCGGTCTTCACGATTGTACCCGCCACCTTGCCGGCTTCGGTCGCGAAAACGGCCTTCGTGAAGGCCTCCGACGCCCCGATGCCCGGGACCGCGCCTCCAGCGATCACATCTCCGGCAATCTCACCGCCCTTCCCCTTCGTCGACTCATCCAGTGAAAGGTCCCGGGCCAGGTCGGCAAAGCTCCCGCCGTCGGCCAACTTCTTCTTGATCGCCTCGGCCGCCTCTTCGTTCTCCAACAGGATGTGACTCACCTTGGCTCGAGCCGGCTCCCTGTACTCCTCGAGGTTTGCCTTGTAATGGTTGACCAGATCCGTGCCGGTAAGATTCACGGCTCCGACCACCTCGCGCGCGATCACCTGCTGCGCCAACAGGCGGCGCTCGGAATCCCGCAACAGTTCCCGAACTTCGGCGTCCTCGGGCAGTTTCGTTTCACGCGCCCGACGATACAGGACTTCCTCGCCGATCATCTGCTGCAGGAATTGCAACCGCTGCGACGCCGAGGAGAAACGCTTCAACATCTGTTCCTTCTGCCGATTGCGGTCGGACTCGGACATCATGGCCGCAAACTGGGCCAACTGGTTTTCAATTGTCGCTTCGATCCGCTTGTCCAGATCCGCCTTGGTGATCTTCTGGGCGCCGATTTCAGCCACCACATCATCGCCGGCCTTGCCTGCCTCCTGATCCAGACTCACGCGCTCGGCCAAATCATACTTCAGGGCTGCGAACTTGCCCATGGCTTCCAGGCACTCCTGGGTGCGCCGCGCAATCTCGGTCTGAATCTCAGATAGCTCGGCAAGCCCTTCGGAACGATAATAGCTGTCCAGCGCCTCCGCGTGATTGCCGGCCTCCTGATGCAGCTTGCCGACGCGATACCAAATCTTGGCGGCTTCCTCATCCGCTGCGCCGCTCTTCGCCAGATACTCCCGCCATGCCGCCGCCGAGACATCGGCCAGTCCCTGCTTTTCCGCCCGCATGGCCAGATCCTTCAGCGCGCCGGCTGACAGACCGGTTCCTGCCTTCTCCCCCTCCCCGCTCGTTGAGCGGCCATCGTTCGCGCCGCCCTCGCCCTTCAGCAGGGTCGCCGCAATATTGACCAACAACAACGCCAGGATCGCAAACAGCAATCCCTTCGACTGTCCGCCCCCGCCTCCCGGGGCCGGTTCCCGTTCCGGCAGACTGAAATCAAGCTTCTGTTCAGACATCCATTTCCTTTCGCCTATTTTGAAACAACACAGGAAGACAATCGTCCGACGACAACGCCAAACATGGGTTGCGCCCTGATCCGCGCCCCATCCTCTCCATTTGCAATCCCGTGCCCGGCGTTGTCCTCAACATATCCACCATCCCAACCTCACATTGCGGCGCGTCGTTCCCTCGTCCGGAAGAACTTCACCAGGTCGCGCACGTAGTCCCGGTTGGTGAAAATCTCGATCAGGTCAATCCCCATGGACCTGAACAGTTCGGTCAATTTGCCTGCGCGTTCGCTTCCCAATGCCTCATAGCGACTCCGGAATCCCGCGCTGCCGGTGTCGATCTCGATCAACTCGCCGGTTTCCGCGTCCTCCAACTCCACCAGCCCCACATTCGGCATCGCCACCTCGCGCGGATCGTTGATGGATACCGCGATCACATCGTGCTTCTGCCCCACCACCCGCAGGGGCTTTTCAAAATCGCTCTCCAGGAAGTCGGACACCAGGAACACCACGCTCTGCTTGTTTGTCACATGGCCCAAATACTCGATGGCTCCCGCGATGTTCGTCCGCGCCTGCCGGGGCTTGAAACTCAGCAATTCGCGAATCAACCGCAGCACGTGCGTCGTCCCCTTGCCCGGCGGCACGAACAACTCAATCTCGTCGGTGAAAACAATCAGGCTCACCTTGTCGTTGTTCTTGATCGCCGAAAAAGCCAGCAACGCGCACAACTCAGCCGCCACTTCGTTCTTCAACTTGTCCGAACTCCCGAATGCTCCCGAAGCCGACAAGTCCACCAGAAAGGTCACCGTCAACTCCCGCTCCTCGACGAAGCGTTTCACGTAGGGATGTCCCATGCGGGCGGTGACATTCCAGTCAATCGAACGGACCTCGTCGCCGGGCTGGTACTCCCGGACCTCCTCGAACTCCATCCCCTGCC
>JAYPGD010000541.1:0-3817 GCA_038126655.1 Verrucomicrobiales bacterium
TGATGCCGGAGTAGTAGCCGCCGTTGCGTTCGTAGGCGTCGGCGTAGAGTTCGTAACTGCGGCGAAGGTGTTCCTTGCCTTCGACCGGGTCCATCGAAAGCTGCCAGCAGTCCTTGTAGGTGCGGGCGAGGATGCCGAGGGTTTCCTCGTCCTTGTGGCCGGACTGGCTGAGTTGCTCCAGGATGGCGTTGGCGCGACCGGCGGCGCCGGTGCGGGCGAGCGCGAGGGCCTGGAGTTGCAGGAGACGCAGGTCATCCGTGAACTTGTGGATGCCTTCGTCCGCGATGTCGAAGGCGACAAAACCTTCACCCTGTTTCAGAGCGACGTCGGTCGCGCGGCGGTAGATTTCAACATCCTGCGACCAGATGATCGGGATGCGCTCCGTCCAGAGGGCGCGCAGCTCCGCCGTGGTGATCTTGGGGTTCTTGATGTCACTCAGGACGGCCTGGGCCTGCTGGTCCCGTTCCTTCTGGTCGAGGAACAGGGCGTCGCTGACCGTGGGGTCCTTGTGGTAGCCTAGGGAGATCAGGGTCTTGATCGTTTCCGTCGCCGAGGCGCGGTCCAGATCCCGTTCGTTCTCGGGCAGTTCCTTGAAGGGGACGAGGCAGGGGTGGAGTTTTTCGGCGTCGTCGCGTTTGGGGCCGTAGGTCCAGCCCTGCTTGATGCGTTCGCGGGCCCAGACTTCGTGATTGTTCTCGGCAAACACCTCCGCCAGAGCGAGGACATCCTGGGAAAGCTGGATGCGGGAGGTGTCGAGAGGTCTCGGCTCGTAAGTTTCGTCGCTCATGGCTGAAACTGAAATGAATTGATCCTGGCGTCGTGGCAGATTGCCGCCGGCGTGTCCCTTGTCCGGCCGGTCCCCCGTCCGATGTCTCTGGTCGGCCCGAAGGCTGGGACGTTCTAGAGCAGTTCACCCCGGATTTGAAGCTATTTTTTGCTTGGTCGCGCCGACAGGGATTGCGCGGGACAAGTCCCGCTGCATTGAGCAGACTGGGAGCCATGGAATGCCGAGCGAAGACAGTCTTGATCACCGGGGCCGGCGGCGGCATCGGGAGGGGAATGGCCGAAGCCCTGGCGGGCGCGGGACTTGGCGTCGTGGTCGCCGATCTGGATGAGGCGGCCGCGCGATCCGCAGTCGACGCGATACAACGTCGGGGCGGTCGGGCGGAGGCCCTCGCGCTGGACGTGACGGATGAGGGCGCGGTCCGGCGGGCGGTATCGGGGTTGGAGCGCGCGCCGGACGCGCTGATCAACAATGCGGGGCTTCAACATGTGGCGCGGTTGGAGGCGTTTCCGCAGGAGGACTGGGAGCGTTTGATTGATGTGATGTTGAACGGGGCCTGTCGCATGACGCGCGCGGTGTTGCCGGGCATGCGGGAGCGAGGCTGGGGGAGGGTGGTCAACATCGGCTCGATCCATTCACGGGTGGCGTCGCCCGACAAGAGCGCCTATGTGGCCGCGAAACACGGGCACCTGGGGAGTTCCAAGACCATCGCCTTGGAAACCGCGGACACGGACATCACGATCAATACGATCTGCCCCTCCTATGTGCGGACGCCGCTGGTGGAGAAGCAGGTTGCCGCGCAGGCCCGGGAGAACGGGATTTCCGAAACTGAAGTAATTTCGGAAATCATGTTGAAGCCCATGCCCAAGGGGGTGTTCATCGGAATTGATGAGATTGTCGCCGCGGCCCGGTTCCTGATGAGCGACGCCGCGCGAAACATCACGGGCCAGGAAATCGTGATGGACGGCGGTTGGACCTGTCGCTGAGGGCGACGAGGGGGGGCGGATCACCGCCGTTCGGGGTTCGGGAGGGGGGCGTTGGCGCCGGTCTCGTTCCGCCAGGCGTTCAGCCGGGCGCCGAGTTCCTTCGCCTTGCCCGGGTCGGCGCCCGCAAGGTCGTGTTGTTCCCCGGGGTCGTCCGCCAGGTTGTAGAGTTCGACGCGGTCGTCCTCGTAGCAGTGGACCAGTTTCCAGTCGTTTTGATTCAAAACGGGCGATGTCTTCGGGCTTGGCTTCAATGGGCGTGTGGACGGTGTGGAACCAGAGGCTGAGGAAGAACGGCGTGTTGCGGTTTCGTTCGATAAGGTCGAGGGCGTGATCAGTGAGCTTGTCGGTGAGGTAATCGCCCGGTTTGCCCGGTCCGACCGGCACGTAGCGGAACTCCGGGTCGGATTTCGGCCAGACGCCCCGGTAGAGATGGTGAAACGTGGCGGGCGCGCCCCAGTGGGCGCCCCCGATGTTGACGTCGCAACCCTGCGTTTCCGGGTAAAACGCGGAGCGTCCCAGGCGCCACTTGCCGATGTGGGCGGTGAAGTAATTCTTCTGTTTGAACAGCTCGGCCAGGGTGAATTCCTCGCGCGGCAGGTCCGGGTTGGCCTGAGCGTTCAGGAGTTTTCGCCCCTTGGGGCCGCCGTCGCGGGCGCCTTCAAGCCAGATGGTCATGTCGAGGCGGGCGGGGGACTTGCCGGTCATGATCGCGGCCCGGGTCGGGGAGCAGACCGGGGACGCCGAGTAGGCCTGCGTGAAGCGAAGACTCTCGCCGGCGAAGCGATCGATGTTCGGCGTCTCGAAATAGTCGCTGCCTTGAACGCCGGCGTCGGTCCAGCCCTAGTCGTCGACGAGGATGAACACCACGTTCATATCCCGCGCCAAGGAGTGGTCGACGGAACAAAACGACAACAGCAGGAGGATGGCGGTCCGCAGGGATGTCATGATTCGCGTGGAGGCGGGGGGAGGGCCGGACATCATTCGAACGCCCGGCTGTTCTGCTTGCGGAAACCGGTCAGGCTCAGGCTCTGGTCGGGATTGATCCGGAGCACGGAGTATCCGTTGTTGGCCTCGCCGGAGCCCTCGACCATGGCGACCAGCGTCGTGTAATGGATGCCGTTGATCTCGTGATGTTCGTTCTTGTGGCTGTGTCCTTGGAACACGGCTTTCACGCGGCCGGAGTCCTCCAAGGCCTTTCTCACCGCCGGGGCGTTCCTGACGCCGTAGTGGTTGCTCACGTCGAGCCGCTGATGAACGAAGACCAGCGTTGGTTTCCGTGAGGCTTTCAGGTCGGCCTGGAGCCATTCCAGTTCCGCCTGAGGTATGTTCGGGTCGGTCCACTGGAAGTTGTTTCGTTGATAGGCGACTCCGTCGCTGCGGAAGCAGGCGTCCAGGATGATGAAATGCCAACCGGCGTGGTCGAAGGAGTCATAGGACCGCGACTTTTCCACGCCGCCCAGGAATTCCTCCTTGGTCAGCAGGTGGACGCAATGATTGCCGAGGACATGGTGTTTGGCGCCGGGCAGGCGTGAGAAATGGCGCTGGACGGTCTGCAGGTGTTTCTTCTCCTCGGGCAGCGAGGGGGCTGAATCGATGAAGTCCCCGAGTTCGATCACATGTTCGGTCGACGCCTTGGCGAAGGCCTGGCCGGCTTCCTCGAGCTTTTTGAGGCTCTCGCGGTAATGCCGCGAGCCGCGGGACGGTTTGTCCGCGTGATGAAGGTCGGTGACGAGCCCGATGCGCGCGAGGGCTCCGGATTCCGCGGCGCTTGTCGCGCTGGCGGCGGAAGCGGTGAGCAGGGTCAGCGTTCCGTCGCGAAGGAATGCGCGACGGCTGAGTTGGTCGGGGTGTTGAGGCTGTTTCATTTCGGCGGGGGCGGGCGTTCAGTTGGCGCGGCGTTTCAACTCGGCGGAGGCGTCGTCGACGATCGCCGTGCCGAGGCGTTCGTAGGCCTTCCGGTCCTCCGGTTGCAGCGCCACGATCACCAGGCGCAGGGTCCTCACGGCGGAAAGGCCGCCGGGAATCTCCGAATTTCTCAGGGTGTGGG
>JAYPGD010000542.1:0-3814 GCA_038126655.1 Verrucomicrobiales bacterium
CCAGCGGCTTGAGTTCTATCTCCCGGTGATGCGGGAAACCGGTGCCGGCCGGGATGATGTGGCCCATGATCACGTTTTCCTTGAAGCCACGGAGGTAGTCGCGCTTGCCCATGGTAGCCGCGTCCGTCAACACGCGGGTGGTGTCCTGGAAGGACGCCGCGCTCAGGAAGCTCTCGGTTTCCAGGGACGCCTTGGTGATGCCGAGGAGCACGGGCTGCGCCTCGGCGGGCTTGCCGCCCATGTCAGCGATGCGCTCGTTCTCGATCTCGAAGGCAATCTTGTCGATCTGCTCGCCCCAGAGGAAGGAGGTGTCGCCGGGCTCGGTGATGCGGACCTTGCGGAGCATCTGACGGACGATGATCTCGATGTGCTTGTCGTTGATGGTCACGCCCTGCAGACGGTAGACCTCCTGCACTTCGTTGAGCAGGTGCTCCTGAAGCTCCTGCGGTCCGCAGACATCCAGGATTTCGTGCGGCACGACGGGTCCTTCGGTCAACTGCTGGCCCTTCTTCACGAAGTCGCCCTTGTAGACGATGACGTGCTTGCCGATCGGGATGAGGTGTTCCTCCTCCACGCCGGATTGCGGGTCCTTGATCAGGACGCAACGTTTGCCGCGGACGGTGGCGCCAAAGTCGACCACGCCGTCGATCTTGGAGATCTCGGCGGCGTCCTTCGGGCGACGGGCTTCGAAGAGTTCGGCCACGCGCGGCAGACCGCCGGTAATGTCCTTGGTCTTGGAGACCTGGCGCGGCGTGCGGGCCAGCAGCGTTCCGGCCACGATCTTGTCGCCTTCCTCGACGACGATGTGCGCGCCGGAAGGAATGGCGTAGTTGGCCAAGGGTTCGCCCTTCGTGTCCTCGATGATGACCTGCGGGTGGAGGTCTTCCTTATGTTCGATAATGACCATTTCCTCCTGGTTGGTCGCGGTATCGACCTCGGATTTCATGGTCACGCCCTCGATGATGTCATGGAAGGCGATGCGGCCGGCCTTTTCGGAGAGAATCGGCACGTTGTAGGGATCCCACTGAACGAAGGTTTCATCCTTGGCGACCTTGCCGCCGTTGGGCACTGAGATGACGGACCCGATGACGATATTGTAGACCTCGAGCTCGCGGCCGGTCTCGTCCTGAATGGCGAGCGTGCCGCTCTTGTTGAGCGCGATGCTGTTGCCGTCCTCGAGTTCCACGATGCGGAGGTCGTTGTAGACCACGATGCCGTCGTGCTTGGACTTGATGAGCGGCTGGCTGTATTGGCCCATGGAAACGCCGCCGGTATGGAACGTGCGCATGGTGAGCTGCGTGCCGGGCTCGCCGATGGACTGCGCAGCGATGATGCCGACGGCCTCGCCGAGTTTCACCTTGGCGCCGGTCGCAAGGTTCAGGCCGTAGCATTCCTTGCACAGGCCCTTCTTGCTTTCGCAGGTGAGCACGGAGCGGATGCGCACGCGCTCGACATTGGCGCGATCGACCAGTCGGGCCTTCTCCTCAGTGACCAACTCGTTTGCCTCGACGAGGGGATTCTTCGGGTCGGTCGGATCGTAGATATCGTCGCAGGAGTAACGGCCGATGATGCGGTCGCGAAGTTTGACGACTTCCTCCTCGCCCTCGTAGATGGCCTGCACCCAGATGCCATTGGTGGTGCCGCAATCCTCCTCGCGGATGATCACGTCCTGGGCGACGTCAACCAGTTTGCGGGTCATGTAACCCGAGTCAGCGGTCTTCAACGCGGTGTCGGCGAGACCTTTGCGCGCGCCGTGCGTCGAGATGAAGTATTCCAACACCGTGAGGCCTTCGCGGAAGTTCGCGAGAATCGGCTTCTCGATGATATCGCCGGAGGGCTTGGCCATGAGGCCGCGCAGACCGGCGAGCTGACGCACCTGCTGGCGGTTGCCGCGGGCGCCGGAGTCGACCATGAGCCAGACGGGATTGAACTCAGCCTTGCCCTGGTTGACCAGAAGGGTCTCGAGCATGACGTTCGAGATCTGGTCGGTGCATTCCGTCCAGATGTCGATGACCTTGTTGTAGCGCTCGCCGCCGGTAATCAGGCCCTTGCGGTATTGCTTCTCCACGTCGGCAACACGTTTGGCCGCGGCGGAGATCTCCTGGGACTTCTCCTTCGGGATGATCATGTCATCGATGCCGATGGAGACGCCGGCCTTGGTGGCCTCGGTGAAGCCGAGCTGCTTCAGGCGGTCGAGCACGGCGACGGTCTCATCGTGTCCACAGACCTTGTAGCAATGCCAGATGATGGTGCCCAGGGCGCCCTTGTTCATGACCTTGTTCGGGAAGCCGAGTTCGGCGGGCCAGAGCTCGCTGAAGATCACGCGACCGACGGTGGTTTCGATGACGTTCTTCTCGGCGTCGCCGTAGACGGTTTCTGTGCCCTTGTCCGGGTTGGCCATGCGGATGCGGGAGTGTGTATGCACATCGCCCTCGGCCAAGGCAAAGAGAACCTCCGACTTCGAGCCGAACAGATGCAGGCGCCCTTCCTTCTTCTTGCCGATCTTGCGCGGCTCGGCGGTCAGGTAGTAGCAGCCCAGGGTAATGTCCTGGGTGGGCGTCATGATCGGCTTGCCGTTTGACGGGCTGAAGATGTTCTGGGGCGCCATCATGAACAGGCGGGCCTCCATCTGCGCCTCGACGGAAAGCGGCACGTGCACGGCCATCTGGTCGCCGTCGAAGTCGGCGTTGTAGGCGGTGCAGACCAACGGGTGAATGCGCAGGGCCTCGCCCTCGATCAGCACCGGCTCGAAGGCCTGGATCGAGAGGCGGTGAAGCGTCGGCGCGCGGTTCAGCATGACGGGATGGCCCTTGGTCACCTCGGCCAGGATATCCCAGACCTCGGTCGTCTGCCGCTCGATCATCTTCTTCGCGGAACGGACGGTGTGAACGTAGCCCAACTCCTTCAGGCGTCGGATGATGAACGGCTCAAAGAGAACCAGGGCCATCTTCTTGGGCAGGCCGCACTGGTGCAACTTCAGCTCCGGACCGATGACGATGACGGAACGGCCGGAGTAGTCGACGCGTTTGCCGAGCAGGTTCTGGCGGAAGCGGCCGCTCTTGCCCTTGAGCATGTCGGAAAGGGACTTGAGCGGACGGTTGCCGGCGCCGGTGACGGCGCGGCCATGGCGACCGTTGTCGAACAGGGCGTCAACAGCCTCCTGCAGCATGCGCTTCTCGTTGCGGATGATGACCTCCGGGGTCTTGAGCTGGAGCAGGTTCTTCAACCGGTTGTTCCGGTTGATGACGCGCCGGTAGAGATCGTTCAGATCGGAGGTGGCGAAGCGGCCGCCTTCCAGCGGCACGAGCGGGCGCAGGTCCGGCGGAATGACCGGCAGGACGGTCAGAATCATCCACTCGGGACGGCTCTTGCCGGTGATGAAGCCCTGGAAGAGCTTGATGCGCTTGGAAAGCTTCTTGCGGATCTGCTTGCTCCGGGTCTCGCCCATCGCCTCCTGCAATTCCTCGATGTTCTCCTCCAGGTTCACATTGGCCAGCGCGTCGCGGACACCCTCGGCGCCCATCTTGGCGACGAAGGTCTCATCGCCATAGGTCTCGATGGCCTCGCGATATTCAGCCTCGCTGAGAAGCTGATGCTTCTTGAGCGGCGTGTCGCCCGGATCGACAACAAGGTAGTCCTCGTAGTAGATGACGCGCTCCAGATTGCGGGCGGTCATGTCGAGCACCAGCCCGAGGCGGGAGGGCATGCACTTGAAGAACCAGATGTGCGAGACCGGCACCGAGAGCTCGATGTGGCCCATGCGCTCGCGGCGAACGCGTGACAGGGTCACCTCGACGCCGCAGCGGTCGCAGAC
>JAYPGD010000543.1:0-3799 GCA_038126655.1 Verrucomicrobiales bacterium
GGACTTTCTTGGCGCGCGAGAGCGGCGCTCACAAATCACGAATCACGAATCACATTCCTCACCCCTCGCCGCGGCAGAACGCTGCGACCAATGTCTGAATCTCCATCTGCTGGATGAGTTTCAGCAGGTCGGCCTGTTCGGAAGAAAGGCGGCCTCGTTCCGCGGCGGCGCAGGCGTCGACCATGCCGAAGCTGTCCCATTTGTCGTTGTTGATGAGCTGATCCCGGAGTTCGGGTTCGGCGACTTCATCGAGGAAGGTCGAGACGCGTTGGGCGATATCGGGGAAGACGGGATGGGCTCCGGTGCGGTGGAACCAGTATTTCGCGTTGGAGTAATCCGGTTCGCGGCGATGCATGATGCCGTGGAGGAAACTGCCGCTGGCGCTGGGGAGGTCTTGGGAGACGGTATGCGAGGCGTCGAGGTGATCGTGCCAGAGCAGGGCGGCGCTAACGATCAGGTCCCGGGTGGCGATGGGAGCATTCGCGTTGGTCATCGCTTCGGCGGTCTGTGCGCGCACGTCGGATTCGGACAGGGCTTCCGGGCGTCGTTGCGGTCCGAGTCCGGCAAGGGTGTCGGTGTTGAATAGGGCCGCCAGTTGGGCGGGGATGTCTGCTTCGCTCATGCGCGGGACGATTTGGAGCCAAGCCGGTCCTGTCAAGCGATTGCGGGAATCGGCAGCCGGTTTGCGGCGCAGTTCCGGGAGCGGGCGCGGCGCATTTTGCCGACCGCGCCATTTATCCGTGCCAATCGCGGCGCGCACGGTTAAAAGGATCCAAGTCATCCAAGATTTCGATTTATGAAGAAGCACACCCGACGCAGTTTTCTGAAGACGGCCTCCGCGGCGTCGCTGGCCTTTGGCGCGACGCCATTGTTGGCGGCGAAGACGGACAAGAAATACCGGACCGCGCTGATCGGCAGCGGTTGGTGGGGCATGAACATCATGCGCGAGGCGTTGGCCGCCGGGCGTTCGACTGCGGTCGCCCTGGCCGATCCGTCGTCGGACGCGCTGGAGGTTTCCGCCGAGGAGATTACGGATCTGTCGGGCGACAAGCCGCGGACCTATCAGGATTACCGCGAGATGTTCGAGAAGGAGAAGATCGACATCGCGATTGTGGCGACGCCGGATCACTGGCACGCGTTGACGACGATCGCCGCCCTGGACGCGGGAGCCCATGTGTTTGTCGAGAAGCCCACGGGGCACACCGTCGTTGAAAGCCGGGCCATGGTGAATGCCGCCAAGCGCAACGGCAAGGTTGTGCAGGTCGGGCTGCATCGGCGCATTGGACCGCATCACGTTTCAGGCATGGAGTTTCTGCGCTCGGGGCAGGTGGGGGATATCGGGATGGTTCGCTGTTTTGTGAACTATGGCGGCGGGGTCGAGAAGCCGTCGCCGAACGGGAAGGTTCCCAAGGGGATGGACTGGGATCTGTATTGCGGCCCTTCGGCGATGCGGCCATTCAACCGGCGCATCCACCCGGGCGGTTGGCGCAATTTCCTGGACTATGGCAATGGGACCATCGGCGACTGGGGCGTGCACTGGCTGGACCAGGTTCTCTGGTGGACGGAGGAGAAACATCCCAGGCGCGTCTTCTCCACCGGCGGTCGTCCCGTGCGCGGTGAACCGGTCAACGATGGCAAGGCGCAGACGTCCGACGCTCCGGATTCGCAGGCGGCGACGTTTGAATTCGAAGACTTTACCTGCACTTGGGAGAATCGTCGCTTTGGCGCGCACAACAGCGAGAAGCACAACGTGGGCTGCTACTTCTATGGCAGCAACGGGACCTTTCACATGGGCTGGCGCGATGGTTGGACCTTCTATCCCAGCAAACGCGGGGCGAAGGAGATTCATGCCGATCCGCAATTCGACAATGTGAAGGACGGACACAACATGACGCCGCTCTGGGCGGATTTCATCGACGCGATCGAGTCCGGCAAGGATCCGGTATGCGAGATCGAGGCGTCGCATCGGTCGTCCGTGCTTCCGATGCTGGCCAACCTGTCATTGAAGATCGGGCGCAGTGTGGAATGGGATGGGGAAAAGGAGCGGATCCTGAACGATCCGTCGGCGAACAAATTGTTGAGTCGGGAGTATCGGGGGCCGTGGGAGTATCCGACGGCGTAGGCGCGCAAGGCAGCGCGGCCGTCCCGATTGCGGGGGCTGGCGGCTTTCCGCCGACGGGAAACTGAAAACCGCGGGTTGCGGCGGAGCGAAGCGCGACGAATCCGGCGCTTTCGGGCCTACTCGTCCGGTTGGTCGGCGATTCCGGTGGCGTTGTCCATGGTGGCGAGTTTCTCCTTGGCCTTGGCGTAGCCGTTGGCGGCGGCCTTGTTGAGGTATTCCATGCCGAGCGAGGGGTTGTATTCGACGCCTTCCCCGTAGAGGTAGCGCTCCGCCATGACGAACTGCGCGCGGGCGTTGCCTTCATCCGCCTGCTTCATCTGGAATTTCAGGACGCGATCGGCGACGGCCGCCTTGCTGCGACTGGCTTTCTTGCTGGCCGCCCGGGAAGGTTTGGTCGATGAAGATTTCTTCTGCGCTGGCTTGGCGGCTTTTTCGTCCGCCTTGCCCTGGTCGGCGGAGGAGCTTGCCGCGGCCCGGGTCTGGGCGACGAGTTGTTTGTAATTCCTGGGGGCGCGGCTGCCTTGGGGCGGTTGGTCGCTGATGCCGGACAGGTCGAAATGGTGCGTCAGGTCGTCCTCGGTCTCGTAGAGTTTGTCCGGGCCGGCGCTGAGCACCTTGAACCCCTGGTTGACCTGGAAGAGCACGTAGGGGGTCTTCCAGGGATCCAGGGCCGGATCGCGCTTGGGCGGTTGGCCGTCGGCGGTGCGCATGTTGTCCCGCAGGAATTCGCTGAAGTTGTCGATCGGCAGGATGGGGTCGTTATCGGTGTAGTGCATGGCGACGGCCTGCGCGACGCCCTTGATCTCGACATTCTGGGTTGCGGCCACCTGGAACTTGTCGACGACCTCGGCTCCCTCCTTCATGGCTTTGGCTCCGACCCCGCCGGCGATTCCCAAGGCGACGAGGGGCATCATTTTCATGAAACTCATGCTGCGCTCCTTTCTGTCCTGCGCGCCGAAGCGGCGTTTTCCACAGCCAGTCCCGTGAGAAAGTCATGACTGACGAATTCGAGAAAGTCTTTTTTGCCGAGTTTGAGGCAGGCGCCGTAGGTGGCGGCGACGACGTCGGCGTTGGCGGGCGCGTCGCTGAGGAGGCTGATCTCGCCGCAGAAGTCGCCGGGGCCGAGCGAAGCCAGTTCCTCGCCTTCGCGCACGACCTTGAATCTGCCCTGATAGACGATGTAGAAGAACTCGTTGACCTGGTCCTTCTCAATGATGGGCTGCCCGGCGATGCGGGTCTCCATGGTGAACTTGTGGGCGAGCGACACGAGCGCATTGGGATGCCAGTCGGCAAACAGCTTGTTGCGCTTCAAGGAGGCGGAGATGTGGATGATCTCCTTGATCTGGTTGGCACCGAGCGGTTTGAGCAGCAGTTCCTCGAAATCCTTGCGGGACAAGGACAGCAACCGTGTGGGTTCCCGGCTGCGCACGGTGCTGTTTCGCGGCGCCTTGTTCAGCAGGGCCATTTCGCCGAAGACGTCCCCGGCGGAGAGCGTCGCGACGATGGACATCAGGCCCGACTCATCCTCCTTGCAGACCTCGACGCTGCCGCTCTGGATCACAAACATGCAGTCTCCGGGGTCGCGCTCGCGGATGATGGTCTGGTCGGGCGCGACATTGATCGGCTTCATCGAGGCGTGGATCTGCCGGGTGAGATCGTCCGAGAGCTGTGAGAACA
>JAYPGD010000544.1:0-3791 GCA_038126655.1 Verrucomicrobiales bacterium
TGGGCGCGGAGGTCCATGGGGTTACATCATTTCTCGCTGGTGCGGTAGAAGCGCTTGTCCTTGCCGCCTGCCTGCGAATCCTGGAACGTCACCACGCCGTTCATCGTCTTGTTCGTCGCGACCGGCTCCCACGACTGCAGGTCCGCCGATGCCTCCAGCACGTAGGTCACGCCCACGCGGCCGGCGACGCTGATCTGCAGCGGGCCGTCGCCGCCGGACATGGCCGACGGACCGGGCAGGCTCAACATCACCTGGTTGTTGATGCCGACCAAGGTGGTCAACTGCAGGCTCCAACCGCCGGCAATGTTGCCGTGGTCGTGTCCCTGGTCATCGTAAATGTAGAGCTTCCAAGTTCCCGCGGGATCCGCTCCGGCAAAAACCGACAGCGAGGTCCCGTAAGGACCGGACGGCGCGTCGGCGGGAAATCCGTCGTTGGCCGCTGATTCGGTGGGATCGGCGACATTGGTCGGTTTGTAGGAACCGGTCGCGATGGCGGGAGAATGACTGTCCGGCAGCGAATTGGCCGCCTCGTCATCGAAGGTCAGGGTGACTCCCGAGAGTCCCACGCCGCCGCCGACATCCGACATGAGCAGCACATTGGCGCCATTCGGCCCCACGAGGAGGATGTTGAGATCATCCGGGAAGCTGTGACTCAGTTCGTGAATCGTGACCGTCGCCTTCACGATCTCGCCGGCCAACATGGCCATGGGCACCTGAATCTCCGACGGATAAGGCCCGGCCGGTCCCAGGTTGCCGGGCGCAGACTGGTCGCCCGGAATATTGATTTCGGTCGCGGAGGCGAACATGGAGTCCTCATTCAAGCGGAACTGGACCACGATCACGCCCAGTTCGGTCGCGCCGTCGCTGAGTTCAAAGGTCGCGGAGATGATCTCCCCGCGTTGCCCGTCGGCGGTGAACTGGAAGTTCTTCGTTTTCGGTCCGACGGCGCGGTCCAAAGTCCCATACCCGGCGGGCGACGTCTCGATGTTATAGGGCGCCGTGTCGGACACCACGGCCGGCGAGGCAATGCCGCCCGACTCCTGGAGCGTGACGTTCAGGTTGGCAATCGGCGTGTTCTGCAGGTTCTCAAGGGTCACTCCGATGACGACCGTTTCCTGCGGATCGACCGCGTTGTTGGCAGGCGAGAGGCTTTCCGAAAGGAGACTCACGCTGATGCCGACGCTGGTGGAACGCTCCAGCACAGCGGTGGTCACCGAGGCTGTGTTGTTCGCCGGATTGGTGTCGTTGGTGCTCGTCGTCACCGTCACGGCATTGTCGATGTCCGGCTGAAGTCCGGGCACGGCCGGTATGTCGAGCGCAATGGTCAGGACGACATTGGTCCCGGTCGGCAGCGAACCGAGGTTGCAGGTGACCACGCCGCCGGAGAAGACGCATTCCGGCGATGAATCCGACGCGATGAAAGTTCCGGCTTCAAGCGTGTCGGTGACGATCACGTCCGCCGCCACGGACGGACCGTTGTTGGTGACGCCGATGGTATAGACAAGTCGTCCGCCCTCGATCACACGCTGCGGGGTGTTGACCAAGGTCACGGCCACGTCGGAGGCCTCGTTGACCGTGGTGTTGGCGGCGACGGCGGTGTTGTTGTTGGGATCGGGATCTGTCAGCGGCGAGGAAACGCTGCCGCTGGCGGCATAGGATCCGGTGGCCGAAGCCCGGCCGGTGATGGTGATGGTCGCGGTCGCGCCCGGGTTCAGGGTTCCCAGGGTGGCTGTCACCTTGCCGGAGTTCACCACCGTGGCAAGACCGCGGGTGGATTGGGCGGCCACATTGGAAAGCCCGGCCGGCAGATCACTGTCGAAGATCACTGAAGGAGCCGACAGCGGTCCGTTGTTGGAGACCGTGAACGTGAAGGTCAAGTCCGTGTCGAGCGTCACCACGCCGCCGGAACCGGTCAGGGCCAGGTCGGCCGCGCCGGTCACGAGCGTGTCCGTGAAGACGTGATTGTTGCGCGGGGCGGGATCCGGTTGGTCGGAGGAGACGACCGCGGAGTTACGCAGGGTTCCGGCGGCGGCAGGCTTCACGGTGAGCGTCACCGTGGTCGATGAACCGACGGTCAATGTCCCCAGGTCCCAGGTGACCTGACCGGACGCATGGACGCCGGCCGGCGCGGAAACGAAGGTTGTTCCGGCGGGCAGGGTATCCACCAGCATGACGTTGGAGGCGTCCTCCGGCCCCATGTTGGTCACCGTCAACGAGTAGACCAGATCGGAACCCACGGTGACCGGATCCGGAGCCGCCGTGACACTGAGGCCCAGATTGGCGGGGGGATCGACCGCAAACACCGTGCTGATGTCCAGACTCCAGCCGCCGGCGATGCTGCCGGTGTCGAGTCGGGAATCATCAACCACAAACAGGGACCAGATTCCGTTGGGGTCGCTGCCGTTGAAGTCGCTGAGCTTGTCGCCGAAAGGACCGGCGGGAGCCGGGCTCGGGAATTCATCCGGAGCTTCGTCGCGGGTGGTGTAGTTCGCCGGACGGAAGCTTCCGGCGGTCAAGGCCTCGCCATCGGGCAACGGGTTGGCCGCCTGGTCGTCGATGGTCAGGGTCAGATCGAGAATGTCGTCGCCGCCGCCGGCGTCGGACATCACGATGACCCCCTGCCCCGTCGGTCCGACGAGCAGGATGTCAACATCATCCGGGAAGCTGTGGGTGAAGTTGCTCAGTGTCAGGGCGACGTTGTTCACATATCCGACCGCGCCGGAAATGGTGATGGACGACGGATACGGGAGCGCCTCGCCCTTCTCGATAATGGCGATCGTCGCGTCATTCGATCCGGTGGTCGCGCTGCCCAGGACAAACGGGAACATCACAACATTGTCCGGCCGCGCCACGCCGCCTTCGGTGATCTGCAGCACAACATTGATCACGTCGCCCGCGGAGCCGTTGGCGGTGAATTGGTAATCCCGTCCCACCGGCGCGTTGCCGACAGCCATGGATCCGTAGTTCCGGGTGGTGGTTCCGCTTGGCGTGACGTTGGCGTTGGCAACGATGGTGGCCTGGATGTCTCCCGAGGTAGGCAGATTGCCGGCGTTGCGGAGATTCAGGGTGATCGTGACCAATTCACCGACGTCGATCGCACCGTTGGCGGGCGCCTCGCTCTCGGAGACGATTCGCGCGCCGGAAGGCCTCATGAAGGACTGGTCGTCCCGGATGACAGTGGTCAGTGAGGCCGCGTTGTTGGCCAGATCCGGATCCGTGGCGCCGCTGCCGTTCTGGAATTCCAGGGCCGTCACGCTGACCATGTTGTCCACCGTGCCGACGGCGTTCGGGGCGGTGACATCGAAGGTGATGGTCTGACTCCCGCCGTTGGTGATCTGACCCAGGTCGAAGCTGACGAATCCGGCCACATTGAGATCCGCCCCGGCCGGCAGCGAACCGATGTCTAGGGTAACCTCGGAGGGCAGTTCATCGACCAATGAAACGCCGTTCAAGGTTGCCGGGCCGGCGTTCGTCACGATGATGGTGTAGGTGTATTTCTGCCCCTTGTAGATCGGGTCCGGAGTGGCGGATTTCAACACCGCCAGATCCGCGCTCTGGTCGTCATCCGCAATGGTGACCGGGACGCTGGTGTTGCCGACAAAGGTCGTGGAATTGTCCGGACTTTCGACGATCACCAGCAGTTCCTCGTCGCCCTCGATGAGGGTGTCGGACGTGATTTCGAGGACGACGGTCTTGTTGGTCTCGCCGGGATCGAAGGTGAGCACGCTGCTGGCGGCCGTGTAGTCGAAGCCGGCGGCGGCGGCCGTGGCGGGGGTGGTTCCGTCCTGGGT
>JAYPGD010000545.1:0-3781 GCA_038126655.1 Verrucomicrobiales bacterium
TACTATTACAGTCCGAATGCGGAACTGGTTTACGGCGTGAAGCCGGGGGTCACGGAGGTGACCTGGCGCAAGGCGACGCCGTTCGCCTCGTTGCCCTCCGGATGTCCGGTCGATGGAGATTGAGGCGGACTCCGCCCCTGGAAGTCGGCCGCAGTTCTTCAAGTTGGTCGTGCGATGAGGAGGCTGCCCACAAGGGGGGGCGACATTCCTGTCGACGTCGTCCCGGTCCGGAACGAATTCAGCGCGGGGAAGGGCGCTTGGGCGGGCATCATCGCGGCGCTGGTTCTGGGTTTTCCTGCCTGGGACGCGCGAGCCCAGGACAAGGCGGTTTCCACCTCGGTCGTTCCCGGCGGCGGCGGCGTTTCGACGGGAAGTCGTTTTTCGGTCACGGGCACGGTCGGGCAGCATGATGCGACTGTGACGCAGTTGGTGGGGTCGCGTATTGGAATTCAAGGTGGTTTCCACGCCCTCGTGGCGATTCAGACGCCCGGGGCGCCCGAGTTGAGCATCAGCGTCTCGGGCGGGCAGGTGACTGTCTCCTGGCCGGCTGAGACCACAGGTTGGATGTTGCAGGAATCCGGCGTGGTGGGCGGCGGGGCGTCTTGGAGTTCTTCCGTTGGCGTTTCGAACAATCGTCTGATCCTGGGGCTGCCGAATGGCAATCGCTTCTACCGTCTGCAGCGGTCAACACAATAGGTTCAGGCGGTGAAGTTTGCCGGCTTGAAGTCTGCATGGCTGACGGTTGCGCTGACTCGGGGGACGTTCGGCGCGATTGCGACGATCTCTTGGGCATGACACGATCTGCCCGGGATTCAGGGCGTAGGTTGTCCGAGAGTCCTCCCGGTGTGCTTTGCGCCCGCGATTCCCTGGTTGTTTTGAAGCGGTATAGTTCCAATTCGTTCGGACGCATGGCGGCGCCCCTCGCCGCGACTGTGCTTCTGTGCGCGATAGTCGCCGGCGGGGCGGATTGGCCGCAGTTTCGGGGAGCGAAGCGCGATGCATTCTGGAATGAGACCGGGTTGCTGAAGACCTTTCCCGAGGGCGGGCTTGAAGTCCGCTGGCGAAGGCCGGTCGGCCCCGGGTGGTCGAGTCCGGTCGTGGTTGGCGATCGCGTCTTCATCACCGATGTCGTTCTCGAGAAACCGCGCGCACGTGAACGCATCCTTTGCCTCGACCGTCGCTCCGGCGAGAGGCGGTGGACCTTTGGTCGCGACGAGACTTATCCGGATTGGGCCTTCATTCCCGAACATGGCGGAGGCCCGGCCTCGACGCCGGTTGTGGACGGTGGGCTTTTATACAACATCGGGCGCAACGGCGCGATTCATTGCCTGTCCGCCGAAGACGGTTCGATCGTCTGGCGGCGTGATCTGCGGGAGCAATACGAGCTGCGCGACCTGCAGTGTCGTCCGTCGCCTTTGATCGATGGAGACCGGCTGATTGTCTTCACCGGGGCCGGGCCGGACGCGTCGGTGATGGCATTGAACAAGCGGACCGGCGCGACGATCTGGAAGGCGTTGAACGATTCCGTTTCGAACAGTTCGCCCCTCATTGTCGAGGCGGGCGGCGCGCGCCAGTTGATCGTCTGGTCGAACGATTCAGTGACCTCCCTGAATCCGAAGACCGGAGCCCTCTGGTGGGACGAACCGATGAAGACCAGCGGCAACGATTCGATCCCGACGCCGGTGACGAAGGGGAACCGGTTGTTGATCGGCGGGTTGCTGTTTCGGCTGGAAGAGGCCCGTCCGGCGGCGACCATTCTTTGGCCCGGTCTTCGGCCGGCGTCGAGGCGCATCCTCAGCAACACGTCCACGGCGGCGCTGATTGGCGAGCACGTCTATTCCGCGAGATCTGAAGGGCAATTCGTCTGCCTGGACGCATCCACCGGCGAAATCGTTTGGGAAACGGAGGACGTCACGGTCGTCGGAAATGGCGCCAGCATTCACATCACGCAAACGCCCGAAGCCGCGCTGTTGTTCACGGATCGCGGCGATTTGATCCGCGCCCAATTGACGCCGGAAGCCTATCGTGAGGAATCGCGGGTGAAGCTGGTCGAGCCCACGTCGCCCTTCGGGCGGCGGAAATTCGCCTGGGCTCCGCCGTCCTTCGCCCGCGGCTGCGTTTTCGCCCGCAACGACCGGGAATTGATTTGCGCGCGATTGAAGGAAGGGGCTGAACCTCTTCGCTGATCTGCGTAAGCCCGGGTATTGCTGCCTTGGCTTCAATGCTCGGAGTCGGTATCAATCGACGCCAATCAGTCAGCATCATGAAACGAATTTCAGCCCTTTCCTTGTGCGGTCTTGTTGCGTTGTGTGCGGCGATGGCCGTGAATGCCGCGGAGCGACGCCAGAACGTCCTCTTCATCGCCGTCGACGATCTGGCGGTCTCGCTGGGTTGTTACGGCAACAAGGTGGTCAAGACGCCGCACATGGATCGGTTGGCTGCGCGCGGCGTGCGATTCGATCGCGCCTATTGCCAGTTGCCGCTTTGCAATCCCAGTCGCGCGTCGGTGATGACGGGGCTGCGGCCGGACACGATCCGCGTCTATGACTTGGATCGCCATTTTCGCGAGGAGCAGCCGAATGCGGTGACCTTGTCGGAGTTGTTTCGCAAGAACGGCTGGTTCGCCGGGCGCGTCGGGAAGATCTACCACTACAACGTCCCCCGCGGCATTGGCACGGACGGCCTGGATGACGAGCCGTCCTGGGACAAGGTGATCAACCCCAAGGGGCGCGACACGATGGAGGAATACCTGATCACGAATGCCGAGCCGCATCGGCCGATCAGCGGCGCGTTGAGTTGGCTCGCGGCCGATGGCGCGGATGAGGAGCAGACCGACGGCATGATCACGACCGAGGCGATCAAGCTCATGCGCGAGAAGAAGAATGAACCCTTCTTCATCGCGGCGGGGTTCTTTCGCCCGCACACGCCCTACGTCGCGCCGAAGAAGTATTTTGATCTGTATCCGATGGAGAAGATCCAGCTGCCCTATGCGCCGGCGAACGATCGCAGCGACATTCCGCCGCATGCCTTTGCCCACAATTGCCCTGTTCCGCACTACGGCCTGGATGAGTTGACGGTGCGCAAGGCTCTCCAAGCCTATTACGCGAGCGTGTCCTTTGTGGACGCGCAGGTGGGGCGATTGATGGAAGCGTTGGATGATCTTGGCCTGGCGGAGAATACCATCGTCTGCCTCTGGAGCGACCACGGTTATCATCTGGGCGAGCACCAGGGAGCCTGGCAGAAGCGGACCCTGTTCGAGGAATCCTCACGCGCGCCGTTGATTGTTCATGCCCCGGGGGCGAAGGGCAATGGGACGGCCTGCAAACGCGTGGTGGAATTCATCGACATCTATCCAACGATTGCGTCGCTCGCCGGTCTGAAATCGCCGAAGGGGATGCCGGGGCGGGACCTCTCGCCGTTGCTGCAGAATCCGAAACGCAAGTGGAAGAGTTCCGCGATCACGCAGATTCTGCGGCCGGGATTCGGCATTCCGGTCATGGGGCGGAGCATCCGCACGGAGAAGTGGCGTTTCACCGAATGGAATGAAGGGCAGGCGGGGGTCGAGCTTTACGATCGTGAAAAGGATCCGGGCGAGTTCACCAACCTGGCGTTGGATCCCGCGATGAAGGAGACCATCCGAGGACTGCGTTCCGAGCTCGAGAAGAAGGCGGATGGAATGCCGCCCACGACCCCGGTGAATCCGAAACGGCTTTGACACGATTCGCAGCGCGTCCTGAACCGCACGATCGGAGCGCCGAGCATTGCTCGGCAGTGGCCGCCG
>JAYPGD010000546.1:0-3779 GCA_038126655.1 Verrucomicrobiales bacterium
GCGGCGAAGTCCCCATCGCCCACCGCGACCCCAAGAAACCCCTGCTCGACGCCGTCCCACGCGATTCCATGATCATCGGCTTCGCCCTCGGCAAGAAGTTCGGATTGAAGGCCGGCAACACAACCAAACTGCGCGGGATCGATTTCAAGATTCTCAAGGTCCACGAAGAGCGGGGGTCCATCGACGACAGCACTGCCTGGATCAATTTGAAGCAGGCGCAGGAGATGCTCGGCATGGAGAACCTCATCCATGCCATCCAGGCCCTCGAATGCCATTGCGCCGGCGACCGCATCGCGATGATCCGTGAGGAGATCTCCGCAATTCTACCCGGCGTCCAGGCCATCGAGCGCGGCTCCCAGGCCCTCGCCCGCGCCGAAGCGCGCACCAAGGCCGCCGACCAGGCCAAGTCGTCGCTCGAACGGGAGAAGCAGGCCCGCGCGGAACTTCGCGCCCAACGCGGCCGTCTCGCCACCGCCCTCGTGCCCGCCGTGATGTTCGCCTGCATGATCTTCATCGGCCTCCTGGCCTTCACCAACGCGCGGCAGCGCGCGTCCGAGATTGCCATGCTGCGCGCCCTCGGCCTGCGCGCCGGCCAGATCCTCGCCGTCTTTCTGGGGAAGGCGTTGTTGCTCGGCCTCATCGGCGGACTCGCCGGCTACGCCGCCGGGATCCTCATTGCCGCCAATTCCGCCGACGCCCGGTTCCTGGCCGAAGTCCTGCAGACGGAGCGCGGCAAATGGCTGCTACTCTCCTTCGGACTCGCGCCCACGCTCGCCATCGTCGGCGCCTGGATCCCCGCCACCATGGCCTCCAGCCAGGACCCCGCAGTCGTGCTGCAGAAGGAGTGAACCTCATGCCGATGGCTCCCAAATCCAACAACGCCCCGTCCGCATTAAACTCCCCCGTCCGCCGACCTGTCCGCGCGAGCGCCTCTCCCATCCGCGTTCATTCGTGTTCATCCGTGGTTCAAGAAACCTCCACGCCATGCTGACCCTCGCCGACATCCGCAAGAATTACCGCGCCCGCGACAACCACGAAGTCGCCGCCCTCGACGGCGTTTCGTTCGAATTGAACAAGGGGGAATTCATCGCCGTGCAAGGCCCCAGCGGTTGCGGCAAATCGACCCTGCTCCTCATCGCCGGCGGCCTCCTCTCGCCCGACGCAGGCAAGGTGACCCTCGACGGCGCGGATCCCTACGCAATGTCGGCCAATGCCCGCGCCGCCCTGCGCGCCGGCAAGATCGGCTTTGTCTTTCAACAATTCCACCTCGCCCCCTACCTCAGCGTCCGCGACAACATCATGGCTCCGGACCTCGCCTCAGCAACGAAACGCGGCCCCGGCCGCGCGGACGAGTTGATGAAGGACTTCGGCCTGACCGATCGCGCCACCCATGTCCCGGACGAATTGAGCGTCGGCGAACGCCAGCGCGTCGCCCTCGCCCGCGCCCTGTTCAACAACCCCGGCCTCATCCTCGCTGACGAACCCACCGGCAACCTCGACCCCGACAACTCGCGCATCGTCCTCGACCGTCTCCGCCAGATCGCCCAGCATGGCGCCGCCGTACTAATGGTCACTCACGACGAGACCGCCGCCAAGGCCGCCGACCGGATTGAAAAGCTGCGGGAAGGGAAACGGGAAACTGCGTGACCGCGTGAACAAGACTATGGCGGAGAGCGCTTGAATGGAAATGAACACGCCGTCTCCCAACCGCTCCAGGCCAATCGTCGGCAGCGCCGCTTTGCTCGCCACTGCCTACGCCGCCTTCAGTTGCTGCATGGTTCCCGAGTCCTTCCTCGGATCCATTTCCCGGAACGCGCAAAACGCGATCATCTTCCATCAAGGGAATCGCGAAGAGTTGATCTTGCGCATCAACTACCAGATCACAGGCGATTTCATGCCCGACCGTTTCGCGTGGATCGTCACCACGCCAACGGAACCAGATGCCTACCGCGTGGCCGGCGAAGACCTGTTCACCTCGGTCGATGAATGGGCATCCGCCCTACTCACTCCGCGCCCAAGTCCGGTTGCCACCGGCTGCGGCATGGGGTGCGGCCGACAAGACGATCCTGCAGCAAACCTGGCTTTCGAAGAAGCATCTCTGATTTTCGGCGAACTCGCCGAGGTTGGCCCCTACACAATCCAACCCGTCCGCGCCCGCGGGGCCGATGCACTCGACGCGCTCAACGCCTGGTTGAAGAAGAACGGCTTCCCTTCCGAGGATCCGGACCACATGAAGTGGTTCATCGAGGAGGAGTTCACCTTTCTCTGCATCAAGGTCACTCCGCCCGAAGGCAAGAACGCCGTTCCGGAAAGCTCCTTCCTGCCTCCCCTGCAGATTTCGTTCGAAAGTGAGAAGCTGTACTATCCGTTGTTGTTCTCGGCGCGCCAGGGCATGTTCGCGCTGAGCCTTTACACACTGACCGACCGACCGTTGAACTTCGCCGCGTCCCAATACAATTTGCGTCGAATCAATTGGCACGACCGCGGACTCTACAAGAACGTGGAGGTCGCCAAGAAAGACCTCCCTGACCTTTTGGGGAAAGCTGCAAAGGAATCCAAACTCATGTCGTCTGGAGACCAATGGCATCTGAACATCGTCTCCTCCCCGATGGTGAATGTAGACGCGGAAATCCTGAACTGGGCCGAAGATGTGTTCTTTAACACGGGTGGCGAGAATGTGCAGGTAGACAAGGTCGCCCGACGATTCGATATCGGCGCGCCGTTCGCGGTGTTTTGCGCAGCGGTCTTCCTGCTCGGCAGACGGTTGTTCAGGCCACATGCCTGAAACGTCGGCAATTCCCGGCGCCGAAGCCTGATTTCCGCTCAGATTTGCATTGTCTGCCCCGTCCGATTCGCTACGCTTCTGTGAGCCGGATTACGGACACAATCGGCAGATTTCAAGACAGCCATGGAATTGGTAAGAGAGACCAAGTGGTCACGTCATTATTCCGACGAAATGCTCGGACTCAAACTCGTGCAGTCGAAGTTTGCGGACGAGTCGGCGACCATCACCCTGGACGAGCTCTCCCAGCAGTGGCCGCTCTGGAAACCCGAGGAAAAGGCGGATTTCTGCCACGCCATCAACGAATCCAAGCTGGAAATCCTGCCGGACATCTACCGTTACATCATCAAGGTGGATCCGCCGGACTTCGAAAGCTGGTCCGCGATCGCGGCCTGGGTCGTGCGCAAGCTGCCGAAATCCGAATTTGCGCCCTGGTTGGAGGAGGCCTGCATGACCTGCCCCGTCGGCAAGGGCGAGAAACTGTTGCAGGCATTCGCCCTCAGCAAGACGCCGCGCGCGATCGAAACGCTTCGCAAGTGTCTGAACCGAGCTTGGAACAACCCCCAGATCTTCGTGGCAGAGGGCTACATCGACCACGCCGGAATGGATGCCGTCGCCTGCATGGAATGCCTGCTGCAACTGGACGCCGCCACAAACGACTTCGGCGAAAAATACCAAGTGCTGGCCAATCACGGCATCGCGGTGAACCGCGAAAGCGCGATCAGCCGCCTGTCGATGTATTTCCAGTAGCCGCGCCTTCCGCGGCCGCCTCCTCCTCGACGCGCCGCAGCGTGCGCCGCCCGAACCAGACCGTCACCAACGCCGCGCTCCAGGTCACCAGGAACACGCCCCACCAGATCCCGTCCAGCTTCCAGTCCAGCTTGAACGCCAGCAGCCAGAACACGGCGCAGGGCGCCACGATCTGGCGGTAGATCCCGATCCAGATCGCATACATCGGCCGCTTCAGGCCCTGCAGCATGTAGATGGTCTGGAACAG
>JAYPGD010000547.1:0-3770 GCA_038126655.1 Verrucomicrobiales bacterium
GATTTAGGTTCTGGTTCCCTCGGGAGTGAAGGTTCAAGTCCTTTCTCGCGCACCAACTTCCACCGCTTGACAGGGGAACGTGGAAATCGTGAGAGTCCTTGTCTCATGAACCGAAGAAAGTTCCTCAAATCCTCGGGCGCGTCCGTCGCCGCATTCACCATTCTTCAGGCGGGCTCCGCGCGGACCTACGCCGCCAATGAAAAGCTGAACATCGCGGCCATCGCCGCAGGGGGCAAGGCGGTGTCGGGCATTGCGGGGTTGGCGTCGGAGAATTTCGTGGCGTTGGCCGACGTGGATTGGGCGCGGGCCGCCGGGACCTTCAAGAAGTATCCCAAGGCGCCGCGCTTCAAGGATTACCGCGAGATGCTGGACAAGCATGGAAAGGAGATCGACGCGGTGATCATCTCGACGCCGGATCATCATCACTTTCATGCCTCGATGAGCGCGATCCGCATGGGCAAGCACGTGTATTGCGAGAAGCCTTTGACGCATTCGATCTGGGAGGCGCGGACCCTGACCGAGGCGGCGCGCGAGGCGGGCGTGGCCACGCAGATGGGCAACCAGGCGCAGGCCAACGAGCAGACGCGGGTCGTGCAGGAATTCGTGATGGACGGCGCCGTCGGACAGGTCCGCGAGGCGCACATCTGGACGGACCGTCCGGCGAAGGGATTGTTCGGCGAATACTGGCCGCAGGGGGTAGGCCGCCCGAAGGACAAGCCGCAGGTTCCAGACACGCTGGATTGGGATCTCTGGCTCGGGCCCGCGCCGGAGCGGCCCTATCATTCGGCCTACGCGCCGCGGGTCTGGCGCGGTTGGTGGGACTTCGGCACGGGCGCCTTGGGCGACATCGCCTGCCACTTCTTTGACCCGGTCTTCCGGGCCTTGAAACTGGGCGCGCCGGAAAGCGTGGAAGCGACTTCCACGCGCATCAACGAGGAGACCTATCCGGTCGGATCGGTGATCACCTATCATTTTCCCCAGCGCGGCGACATGGCCCCGGTGAAGCTGGTCTGGTACGACGGCGGTTTGCGGCCCGCGCGGCCGGATGTTGTGGCCAAGGGCGATGTCATGGGAACCAATGGACTGTTGTTGATCGGCGACGACGGCGCGCTGTTGTCGGATTGGAACCAGTGGCGGTTGTTGCCGGAGAAGCGCGCCAAGGCCTATGGCGCGCCGCCGAAGAAGCTCAAGCGTTCGCCGGGGCATCACCAGGAGTTCATCAACGCCTGCAAGGGCGGTGAAAAGGCGGGGTCGAACTTTGACTGGTCCGGGCCGATGACGGAGACCGTCCTGCTGGGCAATGTCGCGTTGCGGCCGCAGCTGCGCGAGGATCTGACCAAGGACCGATTGCTCTGGGACGGCAAGTCGATGAAGTTCACCAACCACGAGGGCGCGAACGCCTTCCTGCGGCGGGAGTATCGCAAGGGTTGGGAGATTTGAGGCGGGAAGGCCTGAAGTCCCCGGACAGGTTCGGAAGACGCGCCGGGGAGCGGGCTGGCTGAGACGCCTTGAGGCGAATGGCGGCAAGCCGGGGTAACCGGCCCCGATCTGCGGCGTCGCTATTCGAACATGTCAGTCCACGAACCAACCCGTGGGACTGCGCCGGCGCCCGCGGTATCTAATCCCGTTTGGGCGCGGGCATGTCCTTGCCCCTGGAAATGTAATTCCACAGGGCGTTGATCTGCGCCCGGGTGTCGCCGCCTTCGATATTCTTCAATGCAGCGACGCCGTCCGGCCAGAAGACCGGCATGCGGGTTCCCGGTTTGACGCGGCCCGGATCCCGCAGATAGCGCTCAAACCACTCGTGATTCAAGCGATCCGCCATCGCGGTGAACTCAATGCCGGGGACGGCGACCCCGGGCGCGCCCTGGAAATCATGGCAGGTCACGCAGCCGAGCCCGGTTGTGCCGGCGAGCGCGCGACCGCTTTCCGCTGACTTGTCCGAATACGCCGGTGCGGACGCGGGAATGGCCGGCTTGTCCAGCGCAACCAGGTCGGCGGTCAACTGCGCGGTGATCTCCTTCCCGAACTGCGGCATCCGTGTCTTCAGATAGGGGCGGACGCGATGTTTGTCGCCGCCGACGATCTCCGCGAGCGCCTCGGGTTTCAACTTTCCGCCGACGCCGTCCAGGGATGGCGGCAGGCTGCCTTCCTCTCCCACATTCTCGGCGAGGCGGGACTGAAACCAATGTTTCTCCGTGGCGTCCGGTCCGCCGATGCCGCCGCGCGGATGGCAGGCCTGACAATTGAAGCGGGCCAGGCCCATTGCCGCGCGTTGCTTGATGGGTTGATCCCCGGCCAACGCCGCCTTGCCGCGGACAAGCGCCTTGAGCGTCTTGCGCTGTTCATCGGAGAACTCGAATTTGGGGACGCTCTGCTTCACGTGGTCGCCGGTGCAGCCGACGATGGAGTAGACCTTCAGGCGGTCGAAGGGTTTGGCGGTGACCATGGGGCGGATGTCCTCGAGTTTGTGACAGGCGGCGCAGCGCAGGGCCGAGAACATCTGGCGGCCCAGCTTGACCTTCTGTGGATCGAGGGTGATGCCGCGCCAGCGGAGGGGCATCATGACCAGTTCGTTCGGAATGGTGATTCGTTGTTCGGGAACGGCAGTCCACTCGCCGTTGGCCTCCAGCCATTCCAACCTGATTGGCGGGGGCCCGACGCGAAGGACGGAGAGCGCCGCGGTTCCGGCGTCCATTGAAGCGGAGCCCTCGGCTGAGGAACTGCCGGCTGCTATCGCGAGAACCGGCCTGCCATTCAACGCGAGCCGCGAACCGGCGCCGCCCGACAAGCGAAACCTGCGTCCGCCCGCTTCGAACACGGACAGACGGCCTTCGTAAAGGACGGCGGCGTCCGGTCCGGCGCTTGCCGGGGCCGCGCCGAGCTCTTTCACCGTTCCGGTCGATGTGGGCGGGACCTTGCTGAGATCGGCGGTCGCGACATCGGCGCTTTTGAAGAACTCGTAGTTGAATCCGTTTGCGATCGGCGCGTTGGGTTTCAGCAGTTGTTTGTTGCCGATTTGTTTGCGCAACAGGTAGGCGGCGATCGAACGGGCTTCGCCGGCGGTCAGGCCCAGGTCCGGCATGCGGCCCGAGGGGCGGGCCTTCAAGGGATCGAGCAGGAACTCGGTCAAGGGATCGATGCCGATCTTCTCCTCCAGCAGGCCCAACGGAACGGTCGGGGAGGGCGCGGGCTTTTTGTTCTGCGGAGGGTGGCAGGCGACGCAGCCCACGGTGTGGTAGAGATGTTCGCCCGCCGCAATCAGCGAGGCGTCCGCGGGCGCGTGGCTCAGCTTCATTACGCCGCCGCGCGCAATCAGGAAGTGGGTCAGATAATCGATGACCGGATCGGACGCCGCATTCTCAGAGGCGTGAAAGACATTGGGCATGGTGGCGCCCGGCTTCATGGATTGCGGATCGGCCAGGAAGCGCTCCAGATACGAAGGCGCAATGCGGGCGCCAATCAGATCAAGATCCGGAGCCTGCTTGGTGGGGACGCGCGCCCGAATGGCGTCCGAGGCGGCGTGACAGGAAAAACAGTTGAGCTCGCCCAAGAGCAGTTCGGCGGCGGCGGTGGACTCCGCGCCTGCCGCGGGGCGCAGCCATTCGGTTCCGGGGACGGCGGGCGGCTCGGCGGAGGAAGCCGGAGTCGCGGGGAGACAGAAGGCGGCGATCGCAAGGGCGACCAGCGCGGTCCTCATGGGGGTGTGGATGGGCTTGGTCACGGCTGAGTTGGGATGCGTTTAGCACGTTCGAGCCCCAACATCCATG
>JAYPGD010000548.1:0-363 GCA_038126655.1 Verrucomicrobiales bacterium
ATCGATGCGCCGCGAGACGCGCGCCTACTTCCGGGCGATGGTCCGGGAAAACCTGCCGGCGACGACGCTGGTCGATGCGGATTTCGTCTTCGTGAACGATCGCTTGGCGCGGCATTATGGTCTGAAGTCGGTGGAGGGATCGGGACTGCGCAAGGCGCCATTGCCGGAGTGGAGCCCCCATGGAGGGTTGATGACCCAGGGGGCGATCATGAAGGTCACGGCCAATGGCACGACGACCTCGCCGGTGATTCGCGGCGCCTGGATCATGAAGAACATCGTGGGCGACCCTCCGCCCAAGCCGCCAGCGGCCGTGCCCGCAGTGGAGCCGGACATCCGGGGAGCCAAGACCATCAAGGAGATCCT